>NZ_BAABJO010000005.1:0-348699 GCF_039543345.1 Pseudonocardia adelaidensis | reverse complement strand
CCCCGGGGTGCTGCGCGCGCCCGCGGTCCGCCCGCCCGCCGCCGTGAGCGGCCCGCGGCTCGGGCTCGCGGCGGCCGCGGCGAGCGCAGGGCCCGCGGCCGCGCTGCGGATCGTCGACCCGCGCCGCGGTACCGGTCCCGGCGGCGCCGACCGGCTGGCCGCGGCGGTCCCGCCGCTGGTGTACGGGTTCACGACGCATTCGACGCTCGTCTCGGTGTCCCGCGTGGCCGAGGGCCGCGAGCCGGTGCCGCGGGCGAACCCCGCGGCCCTGCTGAGGGCGGCTGCGCTGGGTGCGTCCAGCGGCTCCCGCAGCGCCACCGGCATCGCCGCGGTCGCGCTCACCTCCCGGCCGGGCGACCCGGGCATCCTCGCCTCCCGGCTCGGTGGCCGCGCCGGCAGCACGCTCTCGACCGTGGCCGCCGCGGCCGAGCTCGTCGCCGACAAGCTCCCGAGCGTGCCGAGCAGGCTCGCTCCGACGGGGCTGGTCCCCCGAGCCGCGCTCGGCGCCACCTCGGCCGCCGCGGTCGCCCGCCGCGACGGGCACGACCCGACGCTGCCCGGCCTCCTCGGCGCGGCGGCCGCCGTCGGGACGGCCGTGCTGGGCGTACGCCTGCGCGCGGCGGCGGCCCGGCACTTCGGGTCCGACCGGCCGGGGGCCGTGGCCGAGGACGTCCTCGCCGCGTTGCTGGGCTGGGCCGGCGCGCGGCGCCCCGGAATGAACCCGCGTCACGGAGGTTGAGCAGAGCATGGCCGGTATCACCCGAGGTTTCGTCGGACGACGCCGAGAGCGCGACCCGCGGCTGCCACCCGGGCAGTACGACGCGCGTGACGAATGGCCGGTCCTGCACGCCGAGGCCACCCCGAACATCCCGACCGACCGCTGGACGTTCACGATCGAGGGTCAGGTGGAGGACACCGTCACCTGGACCTGGGACGAGATCCACGCCCTCCCCCGGTCCCGCTACGAGGGCGACATCCACTGCGTCACCACGTGGTCGAAGCTCGGCATGACCTTCGACGGCGTCGCCGTCGACACGCTGCTGGCCGCCGCGAGGCCGCTGCCCACGGCCACCCACGTCATGGCGGTGTCGCACACCGGCTACACCACGAACCTCCCGCTGGACGACGTCACCGGCGGCAAGGCCTGGGTCGTCTGGGACGCGGACGGCGAGCCGCTCAGCGCCATCCACGGCGGCCCGGCCCGGCTGCTGGTGCCGCACCTGTACTTCTGGAAGAGCGCGAAGTGGGTGTCGGGCCTGCGCCTGATGGACCACGACGAGCAGGGCTTCTGGGAACGCAACGGCTACCACGACCGCGGCGACCCGTGGGCCGAGCAGCGCTACCAGGGGGACTGAGCGGACGGTGACGCTCACGCCCGGCGGCACGACCCACCGCCGCACCCTGCGCTGGCAGAACGCGCGCGTGCTCTCCGTCCGGGACGAGACGCCGCGCGCCCGCACCTTCCGGCTCGCGCTGCCCGAGCCGCGCCGCCACCTCGCCGGCCAGTACTACGTCGTGCGGCTCACCGCTCCCGACGGCTACACCGCATCCCGTGACTACTCGGTCTCCTCGGCACCCGACGACAGCGTCAGCGGGTCGTCCGCCGGCGCCCCGTACCGCGGCGAGATCGAGCTGACCGTCGAGCGGCTCGACGACGGCGAGGTATCGGAGTTCCTGCACGACGTCGTGGTGCCCGGCGACGAGCTCGAGGTGCGCGGCCCGATCGGCTACTTCGGCTGGGACGCGAGCGGGCCGGCCCTGCTCGTCGGCGGTGGCTCCGGCGTGGTGCCGCTGATGGCGATGCTGCGCCACGCCCGGCGGCTGGGCCGCCCGGACCTGGTGCGCCTCGTCGTCTCCGCGCGCTCGCCGGAGGACCTGTACTACGCCGACGAGCTGCCCGGCCCCGAGACCACCGTGCTCTACACGCGCCACGCGGCCCCCGGCGCGGGCCGTGCGGCCGGCCGCCTCGCGCTCGCCGACGTGGCGCCACTGGTGCGCGGCGGCGAGACCGCGTACGTGTGCGGCTCCCCCGGCTTCGCCGACGCCGCCACCGCCGTCCTCGTCGAGGCCAGCGTGCCGGTGGAGAGCATCCGGGTGGAGCGCTTCGGCCCCTCGGGCTGATCGGCGCCCGTAGCGGCACCGCGGGGCGATCGTTAGGTTGTCAGGACCAACGGCACCATGGTGGGCCAGCACGACGTTGGGCAGGCACGACCGGACAGGAGGCTGCGATGCCCGACCGCCCGCAGGTCCTGGTGGACCGCGCCAGCCCGGTGCCGCTGTACTTCCAGGTGGCCCGCCAGCTCGAGCAGGCCATCGAGTCCGGCAGCCTCCCGCCCGGCTCGCGGCTGGACAACGAGATCGCGCTGGCCGAGGAGCTCGGCCTGTCGCGCCCGACGATGCGGCAGGCGATCCAGTACCTCGTGGACAAGGGGCTGCTGGTGCGCAAGCGCGGTGTCGGCACGCACGTCGCGCGGGCGCGCGTCCGGCGCCCGGTCGGCCTCACGAGCCTGTTCGACGACCTCACGAGCTCTGGCCAGCAGCCCGCCACCACCGTGCTCTCGCACAGCGTCGAGCCGGCGTCCGGCGTGGTGGCCGCCGCGCTCGAGGTGCCGGAAGGCACCTCCGTGATCGCCCTCGAGCGCCTGCGCAGCACGAACGGGGAGCCCCTCGCGATCATGCGCAACCACCTGCGCGCCGACCTCGTGCCGCTGCAGCCGGAGCTGCTCGAGCAGCGCGGGCTCTACGAGGTGCTCCGCGAGGCCGGGGTCGCGCTGGCCTCCGCATCCCAGAGCATCGGCGCCCGCCGCGCCACCGCGGCCGAGGCGAAGCTGCTCGACGAGACCCGTGGCGCCCCGCTGCTCACGATGCGGCGCACCGCGTTCGACGACCGCGGGCTCGTCGTCGAGTTCGGCGACCACCTGTACCGCGCCTCGCGCTACTCGTTCGAGGTGGCCCTCACCGGCCGGTGACCGCCCCCACCCGTGGGCGGCGCGCCGGGTCGGGCGACCCGGGCGGCCACGCTGCGTACCCGCACCACCCGATCTCGGCCCTGAAGGGACCCCTTCGGGTGGAATTCGCCTGCCGACCGCGACGGACCCCGACCCCTGCGGCCAAGCTGTCCCCATGCGAGGCAAGCGTGTGGCGGCAACAGCCCTGGTCAGCGTGGTGATCGGCGCCGTCCTGGCGCTGCTCGCGCCGGCGGCGATCGCGGCGTCGAGCTCCGAGTCCGGCAGCTCGCCCGGGAACCGGGGCTGGAGCGTCCCGCACCACCCGGACAGCGACGGCGACTGACGGGGATAGCCGACACCGACAACCGACCCACCCACCTCGACCCGGGGCCGTGGGCCCCGTGCAGACCGCCGCCGCTTCCACCCCTCCGGTGCGGCGGCGGTCCGCGTTCCGGGCCGGGAGCCGCCCGGATCAGGAGCCGTCGGCCATGCGCCGGTACACCTCGGCCGCCGCACGGGAGAAGCCGTCCGGCACGCCGACCGCGGCCAACGTCGCCGCCGCCTCGTCCATCTCACCGGCCCAGCGCCACGCCTTCGCCCCGGCGCGGGCGCGCAGCGCGTCGAGCTGCACGGTGAGGTCCACTCCGTCGCGGGCCAGCTGGTCGGAGAGCGCGTCCCGCACGCCGTAGGCGTCGGCGGCGTCCGCGAGCGCCGCCCACACGGTGGGCAACGCCTTGGTCTGCAACGCGTAGCACGCCTTGAGCGCGCTGGCCGCGCCCAAACCGGGCCCGAGCACCCGCGCCGTGAACGGGGAGCCCGCGAACAGGTCGGCCACCGCGGGCGCCGCCTCCCCGGAGAGCCACAGCACCGTGCGGCCCGCCTCCCACGCCGGCCTGCCGATCACCGCCCCGTCCACCACCCGCGGCTCGCCGAGCAGCGCGCCGATGTCGCGCACGGTCCCGGGCGCGACCGCGTTCGCGTCGATGTACAGCGGCGGGTCCGGGCGGCCGTCCAGTGCGGCCGCGACCTCCTCGGCGACCGCGCGGGCCGCGTGCGGCGGGCAGATCGAGACGATCACCTGCGCCCGCCGGGCCAGCTCGGCCACGTCGGGCACGGCGACGAGGTCGGCGAGCTCCGCGCGCTTGGCGGTGGCGTGGCTGCGCCCGGCCGCCGCCCAGATCACCGTGCCCGCCCGCGCCTTCAGCGCCGAGCCGAGCGCGGCGCCCATCGCGCCCGGATGCAGGATCCCGACCACCGGCCGGCTCGCGAGGGATGAGTCCACCCGTGCATCATCGCCCTCGCCCGCTCCGCGGCATCAGCCGCCCGCGACCAGCCGCTCGACGTGGGCGCGCATCTCCAGGAGCCACGGCGCCACCCCGGGCACGACGAACGCGGCGAGCAGGAAGACACCCACGGTGAGGGCGGGCGCCACCAGCCAGGCCTCGACGGCCCCGCCCGTGCGGAACCGCAGCGGCCGCGGGCTGCCCACCGGGTACCACCGCCGCTTGCGGATCGGCAGCGGCCACAGCAGCGGCGCGCCGGACTCGGTGACCGCGTCGCCGGCCGAGTGGACCACCATGCCCAGCGTCACGGCCGTGCCCAGCCACCCGGCCGTGCCCGCCGTACCGCCCGGCACGACCTGTTCGATCGCGTAGGTCAGCCCGGCGGCGATCACCAGCGACGGCGGGCCGGGCACCAGGTCGTCGAGCCCCTTGATGGCCAGTGCGAGGCACACGAACAGCGTGCCGACCAGCACCGGCGTGCCGAAGCGGGCCGACGCCACATTCACCGCCACCCCGAGCAGGACGGCGCCCACGACCGTGTGGGTGAGGCCCCGGTGGGAGCCCCGGCCGGTGTCGCGGCGGCCCCTGGTGAGGTCGTACACCAGCCGCGACAGCGGCCGCACCGCGTGGCTCGCCAGCCACGACGCCACCGAGAACCGGCGGGAGGCCATCGAGGACGGGTGGTCGAGGTCGGGCAGGAGCGCCGCGCCCGCGCAGACCGCGGTGAACGTCAGCACCGTGCCGGCGTCCGGGTGCTCCCCGAGCAGCTGGGGCACGAAGCCCGCGACGGCGAGCCCGAGGGCCGCTCCCGACAGCGCGTGACTGACCCCGAGCACACCGCGACGTTAACCCGATCGGGGCGTTCTCCCCGGGCGGGCGCGCCGCAGTCGAAACATCGATCGGGCGTGGCGTCCGCCTCATTCCCGCCGGCCCGGGATGCGGTGCGGGGAAGCAGTGGGTTGCAACGGGCCGTCCCCGCGGCCCTGACGACGGTCGGCGCCGACGCCGGCGTCACCGATCCCCCGGACCAGTGCTGCTCCCCCGTCGCGCCCCCGAAGCGCTCCCCGAAAGGCTCCCCTTGCGGCCACAACTGCCGCCGATGTTCCGCGCACTGGGTCACCGCAACTACCGGTTGTGGGCGGCATCGGACCTCGTCTCCTCCACCGGCACCTGGATGCAGGTCCTCGGGCTCAACTGGCTGGTCCTCGAGTCCACGGGCTCGGCCACCGCGGTCGGCCTCACGATCCTCTTCCAGGCCGTGCCGATGCTGGTGCTCGGCTCGTGGTCGGGCGTTCTGGCCGACCGGCTGCCGCTGCGCCCGCTGGTGCTCGCCACCCAGACCCTGCACCTCCTGCTGGCGGCGGCGCTCGCCGTGATCGCCCTGGCCGGGGCGACGACCACCGCGGTCTACGCCGTCGCCGCGCTCACCGGCCTCGTCTCGGCGTTCGACGGACCGCCGATGGGCAAGCTCGCCGCGCAGGTCGTCGGCCGGGCCGACCTCGGCAACGCGCTCGCCCTCGGCAGCGTCCTCAACTCGACCGGCCGCATCCTCGGCATGAGCCTCGGCGGCGTGCTCGCCGGGCTCGGCGGCGCATCCCTGCTCTTCGGCGTGAACGCGGCGAGCTTCGTCGCCGTGATCGCCGCCGTGGTCGCCATCCGGCCGGGCACGCTGCACCCGATGGAGGTCAGCACGCCCCGGCGCAGCGGGATGCTCGCCGGCCTGCGTTACCTGCGGGGGGAGAGCCGCCTGCTGGTCCTCTTCGCGCTCGGGTTCGTCCTCTCGAGCATCGGACGCAACTACCAGGTGACGATGGCGGCCATGAGCACCGGACCGTTGCAGGCCGGGGCCGCGGGGTTCGGCCTGCTGTCCACGGTGTTCGCGGTGGGCACCGTCGGTGGCGGGCTCTTCGCCGCCCGGTGCCGGCAGCTCGGCATGCGCGTGCTGATCGGCGCCGCGCTCGTGACGAGTTCCCTGCAGCTCCTCAGCGGGTTCTCCCCCGGTCTCCTGCCGTTCGCCGCGGTCATCCTGCCGATCGCGGCGGGTGCGGTGGTGATCGACACCGCGCTCGGAACGCGGGTGCAGCTCGACAGCGCCGAGGACATGCGCGGGCGCGTGCTGGCGGCGCAGGCCACCGTCTCCGCGGCCGCCGGTGCGCTCGGTGGCCCGCTGGTGGGCTGGATGTCGGAGACCTTCGGCCCGGCACTGGCGCTCCAGCTGGCGGGCGTCGTCGCGCTGATGGCCACGGTCGCGGCGGTGGCCGCGCTCGTCCGGATCCGCGACGCGCGGCGGGTGCCGCACCCGCCGCGGGAGGACGCCGACGAGCCGGTGCCCGCACTCGCCTGAGGGACGGCCCTCAGCCGCCGAGCAGCTCCAGCAGCTGCTGGGCGGCCAGGGTGGGGGTGAGCTCGCCGCCACGGACGGCGCGCTCCACGTCGGGCAGCGCGGCCCGGACCGCGGGGTCGGACTGGAGGCGGTCGAGCAGGCGGTCGCGGACCACCCGCCACATCCACTCGACCTGCTGGTCGGCGCGGCGGCGCTCCAGCTCGCCCGCCGCCTCGAGGGCGCCGCGGTGGTCCAGCACCGCGGTCCACACCTCGTCCATGCCGGCGCCGGTCTGCGCACTGCAGGTGAGGACCGGAGTCGTCCACGCCGCGCTGGCGGGCGTCAGCATGCGCAGCGCACCGCGCAGCTCGCGGGCCGCGACGCGCGCGTCACCCTCGTGCGGACCGTCGGCCTTGTTGACGGCGACGACGTCCGCGAGCTCGAGGATGCCCTTCTTGATCCCCTGCAGGGAGTCCCCGGTGCGGGCGATCGTGAGCAGCAGGAACGTGTCGACCATCGCGGCGACGGCCACCTCGGACTGCCCCACGCCGACGGTCTCCACCAGCACCGCGTCGTAGCCCGCGGCCTCCATCAGCACGATCGTCTCGCGGGTGGCGCGGGCGACGCCACCGAGCGTCCCGGCGCTGGGAGAGGGACGCACGAACGCGTTGTCGTCGCTCGCGAGGCGACCCATGCGGGTCTTGTCGCCGAGGATCGAGCCCTTCGTCCGGGTCGACGACGGGTCGACGGCGAGCACGGCGACGCGGTGGCCCGCCCCCGTGAGGCGGGTGCCGAGCGCCTCGATGAAGGTCGACTTCCCGACACCCGGCACGCCGCTGATCCCGACGCGGCGGCCGCCACCGGCGTGCGGGAGCAGCTCCATCAGCAGCTGCTGCGCCGCCTCGCGGTGGTCCGGGCGGTGCGACTCGACGAGGGTGATCGCCCGCGCGAGCACGGTCCGCGACCCGTCCAGCACGCCCTTGACCAGGGCCGCGACGTCGACCTCCCTGGGCACTAGTGCAGCTTCGCGATGAGGGTGCCGAGCAGGTCCACCGCCGCCTCGGCGATCACGGTGCCGGGTCCGAACACCGCCGCCGCACCGGCCTCGCGCAGGGCCGCGTGGTCCGCGGGCGGGATGACGCCGCCGACGACGATCGTGATGTCCTCCCGCCCGAGCGCGGCGAGCTCCGAGCGGAGCTCGGGCACCAGGGTGAGGTGCCCGGCGGCGAGCGAGCTGACGCCCACGACGTGCACGTCGGCGTCGGCGGCCTGGCGGGCCACCTCGGCGGGCGTGGAGAACAGCGGACCGACGTCCACGTCGAAGCCGAGGTCGGCGAACGCGGTGGCGATCACCTTCTGGCCGCGGTCGTGCCCGTCCTGCCCGACCTTCGCCACCAGGATCCGCGGCTGGCGCCCCTCCTGGGCGGCGAACTCGTCCACCAGCTCGCGCGCCCGGTCGATCGCCGGGTTCTGCCCCGCCTCGTGCGCGTACACCCCCGAGATGATCCGGATCTGGCCGGCGTGGCGCGAGAAGACCTTCTCCAGCGCGTCGGAGATCTCCCCCACGGTGGCCTTCGCCCGCGCCGCCGCCACCGAGAGCGCGAGGAGGTTCTGGTCGTCGGTGCGCGGGGAGCCCTCGGCGATCAGCGCGGCCGCCGAGGTCAGCGCGGACAGCGCGGCGTCCACCTCGCGGTCGTCGCGCTCCTCCCGCAGCCGGCGCAGCTTCTCCAGCTGCTCGCGGCGCACCCCGGCGTTGTCGACCTTCAGGACCTCGATGTCCTCGTCCTGGTCGACCGGGTAGGTGTTCACGCCGATCACCGGCTGGCGCCCGGAGTCGATGCGGGCCTGGGTGCGGGCGGCGGCCTCCTCGACGCGCAGCTTCGGGATGCCGGCGTCGATCGCCTGAGCCATCCCGCCCGCGCGCTCGACCTCCTCGATGTGCGTCCACGCCCGCCGGGCGAGGTCGTAGGTCAGCCGCTCGACGTAGAAGCTGCCGCCCCACGGGTCGATCACGCGGGTGGTGCCCGACTCCTGCTGCAGCAGCAGCTGGGTGTTGCGCGCGATGCGGGCGGAGAAGTCGGTGGGCAGCGCGAGCGCCTCGTCCAGGGCGTTCGTGTGCAGCGACTGCGTGTGGCCCTGGGTGGCGGCCATCGCCTCCACGCAGGTGCGGATCACGTTGTTGTAGACGTCCTGCGCGGTGAGCGACCAGCCCGACGTCTGGCAGTGCGTGCGCAGGCTGAGCGACTTGTCGTTCGACGGGCCGAACTGCTTCACCAGCTTCGCCCACATCAGCCGCGCCGCCCGCAGCTTCGCGACCTCCATGAAGAAGTTCATGCCGATGCCGAAGAAGAACGACAGCCTCGGCGCGAACCGGTCGACGTCCAGCCCGGCGTCGATGCCCGCCCGCAGGTACTCCACGCCGTCGGCGAGCGTGTAGGCCAGCTCCAGGTCGGCCGTGGCCCCGGCCTCCTGGATGTGGTAGCCGGAGATGGAGATCGAGTTGAACCTCGGCATCTCCCGCGAGGTGTAGGAGAAGATGTCCGAGATGATCTGCATCGAGGGCTGCGGCGGGTAGATGTAGGTGTTGCGGACCATGAACTCCTTGAGGATGTCGTTCTGGATGGTCCCGGTCAGCTTCTCGTGCGGCACCCCCTGCTCCTCGCCCGCCACGACGTAGAGCGCGAGCACGGGGAGCACGGCGCCGTTCATCGTCATGGACACCGACATCTCCCCCAGCGGGATGCCGTCGAAGAGCTGCCGCATGTCGTAGATCGAGTCGATCGCGACGCCCGCCATGCCGACGTCGGCCGCCACGCGCGGGTGGTCGGAGTCGTAGCCGCGGTGGGTGGCCAGGTCGAACGCGATCGACAGGCCCTTCTGCCCGGCCGCGAGGTTGCGCCGGTAGAACGCGTTCGACTCGGCCGCGGTGGAGTAGCCCGCGTACTGGCGCAGCGTCCACGGCTGGGTCGTGTACATCGTCGGGTACGGGCCGCGCAGGTACGGCGCGATGCCCGGGTAGGTGCGCAGGAAGTCGACCCCAGCCAGGTCGGCCGCGGTGTAGAGCGGCGCGACGTCGATGCCCTCCGGGGCCGTCCAGGCCGGGACGTCGCCCGCCCACGCCCCGGTCGCGGGGTTCCCGTCCTCCAGCGGCACGCGGGTGAAGTCGGGGATCATGCCTGCACCTCCAGTGCCCGGTGGACCGACTCGATCACGGCGAGCGCGTCGCAGCCCGCGGCCAGGTGGCCGTCCACCCCGGGCACCTCGGCCTTCCCCGCGAGCAACACGTACCGCGCGCCGGCCGCGCGCAGCGCCTCCACGGTCGCCGCGGCGCGGTCGGCGTAGAGCGGATCGGTCGAGCAGAGCACCGCCACCGGGGTGCCCGCCTCCCGGAACGCCGCGGCCACGTCATCGGGGGTCTCGGTCGGGCCCGCCTCGGGGGTCTCGATGCCCCCCGCCTGCAGCAGGTTGCGCGCGAAGGCGGCCCGCGCGGTGTAGGCGGACAGGGGACCCAGGGTGGCGAGGAACGCCCGCGGCCGGGACCCGGTCTCCTCCAGCACCGCGTCCGAGCGGTCCCGGAACGCCTCGTAGGGCTCGGCGGGCCGGTAGCGCGGAAGCCCACCGGCGGCGGGCGGCGGCTCCGGCGGGCGCTGTTGCGGCGGCTCGGCGAGGTGGGCGAACTCGCTCACGCCGACGATCGGGGCGGTGCGCCGCGCCGCCGCCTCGGCACGCCGCTCGCGCACCACCGCGACGCGGTCCGCCACCAGGCCCGCGTCCAGCGCGGCGAGCACGCCGCCCGCGGCCTCGATCTCCTGGAAGAACGCCCACGCCGCCGTGGCGAGCTCCCGAGTGAGGGACTCGACGAACCACGAGCCGCCTGCCGGGTCGATCACCCGCGCCAGGTGCGCCTCCTGCACCAGCAGCGACTGGGTGTTGCGGGCGATCCGGCGGGAGAAGGGCCCGGCCGCGCCGGCCGCGGCGTCGAAGGGCGCGACCGTGACCGCGTCGGCGCCGCCCACGCCTGCCGCGAAGCCCGCGACGGTGCCGCGCAGCAGGTTCCCGTGCACGTCGCGGCGGGTGAGCATCGACGGCGAGCCGACGGCGTGCTGGAACTGCGGGAGGGCCTGCCCCGACGCCTCGGTGACCCGCGACCACAGCCGGCGCGCCGCGCGCAGCTTCGCGATCGTCGGGAACTGGTCCACGGTGGCCGCGTACCGGAACTCCAGCAGGCCGGCCGCAGTGGCCAGGTCCAGCCCCGCGCCGGTGAGCGCGCGCAGGTACGCCACGCCCGCGGCGAGCGAGAACCCGAGCTCCTGCGCGTCGGACGCGCCCGCACCGTGCACCGGCAGCGCGTCCACGACGACGACCCGCACCCGCGGGAACGCCGATGCCACCGTGGTCGCGACGGGGACCACCACGTCCACGTCGGGCCCGTCGCCCGTGCGCGCGCGGCGCCCGACGGGATCCAGGCCGAGCGTGCCGCGCACACCGTCCCGCTCCCCCGCCAGGTCGAGGAACGCCTGCGCGGCGGCGATCTCGGTCTCGGCGGTGTCCGCCGTGGCGTCGAGCACCACGGGGGCGAGGTCGAGGTGGACGCCGTCGAGGACCGCGCCGAGATCGGCGACGGCGCTGCCACCGGCGCCGACGGCCAGCCAGATGGAGGAGACCCCGTTCTCGAGGTCCGCGAGCACCGCCGTGCGGGCCGCGGCGGGGTCCGGGTCGGCGTGGCGCTGCCGCACGTCCCAGCCGTCGGGGGCAGGACCGTTCGCGCGGCCACCGCGCACGTACGGGGCGGCGCCCGGCACGCCCACCCCGTCGGGATCGGGGACGTCCCGCGCGGTGTAGAGGGGCAGCACCGGGATGTCGTCGAGCGTGCGCCAGGTCAGCTTCTCGAACCCCGCGCCGGCCGCCGCGTCCTCCGGGATGCGCCCGGCCTTGCGCACCACCCGGTCGACGAGCGCGAGCCACGCCTCCCGGTCCGCCTGCGGGAACTCCGAGCCGAGCGCCAGCTCCTCCGGCTCCGGGGGCGCCTGCGCGTCGAGCGCCGCACCGTCGACCTGGGCCGTGCTACCACCACTGGGGGCCGTGTCCATGCAGCGTCACACCTTCCGCCACCCCGGGCGGCCACCGTGCCGCCGGGCCCGATCGTCCGGAGTGTAGGTCGGCGCGGGAGGCCTGGCCGGGTCTCGGCGGGGTGATCCGACCCACGGCGGCTCAGGCGAGGACGATGTCCTCCCCGGTCACCGAGATCTGCCGCTCCGGGAGCGGCTTGCGGGCAGGGCCGTGCACCACCGAACCGTCCTCGACGGCGAACTTGCTGCCGTGGCACTTGCAGTTGATCGTGCCGTCGACCACCTCGCCGACCTTGCAGCCCTGGTGGGTGCAGGTGGCGGAGAAGGCGCGGAACTCCCCCGCGGCAGGCTGGGTGACCACGACGTCCTGGTCGGCGAACACGGTGCCGCCGCCCACCGGGACGTCGGCGGTGCTGGTGAGCGGGTGGGCACCACCACCACCCTGCGTGGAACCGCCCGGGGCGGGAGTGCCCTGGGCGCCGGGCGCGGCGGGCGCCTGCGCGGGAGACACACCGACCTCGTACGTGGCGCAGCCGCTCAGCACGGCGACGCAGGCCGCGCCGCAGGTGCCGGCGACGAATGCGCGCCGGGGAACATCGGAGTGGACGGGTTGCACGTGAGTCCTTTCAGAACGAGATTCCGGACGTCGAGAAGAACCACACCGCCGAGCTGAGCCACACGGCGGTGAGGGCCGTGAAGAGCAGGCCCCCGAGCAGCGGGATGCTCCAGCGGGGGCTGCGCGGCCGCTGCAGCACCAGCATCTTCGTGACGAACACGCCGTAGAGGAAGCAGCCTGCCGAGGAGTGCACGAGCACCCGCAGGCTGGCGTCCTGGTAGCCGAGCGCGTACAGGCACTGCACGGCCACCGGAACGGTGAGCAGCACCGCCACGCGGCCGGACCAGCGGTGCAGGCCCGCGACCCACGGTGGGGCCCCGCCCCCCGCGCGCCATCGCCTGCCCACCCGGCCGTAGAGCGCGGCCGCGGACCAGAGTTGGACCAGCGCCAGCACGAACGCACCGGTCGCCAGCCACGCCTTCGCCGCGATCAAGGAGGAGAAGCCGGCGACGCCGAGCACGGCCGACGCCGGCTCGTGCACCCTGCCGTACACCCCGAGGCCCACGGCGACCAGCGATCCGAGCGCCGCCGCGACGAGGAGTGCCGGTCCGCCGCGCCGCGCCCCTCCCCGGCGCGCGGCCCGGCGGTGCGGCTCCCCGCCCGGGTAACCGGGCGCGCGCGGGAGGCTCCGCTCCCGGTTCGGTCCCGAGTGCGGCCCGACCATCTGGGCGGTCCGCTGCCCCGGCGGGGCGCCGGGTGCGGGGCGGGTCATGGCGAGTCCTCTCTCACGCTCGGGCGGTGCTCCGTGCGGGCGCCGTGACACCCCGGTTCGGTCGCGAGCGCGTTCACCGGCCGATCACCGGGACGGCCCCGTCGAGGGCGGTGACCGTGACCGGCACGCCCTCGATCCTCGTCGCTGCGGGGTCGGCCGGGTCGAGGGCGGGTGCAGGCCGGCGGCTGCCGCCCGCGTTGGCGACACCGGTGACCTTGCCGTTGTCCTCGACGATCCAGCCGATCCGGGTGAGTACCCCGCGCACGGCGGCACGCCCCTCGTAGAGCCCGGCCGGCGCCTCGACGCCCTTCGCGGCGAACGGCAGGTCCTTGCCGCCGACGGTGACCGTGCCGAGCGTGGCCGCCTCCGTCACCGTCGCGGTGATCGCGGGCTTCCCGTCGGCGGCGGACAACTGCAGGTCGTCCCCGGCGAGGGTGCCCTCGAACCACGCCTCGAGCTTCTTGCCGTCGCACACGTACGCCACGGCCCTGCCGTCCTTCACCGCGAGGGCCACGGTCACCTCGTTGCCGGCCGAGCGGCCCGTGTACGCGGCCTTGGCCACGGCGGGCGCGGCGGCGGGCGGGACCACCGGGGCGGCCTCCGGCGCCGGTCCCGGACCCGCCTGGGCGGCCGTGATCGGCGGCGCCGCCACCGCGGTGCCGGCCGTGACGGACGGCTGGCCCGCCGTGGTGTTGACGAACAGCAACCCGCCGCCGAGCGCGGCCACCGTCCCGAGCGTGATCAGCGGTGCGAACCTGCCCACGGCACTCCCCCGGGTCATCGGGGCCCGGTCGGTCCGGGCGCGCTCTTCCCCACACGGATCCCGGGCGCGAGCGGTTCAGAGGAAATGGTTCGGGGGCGTCCGTGAACCGGACGCGCCGATCGGCCGTGTCGGGGGTGGGAGCGGCTTCGCTAGTGTTCCGCCCCCGACCCAAGCCCCGGGAGCCCACCGACAATGCCACCCGCCCGTGATCGTGACGAGGCACTGGTGCACGCCGTCTACACCGAGCACGGGCGCGCCCTGCTCGCGTACGCCACCCGGCTGACCGGCGACCGCGCCGCTGCGGAGGACATCGTGCAGGAGACGCTGATCCGCGCCTGGCGCCATCCGGACGTGCTGACCAACGGCAAGGGCTCCGCCAGGGGCTGGCTGCTGACGGTGGTCCGCAACCTCGTGACGGACCGGTACCGCGCCAAGGCCGCCCGGCCGCAGGAGGTGGCGGAGAACCCCGATTCTCCGCCGACGGTGCGCGACCACGCCGACAGCGTGGTGGCGTCGGTCACCGTGATGGCGGCGCTCGACGAGCTCTCCGAGGACCACCGCGGGGTGCTCGACCAGATCTACTTCAAGGGACGCAGCCTCGGCGAGGCGGCCACGGCGCTCGGCATCCCCGCCGGCACCGTGAAGTCGCGGTCGTACTACGCGCTGCGGGCGCTGCGGCAGGCCCTGGCCGGCCCGGTGTCCGAGAACGCGGCGGGGCGGGAGGTGCCGGCGTGAACCGCCACCGAGCCGGGAACGGCGACTGGTCAGATCGGGAGCGCGGCGGGGCGCACGACCCCGAGGAGCTCGGCGCCCACGCACTGGGACTGCTCGACGCGGCGCAGTCCCGCGCCGTCGAGGAGCACCTCGCCGGCTGCCCGGCGTGCCGCCGCGAGTGGGAGGAACTGCGCGGGATGGTCGACCTCCTCGACGACGTGCCACCGGAGGCGTTCCTCGACGGACCGCCCGACGCCGACCTCATGCTGCAGCGCACGGTGCGGCAGGTGCGGGCGGAGGCCGCGACCCAGCGCCGCAGGCGCCGGTTCCTGGTCGCCGCCGCCGCCGCGGCCGCCGTGGCCGTGTTCCTCGGCGGCGGGGTGCTGATCGGACGCCAGACGTCCCCGCCGCCCCCCGCGGTCGTCGCCGCGCCGGGCGCCGTGGAGCTGACCGGCACCGGCGCCCCCGGCGTCGCGATGAGCGCCACGCTCACCCCGGCCGCGGGCTGGGTGCGCCTCACGGCCACCGTGAAGGGGATCCCCGGCGGCGAGCGCTGCTACATCGTCGTGGTGGCCCGCGACGGCACCCGCGAGGTCGCGGGGAGCTGGCTGGTCCCGGAGAAGGGCTGGCGCGACGGGATCACGCTCGACGGCTCCGCCCTCGTGCCCCTCGACCAGGTCGCCGAGGTGGTCGTCGAGAACGACCAGGGCAAGGAGTTCGCCACCGCCAAGGCCTAGCCCCCGGGCGATCCGAGATCCGCGCCACCCCGACCCCCGCCGATCTTCTACATGCGGTAGAACTACTACAGGCCGTAGAAGTTCGCGGGGAGGCACGTGGTGGACGCACTGGACCTGGCGCGCTGGCAGTTCGGGATCACGACGATCTACCACTTCCTGTTCGTCCCGCTGACGATCGGGCTCTCCGTCGTGGTGGCGGCGCTGCAGACGGCGTGGCACCGCACCGGGCGGCCGGAGTACCTGCGCGCCACGAAGTTCTTCGGCAAGCTGTTTCTGATCAACTTCGCGATGGGCGTGGTGACCGGGATCGTCCAGGAGTTCCAGTTCGGGATGAACTGGAGCGCCTACTCGACGTTCGTCGGGGACGTCTTCGGGGCGCCGCTCGCGCTGGAGGCCCTGCTCGCGTTCTTCCTCGAGTCCACCTTCATCGGGCTGTGGATCTTCGGATGGGACCGCCTCCCCCGCCGCGTGCACCTGGCGACGATCTGGGCCGCCGCGATCGGCTCGAACCTCTCGGCGTTCTTCATCCTCGCCGCCAACGCCTGGATGCGGCACCCCGTGGGCTTCGCCGTCGACCCGGCCACCGGGCGCGCCCGGCTCACCGACATCGGCGCGGTGCTCGGCAACCCGCAGGCGATCTCGACCTACGTGCACGTCGTCTCCGCATCGTTCGTGGTGGCCGGGCTCTTCGTGGTGGCGGTCTCGGCCTACAAGCTCCTGCACCGCGAGCGCGCCCCCCATTCCAGCGAGCCCGGCCTCTTCCGCCGGACGCTGCGGGCGGGGCTGGTGACCACGGCGCTCGCCGGGGCGGTCGTTGCTCTCTCCGGCGACCACCAGGCCAAGCTCATGGCCGAGTACGAGCCGATGAAGCTCGCGTCGGCCGAGGCGATCTGGGAGACGGAGAGCGCGGCCGGGTTCTCCCTGTTCGCGATCGGGGATCACGAGATCGGTGAGGTCGGCGCCGGGCGCAACGTCGTCGACCTCGAGGTGCCCTACGTCCTGAGCTTCCTCGCCACCGGCTCGACCGCAGGCGAGGTGCACGGCATCAACGACCTGCAACGGCAGCTCACCGAGCGGTTCGGGCCCGGCGACTACACCCCGAACATCCCGGTCCTGTACTGGTCGTTCCGGCTGATGATCGGGCTCGGGCTGGCGGGCGTCGGCGTCGGGCTGATCGGCCTGTGGCTCACCCGGCGCGGCGCGCTCCCGCGGCAGCGGTGGATGTACCGGGTGGCGATCGCCGCCCTGCCGGCCGCGCTCGCGGCGAACATCTTCGGCTGGGTCCTCACCGAGATGGGCCGCCAGCCCTGGACGGTGGTCGGGGAGCTGCTCACCGCCGCGAGCGTCTCGCCCGGCGTGAGCCTCGCCGAGGTGGCGCTCTCGCTGACGGTCTTCACCGCGCTCTACGGCGTGCTCGCCGTGGTGGAGACGCGGCTGCTCCTGCGCTACGTGAAGGCCGGGCCCGGCCACGTCGTGCCCTACCCGCCGGCGGGCGAGCCGGAGTCCGACCGCGTCCCCGCTTTCGTCTACTAGGAGGGGGACCCGCCGTGGACCTGCCCACCGTCTGGTTCGTCGCGATCGCGGTGCTCTGGACCGGCTACTTCGTGCTCGAGGGCTTCGACTTCGGGGTCGGGATGCTGCTGCCGGTGCTCGGCCGCGGGCCCGAGCGGGAGGCCGACCGCCGCGTCGTGATCAACGCGATCGGCCCCGTGTGGGACGGCAACGAGGTCTGGCTGATCACCGCCATCGGGGCGATGTTCGCGGCCTTCCCGGCCTGGTACGCGGGCCTGCTCTCCGGCTTCTACCTGCCGCTGCTGCTGGTCATCGTGGCCCTGATCGGGCGCGGGGTGGCGTTCGAGTACCGGGGCAAGAGCGACGATCCCCGCTGGCGGGCGCGCTGGGACGCGGCGATCGTGTTCGGCAGCGCGGTGCCGGCGTTCACCTGGGGCCTCGTGTTCGCCAACGTCGTGCGCGGTGTCGAGCTGGGTCCCGACGGCGTGGTGCGTTCCGGCCTCGCCGACCTGCTCAACCCCTACGCGCTGGTGGGCGGCATCACGACGCTCGCGCTGTTCGTGCTGCACGGCGCCGTGTTCCTCGCGCTCAAGACCGATGGCCCGGTCCGGCGGCGGGCGCGGGCCGCGGCGCGGGCTGCGGCCCCGGCCGCGGCGGCCGCGCTCTTCGCGTTCCTCATGTGGACCCAGGCCGACCACGGCTCGCCGGCCACCGTGGTGGTCGCGGCCGTCGCCGTCGGCGCGCTGCTCGCCGCTGCCGCACTGCTCGCGCGCGGCCGGGAGGGCTGGGCGTTCGCCGCCACGGCCGTCGCCGTCGCGGGTACCACCGCCGCGCTCTTCGGCGCGTTGTTCCCGGCCGTGCTGCCCTCGCTGCTCGACCCGGCCTTCGACCTCACGATCGCCGGCGCCGCGTCGGCCCCCTACACGCTGGGCATCCTGAGCTGGATCGGCGCCGGGTTCCTCCCGCTCGTGGTGCTGTACCAGTCCTGGAGCTACTGGGTGTTCCGGCGGCGCGTGACGCGGGCCCACGTCTCATGAGGCCGCTCGACCCGCGCCTGGTCCGCACCACGGCCGCGGTGCGGGTGCACCTGGCCGTCACGGTCGCGTGCGGGTTCGCCGCCACGGCGCTGATCCTGCTGCAGGCCTGGCTGGTCGCCCGGGCGGTCGCGGGTGCCACAGCCGGCGCGGCGGACGCACTCGCCGGCACCGTCGCCGCCGTCGGCGCCGTCGCGCTCGCCCGCGCCGCCCTCACCTACGGGGCCGAGACCGCAGCGCTGCGCAGCGCCGCCCGCGTCAAGTCCGACCTGCGCCGCAGGCTCGTGCGGCACGTGGCGGCCGCCGACCCCGCCGCGACGGACGCGGGCGAGCTCGCCACCCTCGCCACCCGCGGCCTCGACGCCCTCGACGACTACGTCGCCCGCTACCTCCCCCAGCTCGTGCTCGCGGCGCTGGTGCCCCTCGCGGTGCTCGTCGTCGTGTTCCGGGCGGACTGGATCTCCGGGCTGGTCATCGCGCTGACCCTGCCCCTGATCCCGGTGTTCATGGCGCTCGTCGGGATGCACGCGGAAGCGCGGACCCGCCGGCAGTGGCACCTGCTGCAGCGGCTCGGCGGCCACTTCCTCGACGTCGTGGAGGGCCTGCCGACGCTCGCCGTGTTCCGCCGGGCGACGGCCGAGGCCGCGCTCATCCGGCGGGTGACCGACGCACACCGCGAGGCCACCATGCGCACCCTGCGGGTGGCGTTCCTGTCGGCGTTCGTGCTGGAGCTGCTCGCGACCCTCGCGGTGGCGCTGGTGGCGGTGGAGATCGGGCTGCGCCTGCTGTACGGCCGCCTCGACCTGGAGACTGCGCTGCTCGTGCTGATCCTCGCGCCGGAGGCGTACCTGCCGGTGCGCGAGGTGGGCGCCCGTTTCCACGCGAGCATGGAGGGCGTGACGGCGGCCGAGCGGGTCTTCGCCGTGCTGGAGCGGCCCGCCGCGGTGCCCGGCTCCGCGCCCGCGCCGGCCGCCCCCGTCCGCCCTGCGGCGCGCCCGAGCGTCCGGTTCGCCGCGACGGGGCTGACCTACCCCGGGCGGGACGCCCCGGCGCTCGACGGCGTCGACCTCACGCTGCGCCCGGGCACGACGACCCTCGTCGCCGGGCGCAGCGGCGCCGGCAAGACCAGCCTCCTCGCCCTGCTCCTGCGGTTCGCCGAGCCGACGGCGGGCCGCCTGCTGGTCACCGCGGCCGACGGGCGGGAGGTCGACCTGGCCGACGTCGACCCGGACGAGTGGCGCCGGCGCATCGCCTGGCTGCCCCAGCAGCCGTACCTCTTCGACGCCTCCGTGGCCGAGAACATCCGGCTCGGCCTCCCCGATGCCCCCGACGAGGCGGTCTGCCGGGCTGCGCGCCGCGCGGAGGCGGAGGACGTGATCGCCGCGCTCCCCGACGGCTACGCCACCCCGCTCGGCGAGCGCGGGCGCCGCCTGTCCGCGGGCCAGCGCCAGCGGATCGCCCTGGCCAGGGCGTTCCTGCGCCGGGAGGCGCTGGACGCACCGATCGTCCTGCTGGACGAGCCCACCGCACACCTCGACCCGGAGCACGCCGCCGCCGTGCGCGCGGGCGTCGCCCGGCTGCTGGAGGGCCGCACCGGCGTCATCGTCGCCCACGACGAGGGATGGTCCGGCCTCGCGGACGAGGTGGTGCGTCTCGACGGCGGGCTCGTGGGGGCCGGTCGTGTCTGACCCGCTGCTGCGGATGGTCGCCCTCGCCCGGCCGCGGGGTGCGCGTTTCGCCCTCGGGGTGCTCGCCGGCGCCGCGGCCACGGCCGCCGGGGTGACGCTGCTCGTCGTCGCGGCATGGCTCATCGCCACCGCCGCCACGTCCCCGCCGCTCACGGCGCTCTCGGTGGCGATCGTCGCGACCCGGGCGCTGGGCGTCACCCGTGGCGTCGCCCGCTACCTGGAACGCCTCGTCACCCACGACGCCGCGCTGCGGACGCTGGCCGACGTGCGGGCCCGGGTGTACGAGCGGCTGGCGCGCACCGAGCCGGTGCACCGCTTCCGCGCGGGCGACCTCGTCACGCGCCTCGTCAGCGACACCGACGCCACCCAGGACCTGCTCGTCCGCGGCCTCACGCCGCCGCTCGCCGCACTCGTCACCGGGGCCGGCGTGGTGGCCGTGAGCACCGCGCTGCTCGTGCCCGGTGGGCTCCTGCTCGCGGCGGGCCTCGTGCTCGGCGGGGTGGCCGTCCCGGTGGCCGCGGCGGCCGCCGGGCGCGCGCCGGGCAGGCGGCGTGCCGCCGGGCGGGCGGCGCTGTCCACGGCGCTGGTCGACACCCTCCACGGCGCTCCGGACCTCGTCGCGTACGGCGCCATGCCCGCCGCCCTCGACCGGGTCGACGCCGCCGACGCCGAGCTCACCCGCGTGGAACGCCGCGACGCCGGGCTGCTGGGCCTCGGCGCGGGCGCGTCCGCGCTGCTCGCGGGGCTCACGCTCTGGGGCACCCTGCTGCTCGGCGTCGCCGCCGTGCGCGACGGCACGCTCGCCCCGGTCCCCCTGGCCGTGCTGGTGCTCACCGCACTCGCCGCGTTCGAGATCGTCGCACCGCTGCCGGGCGCCGCCGCTCGGCTCGGGGCCGTCCGCGCGGCGGGCGCCCGCCTCTTCGACGTCCTGGACACCCCGCCCTCGCTCACCCCGCGCCCGGCCTCGCCCGCCCCGGCCGGAGCCGTTCCGCGCGACGGGCTGCAGGTCCGCGGGCTGCGCGTCCGCTACGGACCCGGCGAGCCGTGGGCGCTCGACGGCGTCGACCTGGACGTGCCCCCGGGCAGGCGGGTCGCGGTGGTCGGCCCGAGCGGGTCGGGCAAGAGCACCCTGGCGGCCGTGCTCTTCCGCTTCCGCGACCCGGACGCCGGCACCGTGCACCTGGACGGCAGCGACGTGACGGCGCAGCCCGCCGACGCCGTGCGCACCCGGATCACCGGCATGCCCCAGGACCCGCACCTGTTCGCGAGCACCGTGCGCGAGAACCTGCGCCTGGCCCATCCGGAGGCCGGCGACGCCGGCCTGCGCGCCGTGCTCGAGCGGGTGGGGCTCGACACCGAGCTGCTGGACACCGAGGTGGGCTCCCACGGCGCCCGGCTCTCCGGCGGGATGCGCCTGCGCCTCGCACTGGCGCGTGCGCTCCTGGTGCCTGCCACCGGGCGGACCGGCACGCTGCTCGTGCTCGACGAGCCGACCACCCACCTCGACCAGGACACCCGCGACGCGGTGCTCGACGACCTGCTCGCGGCGACCGCGGGCCGCTCGCTGATCCTCATCACCCACGACCTCGCCGCACTCGACCGGATGGACGAGGTGGTGGTGCTGGTCGACGGGCGCGTGCGGCAGCGGGGGACGCCGACTGAGCTGCGGGAACGCCCGGGCTGGTACCGGAGCGCGATCAGGGCGGGTGCGGGGGCGTTCTCAGCACCGCGTCAGGGTCGATCCGCCACTGTCTCACCTGTCCGTGCGCAGCGGTAGTGTTTCGGCCGCTCCCGTCAGGCATCCTCCGGAAACAGTCGACATCGAGGTTCGTCGTGCGTTCTCCCCGCCCCCACGCCGCGCGGCTCGCGGTGCTCGCCGCGGTGATCATCGCTGGGCTCGCCGCCTGTTCGTCGGCTCCCAGCGAGCCGACCACCGTGTCCGAGCGGACGCTGAGCGCGATCGAGGCCGACTCGGGGTTCACCTGGGACGAGCAGCCGGTGCCCCTCGAGCTCGGGGTGACCCACACCCAGGACAGCCTGGGCTCCCACGACCCCGAGGAAGCCACGGACCGGGGCAAGGAGATCCTCGGCGACAACGGGGCGATCTGGCAGAACAACCACCTCATGGGCTTCGGCACCGACAACCCGGAGCCGTCCCCCGGTGACTACGACTGGGACAGCCTCGACCAGCGCATGGAGCTCACCGAGGAGACCGGCGGCAAGGCGATGCTCACGCTCTGCTGCGCGCCCGACTGGATGAAGGGCGGCGACGAGGGCGACACCGACTGGTCGAAGCTCGAGGACAACCCGCTGCCCGAGCACTTCGCCGACTACGCGAAGCTCGCCGCGGCGGCGGTCGAGCGCTACCCGCAGGTCGACCGCGTGCTCGTCTGGAACGAGCTCAAGGGCTTCTACAACCAGGCCGCGAACCGCTGGGACTACGAGGGCTACACCGACTTCTACAACCAGGTGTACGCCGCGGTGAAGGCCGTGCGCCCCGACATCAAGGTCGGTGGCCCCTACGTCGTGCTCACCAGCCTCGACCCGGGCACGACCGACGCGTCCGACCAGGTCACCGGCCCGTGGGGCGCGGTGGACCGGCGCGCACTCGACGTGGTCGACTACTGGCTGCAGCACAAGGCCGGCGCCGACTTCGTCGCGGTCGACGCCTCCACCAAGACGAAGGACGACACCCTGCCGTCCGTGCTCGACGGCGCGCAGAAGTACGCCGACCTGGACCGGTGGCTGCACGAGCGCACCGACCTCCCCATCTGGTGGGCGGAGTTCTACCCCGACGTGCCCGACGGCGCACAGCCGGGCGCGGACAGCCCGGCCAGCGCCACCGCCACGCTCGCCGCCGTGGCCGCGTACGCCCGGTCCGGCGCGGCAGGCGCCCTGTTGTGGGGCCCGCAGGGCGACCCCGACCTGCACTACGCCGCGCTCTGGACCGACAGCACGAAGGACGACGGCGGCCGGCCGACCCCGCTCACCGCGGCCTGGCAGTGGCTCGTGCCGCGGCTCGCGAAGGGGGACGTCGAGGTCGGCCACTCCCCCGCGTCACCGATGCTGGTGTTCCGCGCCGCCGACGGCGCGGTGGTGGTGAACGCGAGCGACGAGTCGGTGCAGGTGGCGTCCGACACCGAGCCGGTCGGCCCGTGGTCGATCACCGTGGTGCCCCGCAGCCCGTAGTCCTCCGGCCGGACTTCGTGACGATGGCGCTGCCGGCGATCGGCAGGCCGGAGTGTTGCCTGCGGCGGTGATCAAGGGCGAATGGACGCTCCTAGAGATCGTTTGACCACCATCTCCCCTTGATCGGCGACCCGAGGGCGCATGCTCCGCTCAGGGCTTGCAGGCCACCCCGCCGAGGATCATCTCGTCCTCGACGGTGGCCGACGCCATCAGCGGACCGTCGGGCCACCAGTCCCGCAGGCGCGAGACACCGGGCTCGACGAGCTCGAGCCCGTCGAAGAACGCCGCGATCTCCTCCCGCGGGCGGAAGGCCACCGGGCCGAGCCCGCTGCGGCTGAAGATGCCCTCGACGAGCCGGGCGAGCTGGGTGCCCTGGCCGTCGTCCTCCGGGTCGCAGAAGTGGGTGAGCACCAGGTAGGAGCCGGACGGGAGCAGCTCGAGGTAGCGCTGCACGATCTCGTGCGCGCGCTCGCTGCCGGCCACGTGGTGCATGGTGCGGCTGTGGATCAGCGCCACCGGCTCGTCCGGGTCGAGGAACTTCTTGACCGTCTCGTGGCCGAACAGCTCGTCGGGCCGCGAGTAGTCGGCGTCGGCCAGGTGGGTGAGGTCGTTCTCCGCGAGGATGGCACGGCCGTGCGCCTGCACGACGGGGTCGTCGGCGACGTAGATGACACGGGTGTCGGAGTTGAAGCGCTGGGCGGCCTCGTGCGTGTTGTCGATGGTGGGCATGCCCGCGCCGACGTGCAGGATCTGCTCGATGTGCGCCGACTTCACCAGGAAGCGGGTGACCCGGCCCAGCCACGCCCGCTCCTCCTGCACCACGCGCGTGAGCTCCGGGGTGGCCGCGTGGATCTCGCGGACGATGGCGCGGTCGGCCGCGTAGTTGTCCTTGCCCCCGAGGAAGCCGTCGTACACCCGCGCGAGGTTCGGCTTCGACGGGTCGATCCGGCGCGATGGCGGCATGGGTGGGTCGTCGGGGTCGAACGCCGGGGGATCGAACCCCGGCGGATCGTACGAGGCGCCGGACGTCACGCACGTACCGTATCGGTCGCACGTGCGCGGGGTCATCCCCCACCGGGTGGTGGCGAACGGGGCGCAAGGGCCTTCCTGACGAGGCAGGACTCGCCCAGCGGTGCCGTCAGGGGCGCGGGAGCGGGTCCCCGCCGGGCAGGGTCAGCGTGCTCGGGGTGTGCGGCAGGATCGCGTCGATGTAGGACTTCGCCGCCGCGGTGGTGCCCACGTCCTTCCCGGCCCGCTCCGAGAGGAACCAGCGGTGCTCCAGGACCTCGTGGAAGATCTCCGCGGGCTCGAGGCGGTCGGCGAGGGACTCCGGGATGCGCGCGATCACCTTGTCGTAGACCTCGGCCCGCCACCGGTGCCCGGCCACCGTCTCCGGCACCGAGCGGCCTTCCTTCTGCTCCAGGTAGCCGCGGTAGCTGCGCAGGTCGTTGAGCAACCTGCGCGCCTGGTTCTCGGTGACCTCCAGCCCGGTGAGTGCGTAGAGCCGGTTGCGGTGCCGGCCGGTCTCGGCCACCTGCGTGTGCACGCGCAGCCGGACCCCGTCCTCGGTGGTGATCAGCTCGATCTCGTCGACATCGAACCCGAGCTCGTTGATCCGGTCCACGCGCGCGGCCACGCGGTAGCGCTGCTCGTCGGGCCGCAGCAGCTCCTCCCGGGTGAGCTCGTCCCACAGCGCGTGGTAGCGGCGCGGCAGCTCGGCCGCGATCTCGACGGGGTCGACGTCGTCGGGCAGCAGACCACCCGCCTGCAGGTCGAACAGCTCGCCGCCGACGCGCTCGGCGGCGTAGTCGATGTCGAAGCTGCGCTGCCCCGCGGTGAGCGAGGGGTGCAGCTCCGCGGTCTCGGCGTCCACGAGGTAGGCGGCGATGCTGCCGGCGTCCGGGCGGAACAGGGTGTTCGACAGCGAGCAGTCGCCCCAGAACAGGCCCGCGAGGTGCAACCGCACGAGCAGCTCCACCATCGCGTCGATCAGCTGGTCGGTGGGGCGCGCCGCGTGGCCGTGCGAGAACACGTACCGGTAGGACATCGAGTAGTCGAGGAACCGCGTGACGAGGATGGCGTCCTGCCCCGGTTCGTCCGCCACGGCACCGGCGGGTGGGCGTTCCACGCACACGCCGAGCACCGACACCGCCGGCATGCCCATCGATTCCAGGCGGCCCAGCAGCCGGTACTCGCGCCGGGCGAGGCGCTCGTCGATCTCCTTCAGCGCGTAGACGTGGCCGTCGGCCTCGACGAAGCGCACGACGTGCCGCGAGATGCCGCGGTGGGCCACCTCGAGGAGCCGGTCGTCGGTCCACTCCTCGAGGGGCTCCTGCCACGGCAACGACAGCAGCCCGGCCGCATGCTCGGCCGGGGGCCGGAAGATGAAGCGCACGGCGCCAGTATCCGGCGGGTGTCAGGCCTTCGGGCCACCGGCCACGTAGATCACCTGGCCGTTGACGAACCCGGAACGCTCGCTGACGAAGAACGACACGGCGTTCGCGATGTCCTCGGGCTGACCGGCCCTCGCCACCGGGATCTCCGCCGCCCGGGCGGCCAGGTAGGTGTCCCAGTCCTGCCCGATCCGCTCCGCCGTCGCCTTCGTCATGTCGCTCACGATGAACCCGGGCGCGATGCAGTTGGTCGTGATGCCGAACTTGCCCAGCTCGATGGCGAGGGTCTTGGTGAAGCCCTGCAGCCCGGCCTTGGCCGTGGAGTAGTTGGCCTGTCCGCGGTTGCCCAGCGCCGACGTGCTCGACACGTTGACGATGCGGCCGAAGCGCTGCTCGACCATGTGCTTCTGCACCGTCCGCGCCATCAGGAAGGAGCCGCGCAGGTGCACGCCCATGACGGTGTCCCAGTCGAGCTCGGACATCTTGAACAGCAGGTTGTCCCGGGTGACGCCGGCGTTGTTCACCAGCACGGTGGGCGCGCCGAGCTCGGCCGCCACCCGCCCGACGGCCGCCTCGACCTGTGCGGCGTCGGAGACGTCCGCGCCGACGGCCAGCGCCCGGCCGCCCGCGGCCTGGATCGCGTCGACCGTGCCCTTCGCCGCCGCCTCCTCGAGGTCGATCACCGCCACCGCGAGGCCGTCGGCGGCCAGCCGCTGCGCGGTGGCCGCTCCGATCCCGCGCGCGGCCCCGGTCACGATCGCCACGCGCTGCGGGCTCTGGGTCATTTCCTGCTCTCCCGTCCTCGTTCCCGATGTCGGCACCGACATCCTCCCGGAGTCTGGGACACCACGCGCGGGCACGCCAACCGACGGTGACCGATCTCGCGGGATGCCTGACGTGGAGCGAACGGTTCGTTCGCTCGCACCGCGCGTGCGAGGGTGGCGTTCGCTCCGCCGGGGCGCCGGCGGGAGCTCCTAGTCGAAGAACCGGGCCAGCTGGCGCTCGTCGGGATCCTCGCCCGGGGGCAGCGGGGTCAGGTCGGCGAACACGGTGGACTCGTCCCGGCCGACGTGCAGCGGGTACCAGGAGGGGCGGTCCGGGCCGGAGCAGATGCCCTTCACGGTCTGCGTGTCGAGCAGGCGGACGTGGGTGGGGTCGGCGACCGCGTTGACGTGCCTCCACCACGGCGAGAGCACGTGCAGCACGCCACCCGGGCGCAGCACCCGGTGGCACTCGGCCACCAGCGGCAGGAAGTCGATCAGGTGCTCCAGCACGTGCACCGCGAAGACCCGGTCGACGCTGGCGTCGCGGAACGGGAGCGGGCGCGCCACGTCGGCCACCGCCGCGACCGACGGCGTGCGCCTGCGGTCCACGCCGATGTTGGTCGGGTACTGGCGCTGGTCGCCGCACCCGATGTCGAGCACGACGGGGTCCCGGCCGGCGACGCGCACCCGGTCCCACACGGCGTGCACCCCGGCCAGCCGCCCGACCAGGCGCCGGACCGTGTCCAGCTGGTCCGCCCGGTCGACGCGCCCGCGCAGGTGCACCACCCCGCCGTCGACCTCGGCGGTGACGTCGATCCCGCGCACCCGAGCGTCGTGGGCGAGGAGCTCCCCCACCACGCTCGCCAGGTAGTCGTCGTACCGCTGCTGCCTCGCCTCGCCTCCCATGCCTCAACCGCTACCCGGCGCCACCACCGGGCAACCGTTTCGCCTACCGCAGCCCGGGAACGCCCCCGGTGACCCGATCTGAACCTCTCGGAGGAGATGCGTGCCATGACCGGCTTCCTCGGGTCGGGCGACCCCGGCTCGTTCGACGAGTTCCTCGCCCGCTTCTTCGGGCCCGGCGCCCGCGGGCCGGTGCGCCGGATCGACCTGACCCGGCTGATGAGCGCCGGTGCGCGGGAGCTCGTCGCGACGGCCGCCCAGCTCGCGATCGACCGCGGCGACACCGACCTCGACGCCCAGCACCTGCTGCTCGCGGCCACCCAGCTCGAACCCACCCGCCAGTGGCTCGACCGGGCGGGCGCCGACCCGGACCGGATCGCCCGGATGCTCGACGAACGGCTCACGCGGGCCGAGCCGACGGGCCGCGCGCCCGCGCTCACGCCGGCGGCGAAGCGCGCCCTGCTGGACGGCCACCAGGTGTCGCGTTCGCTCGGATCCACCTACATCGGCCCCGAGCACGTGCTGCTCGCCATCGCCGCGAACGAGGAGTCGGCCGCGGGCAGGCTGCTGGCCGAGGCCAGCTTCGCCCCCCGCGAGCAGCCCGGCGCCCGGGGTGCCGGGCCCGGCACCCGCGGGACGCGGCCGGGCGGAGGGGGCGGCCCGGCCGCCACGCCGACGCTCGACCAGTTCGCGCAGGACCTCACCGCCGCTGCCCGCGAGGGCCGCCTCGACCCGGTCGTCGGCCGGGCCGACGAGATCGAGCAGACCATCGAGGTGCTCTCCCGGCGCACCAAGAACAACCCCGTGCTCATCGGTGAGGCCGGCGTCGGCAAGACCGCGATCGTCGAGGGGATCGCGCAGCGGATCGTCGACGGCGACGTGCCCGACACGCTCGCGGGGCGCCGCGTGGTCGAGCTGCAGCTGTCCGGCGTGGTGGCCGGCACGCGCTACCGCGGTGACTTCGAGGAGCGGCTGCGCACCCTCATCGACGAGATCCGCTCCAACGGTGACCAGCTGATCGTCTTCATCGACGAGCTGCACACGATGGTCGGCGCGGGCGGCGGGGGCGGCGGCGAGGGCGGCGGGTCCATGGACGCGGGCAACATGCTCAAGCCCGCGCTGGCCCGCGGCGAGCTGCACGTCATCGGCGCGACCACGCTGGACGAGTACCGCAAGCACATCGAGTCCGACGCCGCGCTCGCCCGCCGGTTCCAGCCCGTGATGGTGCCCGAGCCCAGCTGCGAGGACGCGGTCGAGATCCTGCACGGGCTGCGCGACCGCTACGAGGCCCACCACCAGGTGCGCTACACCGAGGACGCGCTGCGGGCCGCCGTGGAGCTGTCCGACCGCTACCTCACCGACCGGTTCCTGCCCGACAAGGCGATCGACCTGATGGACCAGGCGGGGGCGCGCGTCCGGCTCCGCACCCGCACGCCCTCGACCGACCGGCGGGGGATCGAGCAACACCTCGAGCAGCTCGAGCGCGACAAGGACCAGGCCGTCGCCGACGAGCAGTACGAGCGCGCGTCCGAGCTGCGCGACGAGATCTCGCAGCTGCGCGAGAGGCTCGCCGCGACCGGGCCGGCCGAGGGCGGGGTGCCCGAGGTCGGCGTCGCCGACATCGCGGACGTCGTCTCGCGCTCCACCGGGATCCCCGTCGCACAGCTCACCGAGGCCGAGCGCGATCGGCTGCTGCGCCTCGAGGAGGAGCTGCACGCGCGGGTCGTCGGGCAGGACGAGGCCGTGTCCGCCGTCGCCGAGGCGATCCGTCGCTCCCGCGCGGGGCTCGGCGACGAGAACCGCCCGGTCGGCAGCTTCCTGTTCCTCGGCCCCACCGGCGTCGGCAAGACCGAACTCGCCCGCGCCCTCGCCGTGGCGCTCTTCGGCGACGAGGACCGCATGGTGCGCCTGGACATGAGCGAGTACGGCGAGCGGCACACGGTCGCGCGGATGGTCGGCGCCCCGCCCGGCTACGTCGGGTACGGCGAGGCCGGCCAGCTCACCGAGGCCGTGCGGCGGCGCCCGTACTCGGTGCTGCTGCTCGACGAGATCGAGAAGGCCCACCCCGACGTGTTCAACGTGCTGCTGCAGGTGCTCGACGACGGCAGGCTCACCGACGGGCAGGGGCGCACGGTCGACTTCCGCAACACGGTCGTGATCATGACCAGCAACGTCGGATCGGAGCTGATCACCAACCGCGGCACCACGCTCGGCTTCGGCAGCAGCCGCGACGTCGGCACCGACGCCGACTCCGCCGAGCTCCGGGACAAGATCATGCCGCGGCTGCGGGACGTGTTCCGGCCGGAGTTCCTCAACCGCATCGACGAGATCATCGTCTTCCGCAGGCTCGACCCCGACCAGCTCGCCACCATCACCGACCTGCTGCTCGAGGACACCCGCAAGCGCCTCGCCGCGCAGGACGTCACCGTCGAGTTCACCCCCGCCGCCGTACGCCGGATCGCCGAGCTCGGCTACCAACCCGAGTTCGGCGCCCGCCCGCTCCGCCGCACGATCCAGCGAGAGGTCGACAACCCTCTCTCCGGCCTGCTGCTCGCCGGCGAGCTCCCGGCGGGCAGCCACGTGCACGTGGACGACGTGGACGGCCGGCTGGACATGGAGACGGCGGCGGTCGGCTGAGCGGGCCCTCCCGGGGACCGCCCGAACCGGGGCCCGGCCGCCTGCCCCCCGGACCCCCGCGAGCGGTACCCGGCGGTCTCGCCTGCGACCCCGATGTGCTCCTCGCGCCGATCGCACGCGCCGTCCCGGACCGGGCACCTCACGGCCGCAGGCCCGCCGCCACCCGCAGGTCCGCCACCAGTGCGTCGAGTGCCTCGTCGCGGGCCTCTGGTGGCCCCCGCAGGATCGAGCTGGGGTGCACGGTGGGCACGAGCCGGTGGCCCTCCCACTCCAGCACCTTCCCGCGCTCCTTCGTGATCGCGAACCCGGACCCCATCAGGGCCTTCCCGGCGACCGCGCCCAACGTCGCGAGCGCCGCGGGCCGCACCGCGGCCAGCTCGCCGTCCAGCCAGTGCCGGCAGGCGCGGATGTGGGTGACGCCCGGCGTCTTGTGGATGCGCCGCTTGCCCTGCCGCTCGAAGCGGAAGTGCTTGACCGCGTTGGTGACGTAGACCTCCGAGCGGTCGATGCCCGCCCGCTCCAGGGCCTTGTCGAGCACCCGGCCCGCCGGGCCCACGAACGGCGCGCCCTCGACGTCCTCGCGGTCGCCCGGCTGCTCCCCGACCATCATCAGCCATGCGCTGGGCGGGCCTTCCCCGAACACGGTCTGCGTGGCCGGCTCGTAGAGCTCGCACCGGGTGCAGCCGGCGGCCTCGCGGCGCAGCTCGTCCAGGTCGGGGAGGTCGGACACGGTCGTCACCCAGGGGAGCTACCCGGTCGTCCGCCGACTCCAACCTCGACCGGTCACACACCAACCGTTGCGCTCACACACGAACTGCAGTTGGTGTGCGAGCACCGAAGTTCGTGTGTCAGCGCGGGGGGATGTCCGATCAGCGGAGCGCGGGGGCCGGTGCGCCGGCCCCGACCCGCCCGAGCAGGTCCGACACCTCCTCGACCACCTCGGCGACCGGGATCTGGTCGAGGAACGACGGGCGGTGCTCGCACCCGTCGCCCGGGCGGTGCGGGTATCCCGCGGTGCTGCAGTCGACGCCGCAGACCGGGCAGTGCACCGTCCAGCTCAGCAGCGGGCGGTGCCGGCTGCGGCCCGCTGGTGCGGCGTTGATCGCGTTGCCGCACCAGTAGAGGCCGACGGTCGCGGTCCCGACGGCCCGGGCGAGGTGCAGCGGGCCCGAGTCGTTCGCGACCACGACCGCGGCGCGCGCCAGCACCGCGGCGAGGGTGCCGAGGTCGGTGCGTCCGGTCAGGTCGGTGATCGGGCGCGCGGCGGCGGCCAGCACCGCGGCGCCGACCTCCGCCTCCCCCGCCGCGCCCACGAGCACCGGCCGGGCGCCCGCGGCGGCCAGTGCGTCCGCAACCGCGGCGAACCGGCCGGCGGGCCAGCGCCGGCGCGGGTCCGTCGCGCCCGGGTGCAGCACCACCCACGGACCGTCGCCCGGCAGCAGCGCCCCGGCCGCGTCCCGCTCGGCGCCGAGGACCGCGAGCCGGGGGTACTCGGCCGGGCCGTCGGCGCCGGCGAGCCGCACCACCTCGAGGAACCGGTCGGCCTCCGGCTGGTAGTAGCGGTAGGGCACATCCGCGTCCAGGGCGGGGGCGCCGGGAGCCCGCAGGCCGATCGTGCGGCGGGCACCGAGCGCCGCGACGAGCGGGTTGGCGGCGGCGCCGCCGCCGTGCAGCTGCACGGCGAGGTCGTAGCGCTCCGCGCGGGCCGCCTCGAGGAAGGCCGGCAGGGCGTCCGCGGTGGGCGCGCCGGCGGGCTGCGCCGCGAGCCCGGGGATCTGCGGCACCACCAGCACCCGGTCCACGGGGCCCGGCCTGCCCGTGAGGAAGCGGTCGTGCCAGCGCGCGCCGAGCAGCGTGATCTCGGCGCCCGGGAACCGCGCACGCAGTGCGGCGAGAGCGGGGGTGGCCATCAGGTAGTCGCCGAGCGCGTTGCAGCGGAGTACGGCGATGCGGGGGAGCTCATCCGACACGGGCGCGGATTTACCCGTCCCGGCCGGGGGTACGCACGGCAGGTGGAGCACATTCCCCGGCCGACCGCGCTGGTGCTGCGGGCACTGCACCTCGGGGACCTGCTCGTTGCGGTGCCCGCGCTGCGCGCGCTGCGCAGGGCGCTGCCCGGACACCGGATCGTGCTCGCCACCACCGCCGCGCTCGCGCCGCTCGTGGCACTGGTCGACGCGGTCGACGAGCTGCTGCCCACCGCCGCCCCCGAGGCACTGCAGTGGCCGCGGGGCGCCCCGGACGTCGCGGTCAACCTCCACGGCCGCGGGCCGCAGAGCCACCGGGCCCTGGACGCGCTCGAGCCGCGCCGGCGCATCGGGTTCGCGGCCCCCGGCTGGCCGGGCCCGCGTTTCGACGAGGTCGCCGCGCGCCACGCGCACGAGCGCGAGCGCTGGTGCGCGATGCTCGACTGGCACGGCGTCCCGGCCGATCCGCAGGATCTGCGGCTGGCCGCCCCGGCCGGGGTGTCGAGCCGGCGGGTCTGCGCGCCCGTGATCGTGCACCCGGGGGCCCGCTACGGCGCCAAGCGGTGGCCGGTGCGCCGCTTCGCCGAGGTCGCCGCCTCGCTGAACTGCCCGCTCACCCCGGTCGTGGTCACCGGCGGCGCGGACGAGCAGGAGCTGGCCCACGCGGTCGCCGGTGCCGCGGGCCTCGGCGCGTCCCGCGTGCTCGCCGGGCGGACGGACCTGGAACAGCTCAGCGCGCTCGTGGCCGGCGCCGCGCTCGTCGTGAGCGGCGACACCGGCGTGGCCCACCTGGCCGCGGCCTTCGGCACCCCGTCGGTGACCCTGTTCGGCCCGGTCGACCCGGCGCAGTGGGGACCTCCCGCGGACGGCCCGCACATCACGCTCGGCGACGCGAGCGTGCGGCGCGGCGACCCGTTCGCCGACGACCCGGACCCGGCCCTGCTCGCGGTCGGCGTCGGTGACGTCCTGCGCGCGGCCGCCCGGCTGCGCGGGAAGGCGCCCGTCAGCCCGCCCGTCACCGCGCCCGTCGCAGCGCCCGTCGACGCCGTCTCCCGCACCGCCGTGCACCACTGACCACCCGGCGGCGGTGCGTCACGACCGGGTGGTCGCCGCCACCACCGTCCGGGCCGGCCGGTACGGCACCGCGACGACCTCGCCGCCCCACGAGCGGACCAGCGGGGTCTCCGGCAGCTCGGCGGGATCGTGGTCGCCGCCCTTCACCCACAGGTCCGGGCGCAGGGCGCCCAGGGCCCGGCGCGGGTCGTCGGCGTCGAACACGGCGACGGCGTCCACGCAGTCCAGCGCGGCCAGCGCGGCGATGCGTTCCGCGAGCGGCACCCCGGGGCCCGAGCCACCCGTCCGGCGGCGCACGGACTCGTCGGAGTTGACGAGCACCAGCAGGCAGTCGCCGAGGGCGCGCGCGGCCTCGAGGGTGGCGGTGTGGCCGGTGTGGAGCTCGTCGAACGAGCCGCCTGCCGCCACCACCGTGCCGCCGCGCTCGCGAACCCGCCGCGCCAGCCGGGCCGCGGCGTCCAGCCCGCTGGGCGCGGCCGGGCGCGGCACGTCCGCGTCGACGGGCTGCAGCCAGCGGTCGCCCGCCCGCCGCACGGCGGCGCCGCCCCCGCGCGCGACGAACCCGGCAGCGCCCAGCACGGCCTCGGTGACCGCCTCGTCGATGGTCGCCCCGGCGGCGAGCGCGGCGGCGACGCCGCCCGCGAAGTGGGCGCCCGCGCCGCACGGGTCGGCCTCGTCGACCGCGGGGGCCGGCGCGGCGGAGCAGGCGCCGTGCCGGTGGCGCACGACCGCCCCACCACTGCCCATCGTGATGGTGACGGCGCGCGCGTCCCACCGCCCGAGCAGCCGGGCGGCCAGCTCCAGCGCCGCCGGGGCGCCCGATCCCGCGACCGGTTCACCACCCGCCGCGCCGCGCGCCTCGGCGAGGTTCGGCGTCACGACGGTGGCTCCGGGCACCGGCTCCGGCCCGCGCGGGTGCGGGTCCCACACGACGGGCACGTGCCGGGCGAGCGGCCGCGCGAGCGCCGCCCGCACGTCCGGGTCGGCCGCGACGCCGCGGCCGTAGTCGGCCACCAGCCACGCGCCCGCGGCGGCGAGCGCGGCCTCCAGCTCGAGGTCCGCGGCGAAGCCGGGCCCCGGCTCGCCCCGCCCGCGGTCCGTGCGCAGCATGGACCGCCCGCCGGAGCGCAGCCGGCACTTGACGGCGGTGCCGCCCGCGGACGGCCCCGCCACCACGTCGACAGCGCCGTCGAGCAGCCCGCGCAGCCGCCGTCCCGGCTCGTCGTCCTCCAGGGCCGTGACCAGGCGCACCGGGATGCCGCGACCGGCCACCAGCGCGGCCGCGAGGCCGGCGCCGCCGGGCCGGGCCTGCTCCCCCTCGACGGCGAGAACCGGGGCCGGGGCGTCCGGGCACAGCCGGTCGACGCTGCCCTCCACGTCGATGTCGAGCAGGGTGTCCCCGACCACCACGACCCGCCGGTTCCGCCGCCCGGCTCGCCCGGGCCTCACGACGCGCTCCCGACGACGTCGCGGGCCTGCAGGGTCCGGTCCGGCACGGTGGTGGGCGACTCCAGGTGGTAGGCGCCCGACGGCAGGATCCCGGCGCCCCCGGCCACGGCCATCACCCGCTGCTGGGCGAGCACGTCCTCGCCGCAGTGGGCCTCGGGCAGGTCGCGCCAGAAACCGAACCCGCCCACCGACTCGAGGACCCGCCGGTCGTAGAGCACGCACCCGCCGATCCACGCGATCTTGTAGGCGAGCCAGCGCTCCCCCGGCCGCAGGTGCTCGCGCGCGAGGTGCACGGGGTTGGCCGCGTTGTGCAGCGTCCAGCGCTCCCACGCGGCCGTGCCCGGCTCGATCCGTTCCGGCTCCGGCCTGCCGGTCCACCGCTCGAACGGCACGAGCTCGGCGGGCCGGTGGTCGTCGAGGTAGGACAGGCCCTGCACCGCCGCGCCGACGAGGCCGCACCCCAGCGCCACGACCGCCTCGTGCAGCCGCCCGACGGCACCCGGCTCGAGCCACACGTCGTCGTCGAGGAACAGCACGTACCGGGCGCCGGAGCGGGCCAGCAGGGACGCCCGGTGCTCGGCCAGGCCGCGCCGGGGCAGGTGCCGGACCGTCCGGACCGGGTGCCCGGACGCGCGCAGGGCGCGCAGCATCGTCTGCGCGGGCGCCGTGTCGTAGGACGGCCGCCCGTGCGACTGGTCGCTCACCGCCAGGCCGAACGGGTGCTCCTGCGCCGCCAGCCCGGCCAGCGTGGTCGCCAGCTCGACGGGCCGGTCGCAGGTGGGCACCAGCACGTCCAGCTCGGGCTTCGCCGCACGCGCGCTCATCGCCTGCCACCCGCCTTGATCCGGCCGACGATCGCGGTCGTGGAGTGGTCGGACAGGTAGTCGAGCACCCGCACCTCGCCGCCGAGGCGCTCGACGATCGGGGTCTCGGGCAGCATCTGGGGGGTGTAGTCGCCGCCCTTCGTGTAGACGTCCGGGCGCACGGCCTCGATCAGCCCGGCGGGCGTGTCCTCGGAGAACGAGGTCACCAGGTCGACGCACTCGATCGCGCCCACCACGCCGGCCCGGTCCTCCAGTGGGTTCACCGGCCGGTCCGGGCCCTTGAGCCGCGACACGCTCTCGTCGTCGTTGAGCGCGACGACCAGCACGTCGCCGAGCGCGCGGGCCTGCCGCAGGTACGCGACGTGGCCGCGGTGCAGCACGTCGAAGCAGCCGTTGGTGAACACGATCCGGCTGCCCCGGCGCCGGTGCTCGGCGAGGATCGCGAGCAGGTCCCTGTGCTCGAGCAGGCCACCGCGGTCGCGGGCCGCCAGCCGCGCGGTCAGGGCACCGGCCGAGCAGACCGCGGTGCCGTCCTGCCCCACCACCACGTCGGCCGCGCACTGGGCGAGGACCAGTGCCTCCTCGGCGCCGGTGCCGGCGGCGAGCGCGGCCGTCAGGGCCGCGGTGAAGGTGTCGCCCGCGCCGCACGCCCGGGACTCCGGGCCGGGGCGGGCGGTCGTGCGCTGCGCCGGTGCCGTCGGGTCGGCCGGCAGCCGGACGGCGCCGTCCACGTCGAGCGTGACGACGACGTCGCCGCCCCCGGCGGCCGCCACCAGGTCGGCGCGGCGGTTCAGCACCCACGCGAGCCTGCGCCCGGCTCCGACCGGCTCCTCGCCGCCGATCAGGGTGGCGGCCTCCGCCGCGTTCGGCGTCACGAGGTCGGGGTGCAGCGCCGCCCAGCCGTCGCCGGCCCGGGTGTCCACCACGAGCAGCGGGATCCGCGGCCGCAGCCGCCGCACCGCATCGCGCACCTCGGTGCCGACGGCCCCGAGGCCGTAGTCGGCCACGAGCACGGCGTCGACCGGGTCGGCGCCGTCCTGGTCGAGGACCGCCTCCAGCGCCGCCACCAGCGCGCCCGCGGTCGCCGGCCGGGGCGGGTGCTCCGGTCCGGCGTCGTAGCGCGCGAGCGGCTGGCCGCCCGACACCAGCCGGCGCTTCACGGCGGTGGCGCGCCCCTCCTCGGTGACGCAGTGCGCCGTGCGCACCCCGGCCTCGTGCAGGAGGCCGCGCAGGGGCGCCGCGTCGGCGTCGTCGCCGAGCACGGCCACGAGGTCGACGCGGGCGCCGAGCGCCGCGAGGTTGACCGCGGCGTTCCCGGCCCCGCCCGCGGCGATGCGCGTCTCGGCGAGCTCGACGACCGGCACCGGGCCGTCGCGGCCGAGCCGGCGCGCCGGGCCGGAGAGCCAGCCGTCGAGCAGCGCGTCGCCCACGACGACGACGCGCGGGGCGCGTTCGGTGATGCGACCGGCGAGCGCGGCCGGGGCCGGGGCCGCGGCGGTCAGGTCGATCAGGGGGGCGCTCACGTGGTCGACGGAACGCGTCGCCATCGATCCTCCTCTCGGTGGCCCGAGCGGGGCTCGGGGGACGGGTCTGGGGACACGAGGCCGAGCGCTGCCGCGGCGACATCACCCGCGGGCACGTCGAGGCACTCGTGGTGGAACGGGCACTGCAGCTGCCGGCACGGGGCGCACGGGACGTCCCGGCCCAGCAGCGCGGCCGGCGTGCTGCGCGGCCGCAGGTCGGTGGGGCGCTCGGTGCCGGCGTAGGTGACGGCCACCGGGGTGCGCACCGCGTCGGCGATGTGCATGCCGCCGGAGTTGTTGGTGACCGCCACGGCAGCCGTGGCGAGCAGGGCGGTGAAGACGGGCAGCGGCACCGGCGGCACGGGCGTGACGCCCGGGTGGGCGCCGGTGAAGTCGACGCGTTCCACGAGCGGCGCCTCCGCGGCGGAGCCCGCCACCAGCACCGGCAGCCCGGCCCGCGCGAGCTGCGCCGCCGCCGCGCCGAACCGCTCGGCGGGGTAGCGTCGCGCCGCGCACGACGCACCGGGTGCGAGCAGCGCGAACCGTCCCGCGGACGTCAGCTCGGCCGCCAGCTCGGCCGCCGCCCGGGCCGCGTCGGCGGGCACCCGGAGGGAGGTCTCCCGCCCGCGATGGGGCACGCCGATCGCGGCGAGCAGGTGCAGCGCGCGGTCGACCTGGTGCGTGGTGTCCGGCGGCGGGGTCACCCAGTGCGTGGCCACCGCGCCGCCGAACTCCCGCGAGTGCACGACGCGCGTGCCGATCCCGGCGAGCAGGCCCAGGTGGGCCACCGGCCACGGCGACTGGGAGAACGAGGTGAGCACGAGCAGCAGGTCGTAGCGGCCTGCGGTGAGCCGCTCCAGCAGCTCCCGCTCCGCGGCGGCGTCCGCGGCGGGGTCGTTCGCGGCGCCGGGCAGCTGCTGCCAGGACGCGGAGACCGCCACCACGCCGTCCAGCTCGGGGATCATCGGCGCGACCGCGGCACCGACCGGGGACGCGAGCAGCTCGATCCGCGCGTCCGGCGCGGCCGCGCGCAGCGCACGCAGGGCCGGCGTGGTCGTGACGACGTCGCCGATGTTGTCGGCGCGCACCACGAGGATGCGCCGCGCCGCGGCCACGTCCACCGGCCCGCCGCGGTCGGCACCGGGGTGCCTGCCGGGCGCCGGGCCCATGCCCACGTCGGTCACGGCCATGAGGGCTCCGTGGAGGCGCACACCACCAGCTCGCGCACCTCGCAGCCGTCCGGGCGGGTGAGCGCGTAGAGCACGGCGTCGGCCACCTCGGCGGGGTCGTTCAGCTGCGCGTCCGGCCCGGGCTTGTACTGCTCGGGGCGGCCGTCGAAGAACGCCGTGTCCATGCCGCCCGGCACGAGCAGCGTGACGCCGACCTCACCGGCCAGCTCGGCCGCGAGGGCCCGGGTCATCCCGACCACGCCGAACTTCGACGCGCAGTAGGCCGATGCGTCCGGGAGGGCGCGGATGCCGAGGGTGGAGGCGACGGTGACGACGCGGCCGCGGTTCGCTCTCAGCGCCGGGAGCGCCGCCCGGATCACGGCTGCGGTGCCGAGCAGGTTCACCCCGACCACGCGCTCCCACTCCTCGGCGGGGACGTCGGCGAGGGCGCCGCAGCGGTCCGTGCCCGCCGCGGTGACGACGGCGTCGAGGCCGCCCGCGGTGGCGAGGAGCTCGCGGATCGCGGCCTCGCTGCCGCGCCCGTCGGAGAGGTCGACGGTGGTGGACGGGGCGGCACCGAGCTCCGGGCCCGGCTCGACCGGCACCCGGTCGAGCAGCAGCGGCCTGCCCCCCGCCGCGGCGACGGCGCGGGCGACCGCGCGGCCGAGGCCGGAGGCGGCGCCGGTGACGAGAACGGTGCCGACGGGGCGCGGGGCCCGGGCGGCGGTGGCGGGAGCGGGGAGGGTGCTGGTCACGGGGATCCTTCCTTCGAGTCCCCGGCCGATCTCCCGGCCGGGACGGGGACGCGGGGCGCGGCCGGGGCGGGCCCGGGCGGGGTGGGCCCGGGCGGGGTGGGTAGCGCCGCCGGCACCAGCCGGTTCAGCGCGGCCACGACCTCCTCGGGTGCCACGCGGGACAGGCACGGGTGGCCCGGCACCGGGCACACCCGGGCGCGGGAGCCGCGACAGGGGGCGTCCTGGTCGCCGAGCAGCACGTGCGGGACCCGGTAGGGCCGCCACCGGACGGGCGGCACGACGGGGGCGAACAGCGAGACGACCGGGGTCCCGACCGCGGCGGCGAGGTGGGCCGCGCCGGTGTTGCCGGCCACCAGGGCCGACGCGCTGGCGAGCACGCCGGCGAGCTGGGCGAGGTCGGTGCGCCCGCCCAGGTCGAGGCAGCGGCCATGGCGGTGGCCGGCGGCCACCGCGGCGGTGAGGTCCCGCTCCCCCGGTCCGCCCGTGACGACGACGGGCGTCCCGGCGTCGGTGAGCAGTCGCGCGGCGCGGCGGTGCAGCTCGACGGGCCAGCGGCGGGCGGACACGGTGGCCCCGGGGTGGAGCACGACGTAGGGGCGGCGGTGCAGCGGTCCCAGCAGGGCCCGGACGCCGGGCGGGCGGCGTACCGCGAGCCGCCCGTCGTCGCCCGCCGGGAGCCGGAACCCGGCCGCGGCGGCGATCGCGAGGGCGCGGTCGGGCTCCGGGATGTCCTCGGGCAGGTCGTCACCCGGGCCGTCACCGGGGCGCAACCGGACGTCGAGCAGCGCGCCCGGGTAGTCGGCCGACGCCCCGGTGATCCGGCCGACCCCGGCCAGCCGCAAGAGCAGCGCGGTCGGCAGCGGCGACTGGTGGAACGACGTGAGCACGACGGCCGCGTCGAACGCGTGGCCGGCGAGGGTCGCGACGATCCCGTCCAGGTCCGGGCGGGTCACCGGCGGTGCCGGGTCCACGATCCACGGGCTCGCCCACTCCAGCACCCGGCGCACGCCGGGCAGGAGCCGGGCGGCCGGGGCACCTGCGGGCCCGCACAGCACGGACACCTCCGCGTCGGCGGCGACGGCGCGCACGGCGGGGCCGGCGAGCAGCACGTCACCCACCGCGTCGAGGCGGACCACCAGCACCCGGCGGGTCATCGGGCCACCTCCGGCACGCGCCCACCGAGGAGGTGCCGCGCGGCGGCCACGAGGTCGGGCCGCACGACGGGCGCGGCGGCGACCTCCTCGGGCCGGGTCACCGGGGTCGGCACGAGGACCGAGCCCGCCCCGGCCGCGGCGGCGGCCTCGACGTCGGCGCCGATGTCGCCGATCACGACCACCCGCTCCGGCGCGACGCCGAGCTCCCGCGCGGCCGCCAGCACCATGCCGGGCCGGGGCTTGCGGCAGGCGCAGCCGTCCTCCGGTCCGTGCGGGCAGAGCCGCCAGACGTCGAACGGCCCGAGCAGCGCGTCGACCCTCCGGTTCACCGCGTCCGCCTGCTCGGCGGTGATGAGCCCGCGGGCGATGCCGGACTGGTTGGTGACGACGCCCAGGGGTATCCCCGCGGCGCGCAGCAGCCGGAGGGCCGCCGCGGCGCCCACCGCAGGCCGGACCCGGCCCGGGTCCCCGTTGTAGGGCACGTCGACGACGAGGGTGCCGTCCCGGTCGAACAGGACGGCCCCGGGCACGTCGTGGGTGGTCGCACAGGTGACGATCACGTCGGAGGACTGTCCGACCCTGCTGCCGGTAAACCGCCGCGCCCCGCACTACTACTGCCCGTAACAGCTACTACTCCACGTAGTTCCCCTCTGGCCAGGAGGACCGCCGCCAGGGGATCATCGTCCTGTGATCGAGCCCACTCCACGGTTACCGTGGGGCGCGCGGGGTGTCGGCCGGCCCCCGGATCCGGGGCCATTGAGGGAGAGGGGGCGCGATGGGGGCATTCCCGTCCGACCTGGCGATCGCGAAGAGCGCCACGCTGCAGCCGCTGGAGGACATCGCCGCGGGGATGGGGATCGGGCCGCACCTGGTCACGCCGTACGGCCGCGAGGTCGCGAAGATCGAGCTCGCCGCGATCGACGCGCTGGCCGACCGGCCGAAGGCCAAGTACGTGGTGGTCTCGGCCATCACGCCGACCCCGCTGGGCGAGGGCAAGACCACCACCACGGTGGGCCTCGGCCAGGCGATGCGGCACATCGGCAGGCGCGCCACCGTCGCGATCCGGCAGCCCTCGATGGGCCCGACGTTCGGCATCAAGGGCGGCGCAGCGGGTGGCGGCTACTCGCAGGTGGTGCCGATGGAGACGCTCAACCTGCACCTCACCGGCGACTTCCACGCCGTCACCGAGGCACACAACATGCTGTCCGCCCTCCTCGACAACCACATGTTCCAGGGCAACGCGCTGGGCATCGACCAGCACAACATCACCTGGCGGCGGGTGCTGGACGTCAACGACCGCGTGCTGCGGAACGTGATCGTCGGTCTCGGCTCGAAGACGGACGGCGTCCCCCGCCAGACCGGGTTCGACATCACGGCGGCCTCGGAGGTGATGGCGATCTTCGCGCTGGCCCGCTCGGTGCCGGAGCTGCGCGAGCGACTCGGCCGGATCGTGGTGGCCTACACCGGTGACGGCAAGCCCGTCACGGCCGAGGACATCGGCGGCGCGGGCGCGATGGCCGTGATCATGCGCGACGCGCTGCGCCCCAACCTCCTCCAGACGCTCGAGAACACCCCCGTGCTGGTGCACGCCGGCCCGTTCGGCAACATCGCGCACGGCAACTCGTCGGTGGTCGCCGACCTGATCGGGATCCACGCGGGCGAGTTCCTGATCACCGAGGCCGGGTTCGGCGCCGACATGGGCGCCGAGCGGTTCTTCAACATCAAGTGCCGCGCGTCGGGCCTGCGTCCGGACGCCGCCGTCGTCGTCGCGACCGTGCGGGCGCTCAAGGCGCACTCCGGGCGGTTCCGGATCGTGGCCGGCAAGCCGCTGCCCGCGGAGCTGCTCGCGGAGAACCCCGACGACGTGCACGCCGGTGCCGCAAACCTGCGCAAGCAGATCGAGAACATCCGGCTGCACGGCGTGTCCCCGGTCGTGGCGATCAACGCCTTCCCGGACGACCACCCGAGCGAGCACGCCGCCATCGCCGAGATCGCCGCGTCGGTCGGGGCCCGTTCGGCCGTCTGCACCCACTTCGCCGACGGCGGGCGCGGCGCCGCCGAGCTCGCCCAGGCGGTGGCCGAGGCCGCGGAGGAGCCGTCGGACTTCCGGTTCCTCTACCCCGACGATGCCCCGCTCCGGGAGAAGATCGAGACCGTTGCACGGCGCGTCTACGGCGCCGACGGCGTCGACTACGACCTCGTCGCCTCCCGCCAGATCGACTCCTACGAGCGCAACGGGTTCGGCAACCTGCCCGTCTGCATCGCGAAGACCCACCTGTCGATCTCCTCGGACGCCTCGCTGAAGGGCGCGCCCACCGGATGGCGCCTGCCGGTGCGGGAGGTGCGGGCCTCCGTCGGAGCCGGGTTCATCTACCCGATCTGCGGCGACATGCGCACGATGCCCGGTCTGGGCGCCGACCCGGCGGCGCACCGCATCGACCTGGACGCGAACGGCGAGATCGTCAACCTCTCCTGAGCGCAGGCCGCACACCAATCCGGTGTGCCCGCGGGGCGCCGGGGTACCCCGGTGGCATGGCCGAGCCCGAACCCGACGAACCCGCCGAACGCAGCGCAGTGGAGTCCGCGCGGCCCTCGATCGGCCGCCGGGACGAGCCCGACGCCATCCGCCCGGACACCGAGGAGGACCGGCCGCACCGCACCCTCCCGCCCGGGCCGGAGGAGGAGGCCGGCACCGGCGACGAGCCGGACGCCCCCCGTCCCGCCGAGACGCCCGCCCCCGAGCAGTGAGCGCGGCGTACGCCTGCCCGGCACCGGGTACGAACCGGACATGTCGCCCACCGTTGTCGTGTTCGCCCCCTCGCCACTGCTCACCGTCACGCTCGAAGAGCGCGCGGGCCGGCCCGACATCCACGTCCACGCCGGTGGGCAGGGGGTGTGGCAGGCGCGGATGATCTCGGCGTTCGACGTGCCGGTGGTGCTGTGCGCCGCGCTCGGGGGCGAGCCGGGCGACGTGCTCGCACACCTGCTGCCGGGTGAGGGCGTGCAGTTGCGCGCGGTGCGGGTGCAGGCGCGCAACGGCGGGTACGTGCACGACCGGCGGACCGGGAGCCGATCGCCGAGGCGCCCGGCGAGCCGCTGGACCGCCACGAGCAGGACGAGCTCTACGAGCTGGTGCTCCGGGAGGGGCTGCGGCACGGCACGGCGCTCCTCGCCGGACCGAACTCCGACGAGGTGATCCCGGTGTCGCTGTACCGGCGGCTCGCCACCGACCTCGACGCCAACGGGTGCCGGGTGGCCGCCGACCTCTCGGGGGAGCGGCTGGACGCGGTCCTCGCCGGGGAGCCGGTGGTGCTGAAGGTGAGCCACGAGGAGCTCATCGCCGACGGGCGGGCGGAGAGCGCCGACCCGGCCGACCTGGTGGCCGCCATGAAGCAGTTGCGGGACCGGGGTTCGGGCACCGTGATCGTCTCCCGGGCGGCGGAGCCCGCGCTCGCGCTCCCCGCCGACACCGGCTCCGAGGTCCTGGAGATCCACGTGCCGCCGCTGCAGCCCGCGGAGCCGCGGGGCGCGGGCGACTCCATGACGGCCGGCGTGGTCGCCGCGCTGGTGCGCGGCCTGCCGGTCCGGGAGGCGCTGCGCACCGGGGCGGCCTGCGGCGCGCTGAACGTCGTCCGCCGGGGGCTCGGCACCGGCGGTGCGGACGCGGTCCACGCACTGGCCGAGCGGGTCGAACTGGTCGAGTGGAAGGGCTGAACGGTGCGTGCACTGGTGACGAACGACGACGGCATCGACTCCCCCGGCCTCGCCGCGCTGACCCGGCTGGCCGTCGGCGCCGGGCTCGACGTCGTCGTGGCCGCTCCCGCCGAGCAGTCCAGCGGCGCGAGCGCCGCGATCACGGCCGTGCGCGACGAGGGCCGCACGCTCATGGAGCGCCGCGAGCTGCCCGAGCACGCCGGGGTGCCCGCGTGGGCGGTGCGGGCCCAGCCGGGCCACATCGTGGTCGCGGCGCTCACCGGCTGGCTGGACCCGGTGCCCGACCTCGTGCTGTCGGGCATCAACCACGGCGCCAACGTCGGGCGCGCCGTGCTGCACTCCGGCACCGTCGGCGCGATCCTCACCGCCGCCGTGCACGACGTGCGCGGCCTCGCCGTGAGCCTCGACGTCGCGCTGCGGCCCACCGGCGAGCGCACCTGGGGCGCCGCCGACGACCTCTTCCCCCGCGTGCTGGAGCTCCTGCTCGACGCCCCGCCGGGCACCTCGCTCTCGCTGAACGTGCCCGACCGGCCGGGGGCCGAGCACCGGGAGCTGCGCCACGCGCGGCTCGCCGAGTTCGGCGCCGTCCAGGCGCGCGTCGACGAGGTGGCGGACGGCGGGCTGCGCCTGGGCGAGGTCGAGGTCGGCACCGCACCCGAGGAGGGCACCGACGGCGCCCTCCTCGCCGCGGGGCATCCGACGCTCACCGCGCTGCGCTCGGTCGCGGAGGACGTGGGGCGCCTGGTGCCCGACCGGCTCGCGCGGTCGGAGCGCGTCCGCGGCTGAGCCCGGCGGGGGCGCCCGCCGGGCCTGCCGCGTCAGGCGGCGGTCGGCTTGCGGACGGCGTGGACGGCGGCGTCGACCGCCCGGCACAGCATGTGCAGGGCGGCGAGGTGGCACTCCTGGACGGTGGCGGTGTCACCGGGCAGGCACACGGCGGAGTCGCAGGCGTCCGCCAGCGGGTTCGGGCCCGGCCCCGTGACGGCCCAGCGCGTCGCTCCTGCGCCGGCCGCCGCGGCGGCCGCGGCGAGGAGGTTGGGGCTGCGGCCGCTGGTCGAGAACAGCAGCACGACGTCGCCCGGGCGGGCGTGTGCCCGCACCTGCCGCGCGTAGACCTGCTCGAAGCCGTAGTCGTTGCCGATCGCGGTGACGCTCGAGGTGTCGGCGTGCAGTGCGATCGCGGCGAGCGGGCAGCGTTCCCCGTCGAACCGGCCGACGAGCTCGGCGCTGAGGTGCTGGGCCTCCGCGGCGCTGCCCCCGTTCCCGGCGGCGAGCAGGCGGCCACCCGCCAGCAGGCGCCCCGCGAGGTCGGTGCCCCATCCGCTGAGGGTCGGGGCGGCGGCGCGCAGGGCGGGCAGCGCGGCGGCGAGCCGGTCGACGTGGGTGCCGAGCAGGTCCGCCACCCCGCCCGGGTGGGTGGTGCCCGGCCTTGTGGTGCCCGGGCTTGTGGTGCCCGGGCTTGTGGTGCGCAGCGGGGACGCCGTCGCCTGCGGGCTCACGACCGCACCCCCGCCGACTCCGGCACGGCCGACAGCTGCGCGCGCCGGGCACGGGCGGCGACGACCTCGCCGTACACGTGCGCGGTGGCCGCGGCCACGCGTTCCCAGTCGTAGCGGGCGAGGACGCGGTCGCGGCCCGCGATCCCGAAGGCGGCGCCCATGGTCGGCGAGGCGATCACGTCGCGCAGGGCGGCGGCGAGGGCGTCGGGCCGGCGTGGCGGCACGAGCAGGCCGGTGACCTGGTCGACGACGGTGTCCTGGATGCCGCCCACGGAGCTCGCCACGACCGGCCGCCCGCAGGCCATCGCTTCCAGGGGCACGATGCCGAACGGCTCGTACCACGGCACGCACACCACCGCGTCGGCCGAGCGCAGCAACGCGGGCACGTCGCCGCGGGCCACCGGCCCGACCAGCCGGACGCGGTCGGCCACCCCGGCGCGCCGCGCGCACTCCTGCAGCCGGGCCGCGTCGGGGTCGCCATCCCCCTCGCCGCCCGCGATCACGAGCTCGGCGGCGGGGACGCGGCGCAGCGCGTCGATCACCTCGTCGATGCCCTTGCGGCGCACGAGGCGGCCCAGCGACAGCAGCCGCGGGCGATCGCCGCGCGGGGCGGCCGGGCCGTCGGGCGTGAACCGCGTCGTGTCGACCCCGCACGGGACGACCGTCATCCGGCGGCGCGGCGCACCCATCCGGGCCAGCTCGAACACCTCGTCGGTGCAGGTGGCGAGCACGCGGTCGGCCTGGCGGGCCACCGCGAGCTCGGCGCGGACCCGGCCGTCCGGGCTCGTGTCGTCGGCGCCCTGGTGGCGGCGCTTCACGCTGCCCAGCGCGTGGAAGGTCTGCACCACGGGGAAGCGACCGCGCGCGGCGGCGAGGGCGACCATCCCGGACATCCAGAAGTGGCCGTGCACGATGTCCGGCGGGTCCGCCGTCCAGGCGTCGTCGAGCACCTGCGTGAACGCGGGCAGGTGCGGCACCAGCTCGTCCTTCGGCACGAACCGGGCCGGGCCTGCGGCGACGTGACGCACCACCACGCCGGGCCGCACGGGCACGGCGTCGGGCAGGGCGTCGTCGTCGCGGCGGGTCCACACGGTGATCTCGTGCCCCATCTCCGCGAGGGCGGAGCTGAGCTCCAGGACGTGGACGTTCTGCCCGCCGGCGTCGGCGCCCCCGAGCGCCGCGAGCGGGCTCGCGTGCTCGGAGACCATCGCGATGCGCATGCGGATCAGCTCCTTCCGTTCGTGACGGCCGCGGCCGGGACGCGGGCCGCCGGACGTTCGGTCACGTCCGCGAGCAGCGAGTCCCAGCGGGAGAGGAATCGGTCGAGCCCGTACCGGGCCAGTGCGTGGGCGCGGGCACCGGCGCCCAGGCGGCGGGCGAGCTCCGGCTCGGCCGCGAGCGCGCGCAGCGCCCGGTCGAGCCGTTCGGGGTCGGTGGAGCAGCAGCCCGCCTCGGACGGCACCGCTTCGGCCGCCTCCGTCGTGCCGAGCGCCACCACGGGCATCCCGAGGTGCATCGCCTCGATGAGCGACAGCCCCAGTGACGTCCACCGCGGCGTGTGCAGGTAGACGCGCCTGCGGGCCATCTCGGTGTGCATCCGGTGCTGCGGGAGGTCACCGCATTCGCGGACGCGCCCACCGGTGCCGAGTGCGGCGTCCAGCCCCGCGGTGCCGATCCCGAACACGTGCAGCGGCAGCGTGCGGGCGAAGCGCGGCAGCAGGTCGGTGCCGGTGATCCGCCCGCGCCGCAGCGGCTCGTTCACCGCGACGGCGGCGGCCGGCAGCTCACCGGTGTAGCGGTGCCCGGGATCGACGATGCCGTGCTCCACCACGGCGGTGCGCGTGCTGCCCGCGTCCCACATCAGCCGGTTGAAGTGCGTGACGTGGACCAGCAGGACGTCGTCGCGGTCGGCGACCGGGTGCCGGCTGGTGGCCGCGTGCTCGCGTGGCGTGTTGTGCTCCAGGTACACGGCGGGCAGGTCCCGACCTGGGGTCCTGCGCAGCCACCGCTGCGCGAGCTCGAACTCCTCGGGCCGCTGCAGCACGACGACGTCGACATCGGCGTCGACCAGCTCGTCGGGCGACATCTCGACCGCCGACGGGGGCCAGTCCCACGCCGCCGGGCGCCCCCCGCCGAACGGGCCGCGCTCCGGGAGCGTCGGGAGCAGGTAGCGGTGCCGGCCCTGGACGAACGCCGTCGTCCACGAGCCGTGCACGTGCCATACGAGGATGTTCACCCTCCTCGGTTTGGCCGATCGCCGACGCTCAAAACGCTCTTCGCCGAACCGCTACTCTCCGGAGTGATGAACTACGGACGGTAATGGTGGGTGCTCGGGCCCGCGCGGGTACGGGAGCGGGGTGAGCACCCGCAGCGACCTGCGTCGCACCGCCGCCGACACCTTCGGGTGGACCCGCCTGCGCCCCGAGCAGCTCGAGGCCATGGAGCACGCGGCGGACGGCCGCGACGTGCTCGCCGTGCTGCCCACCGGATCCGGGAAGTCGGCGATCTACCAGGTGCCGGCGCTGCTGCGGGAGGGCCCGACCGTGGTCGTCTCCCCGCTCATCGCGCTGCAGCACGACCAGCGCGAGGGGCTGGCCGAGACCGGCTCCGCGGACGCGGTGGCCGTCAACTCCGTGCAGAAGGCGGGCGAGAACCGGGCGGCGTGGGACGCGGTGGACGCCGGCACGGCCGCGTACGTGTTCCTGGCCCCCGAGCAGCTGGCGAACGACGACGTGGTGGAGCGGGTCCGGGTGGCCGGACCCGCTCTCTTCGTCGTGGACGAGGCGCACTGCGTCTCGGAGTGGGGCCACGACTTCCGGCCGGACTACCTGCGTCTCGGCGGTGTGATCGAGCGGCTCGGGCACCCGCCCGTGGTCGCGCTGACGGCCACCGCGGCGCCGCCGGTGCGCGCCGACATCGTCGAGCGGCTGGGGCTGCGCGACCACAGCGAGGTGCTGGCCTCCTTCGACCGCCCCGAGCTGCACCTCGCCGCGCACCGGTACGCCGACCCGGACCAGCGCAGCGCCGCGGTCGAGGAGCGCGTGGTGGAGCGCTCCGGGCCCGGGCTGGTCTACTGCGCCACCCGCAAGGACACCGTCGCCCACGCCGAGGCGCTGCGGGCGCGCGGGGTCGCCGCCGCGGCCTACCACGCAGGCCTGAAGCGGGCGGTCCGCGAGGACGTGCACGAGCGGTTCCTCTCGGGCGAGCTCACCGTCGTCGTCGCGACGTCCGCGTTCGGGATGGGGATCGACAAGCCGGACGTCCGGTACGTCCTGCACGCTGCGGCGCCCGCCTCGCTCGACGCCTACTACCAGGAGATCGGCCGGGCGGGCCGGGACGGCGACCCGGCACTCGCCGAGCTGCACCACCACCCCCGCGACGCCGACCTGCAGCGCTTCCTCACCGCGCGGCGCCCGAAGCCGGACGCGCTGCGGGCCGTGCTCGCAGCGCTCGAGGACGGCCGGCCACGGCGCCCGAAGGAGATCGGGGAGGACGGAGGCCTCTCCCCCGCCCGGCGTACCGCGGCGCTCAACCTGCTGGAGCAGGCAGGGGCCGTGGCCGCCGACCCCGAGGGCCGGTTCACCGCCACCGGCGCCCCGGCGGGTGAGGCGGCCGTGCAGCGGGGCGTCGAGATCGCCGAACGCCGCCGGGAGACCGTCCGTTCGCGGATCGAGATGATGCGCGGCTACGCCGAGAGCACCGACTGCCGGCGCCGTACCCTGCTCGGCTACTTCGGCGAGCAGCGGGACGAGCCGTGCGGGAACTGCGACAGCTGCGAGGCCGGCACGGCGCGCGACGGCGACCCGGGGGCGGCGGAGGCCGCGGGCGTCGGCACCCGGGAGGCGGTGCGGCACCCGGAGTGGGGCGAGGGCGTGGTGATGTCCACCGGGCGCGACCGCGTGACGGTGCTGTTCGCCGAGCACGGGTACAAGACCCTCGCCCTGGACGCGGTGCGGGAGAACGACCTGCTGCGCCCCGCCGAGTAGGTCCCGCCGAGCAGCGACGGGCCTGCGGCGACCGTTGCTCAGCCGGGGAGGGTCTCGCCGCCGATCGGGGCGAGCACCTCGCCGGTGTAGTAGCTGGAGAGCTGCGTCGCGGCGAAGAACACGTACGACGGGGCGATCTCGTCCGGGTCGGCGGGCCGGCCCATCGGCACCTGCCGGCCGAACGACTCGGTCTTCTCCTCGGGCATGGTCGCCGGGATCAGTGGCGTCCACACCGGGCCGGGCGCCACGCAGTTGACCCGGATCCCGCGGTCGACCAGCGCCTGCGCCAACGAGTAGGTGAGGGCGTTGATCGCGCCCTTCGTCGCCGAGTAGTCGATCAGGCTCTTGTTGCCGCGCAGCCCGTTGATCGAGCTCGTGTTGATGACCGCGCTGCCCTCCCCGAGGTGCGGGAGGGCGGCCCGGGTCACGCGGAAGTAGCTGTGGATGTTGACGTCGAACGTGTGCGTCCACTGCTCGTCGTCGATCTCCTCGGGCGAGCCGACCGGTGTCTGCGTGGCGACGTTGTTCACCAGCACGTCGAGGCGGCCCAGCTCGGCCACCGTGCGCTCCACGACCTCGGCGCAGTGGGCGGCGCCGGCGAGGTCGCCGCGCAGCAGCAGGCACCGCCTGCCCTCGCCCTCGACGAGGCCCGCGGTGTGCTCGGCGTCGGCGTCCTCGGCCAGGTAGGCCAGCGCGACGTCGGCGCCCTCCTTGGCGAACGCGGCGCAGACGGCGCGCCCGATGCCCGAGTCTCCCCCGGTCACGAGCGCGACCTTGCCCGCGAGCAGGTCGCGACCGGACCAGCCGCGCATCTCGTCGCGGGGTTCGGGCGCCATCGCGCCGGTCTCCCCCGGCGGCGTCTGCTGCTGTGGTGGCGGGGTCTCCTCGGGCATGTCACTCCTCGTGGACGGCGGTCGCGCGTCCGAGCGATGTGCCCGGACACATGCGACCCAAACGCCGGATTCCCCCGGGAGGGCCACGGCGCGCCGCCCGCTCACCGGGCGACGGAACCCCGTCCCCACCTAGACTTTCCGGGTGACCGCTACCCGCGCGTTCCCCTTCCTCGCCGCAGGTGGCGAGCTGGGCGTGCTGGTCGGCGAACACGACTGGGCGGCGGGGCCGCTCGGGCCGCTCGCGGCGTGGCCCGGCCCGCTCCGCGCGGCCGTGGGGATCGTGCTGGAGTCCCCGCACCCGATGGTGCTGTGGATCGGGCCGGAGCTCATCGCGCTCTACAATGACGCGTTCGCCGCGCTCGTCGGGCGCGCCCACCCCGGGGCACTCGGCCGGCCGGGCGCCACCGGCTTCGCCGACGCGTGGGAGACGATCGGTCCCGCGCTCACCCAGGTGCTGTCCGGCGGGGCGGCGGTCCGCGTCGACGACCAGCCGTTGGTCCTGCGCCGCCTGGACGCGCGCGAGGAGACCCACTGGGCGTTCACGCACTCCCCCGTGCGCGGCGAGGGCGGCGAGGTCATCGCCGTCCTCACGGCCACCACCGAGACCACCGCCCGCGTGGTCGAGGAGCGCAGGCGCGAGACGTTGCGCGCGCTGGGTGACCTGTCCCCCGTGCGCATCGCGCCCGCGGGCCATGCGGTCGACCACGTCGCCGTCGCCGCGCTCGACGCGCTCGCCCGCAACCCGCAGGACGTCCCGTTCGCCGCCGTCCTGCGCCCCGGGACGAACGGAGAGGGCGAACCGGGCCTGCAGGTGGCGGCCGCCCACGGCCTCCCGGACGGGCTGCCGCCGCTGCCGGCGCCCGACGGGTCGGGCCCTGCCCTGACGCAGGCGCTGCGCACCGGGCAGCCGGTCGTCGTCCGCGGGCTCCGGGACGCCTTCCCCGGCGCCTTCCCGGCCGCCCACCCGCTCGGGCCGCTCTCCCCGGACGCGGCCGTCGTTCTGCCGCTGGGCGCGGGCGCCCCCGCGGGCGTGCTCGTCCTCGGCGTCAACCCCTACCGCCCGCTCGGTGCCGATCAGGACGACGACCAGCTCGCGTTCCTCCACGCCGTCGCCGCGCACGTGTCCACGGCGCTCACCGACGCGAGCGCACTGGACCGGGCGCTCGACGCGGCCCGGCGCGACGGGGACTCGCCACCGCACGAGGTGCTCAGCAGCGCGCTGTTCCAGGAGCGCGAGCGCTACCGGGCGCTCGTCACGCAGGCCCCGGTGGGCATCTGGGTCGCCGACCGGCGCGGCACCACCACGTTCGTCAACGACCAGATCGCCCAGCTGTGGGGCAGGAGGCCCGCCGAACTCACGGGTACCGGCTGGACCGACCAGCTGCACCCCGACGACCGCGAGGCGGCCGCGGACGGGTGGGCCGCCGCGGTACGGGCCGGCACCGTGTGGGACGCGACCTACCGCATCGTCGCCGCCGGCGGCGGCGTGCACGAGGTCCGCACGTCGGCCCGCCCGCTGCGCGACCCCGCCGGCGAGATCACCGGGTTCCTGGCCACCACGGCCGACATCACCGAGGAGCGCCGCGCCGAACAGGTCCGGCGCGACGTCGCCACCGAGCACGCGGCCCGCAAGGCATCGGAGGCGGCGGCGGCGCGCCTGCGGGCGATGGTGCAGGGGCTCGCGGCGATCGTGTGGGAGGCCGAGTGGCGGCCGGACGGCAGCCCGGACGAGGGCTCGGGCCGGGCCGGCGGCTGCCTGCGCTTCACCTTCGTCTCCGACCGGGCCGAGGAGCTGCTCGGACACCCCGCTGCCCGCTGGTGCGACGATCCCGACTTCTGGCCCGCGATGATCCACCCGGACGACCGGGACGAGGCGCTCGCCTACACCGGCGACCGCACCGCCGCCGGGGTCGACCACGACCTCACCTACCGGGCCGTCGCGATCGACGGCCGGGTGCTGTGGCTGCACCAGGTCGTCCACGTGGTCACCGGGCCGGACGGCGCGCCGGTCGCCGCGCAGGGCCTCACCGTGGACGTCACCGAGCAGAAGCGCGCCGAGCGCTCGGCGGCGCTCCTCGCCGACACCGGCAGGCTCGTCACGCAGGAGGGCAGCGCCGAGGAGCGGCTCGGCGACCTCGTGCGGCTGGTCGTGCACGAGCTCGGCGACGCGGCGGTCGCGGCGCTCGTGGGCCCGGACGGCCTGCTGCACCGGGTCGCGGCCGCCCACGACCACCCGGCCGTCGCCAAGGTCCTGCGCGCGCTGACCTCCACCCGGCTGCCGCCGTCGCTCGCCGAGGCGCTGGCGCCGGGTCTTCCCGTGGTCGTGCCGATCACCGAGGACCTCATCCGGTCCGCGGTCCCCGACGACGACGCACGCCGGGTCGCGCTGCGGGCGGGCAACGCACTCGTCGTCCCGCTCGTCGTCGGGGACGGGGTGGCGGGCGTGCTCGCCTTCGTGAACTTCGGGCCGGGCCGCTACTACCACAACACGGAGCTCGACCTGGCCGCCGAGCTGGGCAGGCGGGCGTCGATGATGCTGGCCTCCGGCCGCAGGCGCGCCCGGGAGCGCCGGCTGCAGCAGGTGAGCGCCGACCTCGCCTCCGCGGGGAGCGTCCTGGAGGCCGCGCGGCTGCTCGTCGCGCGGCTGCCCGACTTCCTCGGTGCGGCGACGGCGAGCGTGTACCTCGCCGAGCCCGAGCGCGGCCTGCGGCTCGTGCACGCGGGCGGGCCGGCCGCGCCGGTGGTCGGCGCGGCCGCCACGATGCGCCTCGACGACAAGGCGCCGATCGCCACCGCGGTGCGCACCGGCGAGCCGGTGTGGATCCACGACCGGTCCGAGTGGGCGCGCGAGTGGCCGGACCAGCTCGAGCACGCCGCGGCGGCGGGCCTGCACGCGGCCGCCGCGTTGCCCCTCGCGGCCGTCGGCCGGGTCGTCGGCGCGATCGGTCTCTCCTTCCCGACCGAGCGGACCTTCCCCGCCGACGAACGCGACTTCGTGCTCGCGCTCGTCGCCCAGGCCGCGCCCGCGTTCGAGCGCGCCGCCGCCGCCGACGAGCGCCGGCTGATCGCCGAGACCCTGCAGAAGAGCCTCCTTCCGCCGACCCTCCCCCGGCTGGACCGGCTCCCGCTGGCATCCCGCTACCTGCCCGGCGCGCGCGGCAGCCAGGCGGGCGGCGACTGGTACGACGTGCTGCCGCTCGACGAGGGCCGCGTCGCGATCGCCGTCGGCGACGTCGTCGGGCAGGGCGCGCGGGCCGCCGCGATCATGGGCCAGCTGCGCAGCGCGCTCTCGGGCTACCTGCTCGAGGGCCACGACCCGGTGCAGGCCCTCGAACGGCTCGACCGCTTCGCGGGCCGCGTGCCCGACGCCACCGGCAGCACCGTCGCGTGCCTGGTGCTCGACCCGGAGACCGGCCACCTCGTCTGGGCACGGGCCGGCCACCCGCCGCCGCTCGTGGCCGGCCCGAACGGCTGCCGGCCCCTCGAGGACGCGGGCGGCACCGTGCTCGGGGTGCGCGCCCGGCCCCCGTTCACCGCAGGCACGGCGACGATCACGCCGGGCGAGAGCATCCTGCTCTACACCGACGGGCTCGTGGAGCGGCGCGGTGAGATCGTCGACGACGGGATCGCGCGCCTGGCCGCCGTCGCCGCACGCCACCACGCCCTCGCACCCGAGGCCCTGACCGACGTGCTGCTGTCCGGGGCGCTCGACGGCACGGCCGCGGGCGGCGGCCCCGACCCGGTCGACGACGTCGCCCTCATCGTGGCCAGGCTGGTTCCGGCGCCGCTGCGGGTGGTGCTCCCGGCCGAGGCCCAGGTCCTGCGTGAGCTGCGGGCCGCCGTCCTCGCGTGGGCGGCGGCGAGCGCCATCGACGACGACGACGTCTACGACCTGCAGCTCGCCGTCGGCGAGGCCGCCGCCAACGCCGTCGAACACGCCTACCGCGACCGCGCACCGGGCCCGATGTCCGTGGAGCTCACCCGCGATGCGGACGGCGGGATCGAGGCGCGCGTCCGCGACGAGGGCAGCTGGCGGCCCATCCCGGACGAGAGGGGATACCGCGGCCGGGGCCTCGAGCTGATCCGCGACGTCAGCGGTGGCATGCGGCTGCACCACGGCCCGGAGGGCACCGAGGTGCGGTTCAGGGTGGCACCCTCCGGCTCCCCGGCGGCCCCCGCCGGTCCCGCCCATGCCGCCGGCGCCGCCGATATCCCGCCGCCCCGGCCCGGGCCCGCCACCGTGCGGATCACCGGTGACGCCGAGGACGGCGCCGGCACGGTCGAGGTCCGCGGCGAGCTCGACCTCGCGGGCGTGCGAGCCGTCGGCGACGAGCTGCTGGCCCGCACCGACGCGGGCGGCACCCTCACCGTGGACCTCCGCGCCACCACATACCTCGCCAGCGCGGGGGTCGCCCTCCTCGTGGAGGCCGATCGCCGCGTGCGCTCGGCGGGCGGGAAGCTGCGGGTGCGCGTGGCCGGGGGCGACGTCGTCCGCAGGGCGCTGAACCTGAGCGGCGTGGACGCCCTGCTCGACGTGCTCGACGGTTGATGGGCCGGACGGCCCACCGGTCGGCCGCCGGGGGACGGCATCTCGCGAACCGGGGCTCGCGCGAGGGTTGACCCCGGGCGAAGCGGCTACCCGCGGGATCCGCGTCCAGCACCCCCGAGGAGCACGCCGTGTCGCAGCAGGCCGCCCGCGCCACGAACACCGAGTCCGCCTCCCCACCGGCGCCGGGCCGCGATGCCGACACCCCGGTCCACATCCCGCCGCGCGGCTGGTGGCAGATCACCCGCCGCGCGTTCGCCGAGAGCAAGGCCGACCACGTCCCGATGCTCGCCGCGGGGGTGGCGTTCTTCGGCTTCCTCGCCGTCTTCCCCGCCCTGATCGCCGCGCTGACGCTCTACGGGCTCGTCGCCGACCCCGCCGAGGTGGCCCACCAGCTGGAGGGACTCGCCGGAGCGCTGCCCCGCGAGGCGCGTCCGCTGGTCGCCGACCAGCTCGGCCTCGTCGCCGCGGGCAGCGCCGGGGCGCTGGGGATCGGGCTGGTCGTGGCGCTGCTGGCGGCGCTCTGGTCGGCCTCCAGCGGCACGGGCAACCTCGTCCAGGCGATCAACATCGCCTACGACGAGGAGGAGACGCGCGGCTTCGTGAAGCTGCGCGCCAGGGCGCTGCTGCTCACGCTCGGTGCGATCGTCTTCGTCCTGGTGGCGCTCGCGCTGGTGGCGGTCGTCCCGCCGCTGCTCGACGCGCTGCCGCTCGGCCGGGCCGCGACGGTGCTCGCCCAGGTGGTGCGGTGGGGCCTGCTGATCGCGGTCGTGGTCGTCGCGCTCGCCGTGGTCTACCGGCTCGCCCCGGACCGCGACGCCCCGCGCATCCGCTGGGCCAGCACGGGCGCGCTCGTCGCCGCGGTCCTGTGGATCGCGGGCAGCGTCGCCTTCAGCCTCTACGTCGACAACTTCGGCAGCTACAACCGCACCTACGGGGCCCTCGCGGGCGTCGTCGTGCTCCTGCTGTGGCTGTACCTCACCAGCTACGTCGTCCTGCTCGGGGCCGAGATCAACGCCGAGGCAGAGCGGCAGACCGAGCGCGACACCACCCGGGGGCGCCCCGTCCCGATGGGCGAGCGGGACGCCGTCGCCGCGGACGAGGTCGCCGACCGGGGCTGATCCCCCGGTGGCCGCTGATCCGGCGGCCGCGCCGGCTCGGCGCCGACGGCGGAGAGGCCTGGCCGTGCGGTGCGTGGTGTCGGGATCCGGAGGCGCGGGTAGTCGACGCGGTATGGGCCGGCGAGTGGTCGTGATCGGCGCCTTCGCGGGCGGGGTCGAGGCACTCCGCGCGGGCGTCGCGGGGCTCCCGCTTCGAGCTGCCGGGCGCGCACCGCGGCGGCTGGCAGCTCACGATGGACGTGCACGTGAGCCCGTTGGCCGACCGCGACTCGGGGGTGCTCGGTGCCGCCGTCGCGTTCCTCGACGTCATGGACGCCGGCCGGCTGCATTCGGAACTGGAGTCCACCCTCGGCCAGCTGGAGAGGGCGTACGAGGAGCTCCAGCCCGCCGACGAGGAACTCGAGACGACCAACGAGGAGCGATCGGGCAGCACTTCCTCACCCCCGACATCGGGCTGCCCCTGGAACAGCTGGCCCCGATGATCCGCCGCGCCCTCGGTGGCGAGCCGGGGCCCCAGGAGCCCGCGCTCCCCGCGGTGAACCGGCGCGGCCGCGGGATCGGCGTCCGGGTGCTCGGGAGCCCGCTCGCCGGGTACGACGGCCGGCCGGGCGGCGTGATCCTCATGATGGAGCAGGACCAGCGCGTCGACGGCCAGGACGCCCGGGCAGAGGGAGCCACGACGTCATGACGGTGGTGGCCGGGCTGTGGGGCGACGTCGAGGCGCGCCGCGACCACCACCTGCTGCGTCTGCGCGGCGGGCTCTCGCTCGCCACCGTGCCCCGGGCCCGCGCGCTGCTGGGCAAGCTGCTGCGCGACCCCGGTGCGGTCGTCGTCGACCTCGCCGGGCTCGAGCTCGACTGGGACCCCGCCGCCGAGGTCTTCCCGGCGGCACTCGCGGCGGCCGGCGGCTGGCCGGCCGCGCAGCTGGTCCTCACGGGCGCCGGGGACCGTTTCGCCACCCGGATCCGGGCGCTGCGCATCGACCGCACCGTCCCGCTGGTCGACGACCCCGACCGCGCGTCGGACAGGCTGCACCACAGGCCGGACCGGGTCATGCGGCACCGCGACCTCCCAGCGACGCCCGTCGCCCCCGCCATGGCGCGGGCGCTGGTCCACGAAGCCTGCGTGGACTGGTCGGCCACCGAGGCGGAGGACGCGGCCGTGCTCGTCGCGAGCGAGCTCGTGACCAATGTCGTGCAGCACGCGCCCAAAGGGTGCCGGGTGTCCGTCGCGGTGGACGGCACGAGCCTGCGCGTCAGCGTGCGCGACTACGCACCCGGGCCCGAACTGCGACCCCGGCCGGTGGACACCGCCCGGGCCGGCGGACGCGGCCTCCACCTCGTCGCGATGGTCTCCAGCGCGTGGGGCGTCCAGCAGCACCCCGACGGCAAGACCACGTGGGCGCAGATCCCGCTGACCGCCTGAGCCGCTACGCGTCCAGTTCCTGCAGCGCCGCCGCGAGCGACTGGCGGTGGCGCAGCACCGGCCCGAGCCGCGTGATCTCGAGGACCCGGCGCACGATCGCCGGCCCGGCGGCCGTGCAGAACCGCACCCCGGCCGCCTCGGCCTCCCGGCACGCGTCCATGAGCACGACCAGCCCGGTGGACCCGCAGAAGGTCAGCCCGGTCAGGTTCACCACGAGGCAGCGCGGGGAGGCCGCGAGCGCGCCGCGGGTGGCGTCCCGCAGCACGTCGGCGCTGGAGACGTCGACCTCCCCGCGGGGCGAACAGCACCAGCACCCCCCGCCGCGACTCGCGCGTCTCGACCCGCAGCAGGTCCCGGCGCTGAGCGACCTGTGTCCGCTCGGCGGGTCCGATCTGCTCGGATCCGTGGGTCATCCCGTTCCGCTCTCCGAGTGGGATCCGGCCGGTCGGGGCGAGCCGGCCCGGGTGCCAGCCTGCACCCAGGCCAACCGGCTCGCAAGTGGGTCACACCCGGACGGGTCGATCTTGGACCCGCCGCGCCGGGCCGGTGATCACGCGCCCGCCGGGAGGGGGTAGCGCAGCAGGGCGCCGACGCCGTCGTCGAGCGGGCGCCTGACGAGCCCGGTCCGCCCGCCCCCGATCGGGACGAAGCCCGCACCCGAGCCCGCGGCCGCACGCAGCATGGCCGCATCGACGGGAACCTCGGCGGTCGGGTCGGAGCCTGCGACGCGCAGGTCCGCAGGCGCCTCGGCCACCTGGGCGGGCTCCCGCGAGATCCACACGGTGCCGTCGCGGTGCACCCCCGCGTCGAGCAGGAGCGTGTCGACGGCCTCGGCACGCAGGGCGGCGAGCACCGGCCCGACGCCCTGCACGGCGAGGCCGTCCCCCCGGCCTGCCGCCTTCTCGTAGCGGTCGAGCACGGCGAGCCGGGTGGAGGTGACGACGTCGCGCAGGGCCTCGGCCACGGCGGCGGCGAGGTCGTCCCCACCGGCGCCGCCCCCTTCCAGCTGCACGACGATCGACGCGCTGCGCTCCCCCAGCGCGTCGATCAGGCGCGAGCGCGCCCGCGGGTCCCCCGCGACGAGCAGCACGCTCGCCCCGGCGTCGGCCACGTGCCGGTCGACTCGCTCGGCGACCTGTGCCGTGTTGCGCCGCCAACTCTCCTCGACGCGCTCCTGCATGGCGAGGTGCGACCACCCCCCGCTGCGCACCTTGTGCACGGGGTGCTCGCGGCCCTCGACCTGCTCGGTGACCACCGGGCGCGCGTCCGGCCCGGCGAGGAGGATCTCCCCACCGGTCTCGTCGACGCGCACGACCACCGCCGTCACCGGCTCTGGCTGGTCGACGAGGGCCGGCAGCAGATCGGGCAGCGGGCCCCAGTGCGCCTCGGGCAACACCGGCGGCTCGGGCAGCGCACGGTCGAGCACCACCCGGGAACCACGGGCCACGAGCACCCGCCCGGCGCGGCCCACCGCGGGCGGGGCGCTCTCGACGGCCGTCTCCAGCGCGTCGAGTGTCCCGGCGTCGGCCCCCTCCGAGGCCAGCCGCTCCCGGGCGTCCGCCCAGCGCAGCGCGATGGCGCGGGCCGCGTCGTCCGTGTCGTGCGACGTGTCCAGGTACACGGTGGCGAACGGACCGACGTGCTTGGTCAGCTCGTTCAGGAATCGCAGGTCCACGTCGGGGGCCTACCCGGGCACCCGCGCGGGCATGCGGTGAGAATCAACGGCAATGGGACGGGCGACGGGATCAGCGACGGGATCGGCACCGCGATCGGCGGCGGGATCACGAACCACATGAGGGCGCCCGGGACACCGCCGTGGGCGCGCTGGGCGCTGCTCGTCGTGCTCACCGTCGCCGGCAGCACCGCCATGACGGCCCTCGGCGTGCCGTCCCCGGCGCTCTTCGCCGGGCTGCTGGTCGCCACCGTCCTCGCGCTCGGCGGGATGCCCGTGGTGGTGCCGCGGCCGCTGAACGGCGCGGCGCAGGCGGCCATCGGCGTGGTCATCGGCGTGCTCGCCCAGCCCGGCACGCTCGCAGGCCTGGCCGGCCAGTGGGTGCCGGTGCTGCTCGTCTGCCTCGCGACGCTCGCGGTGAGCATGGCCGCGGGCTTGCTGCTGGGGTTGCGGCGCGGCATCTCACCGCTCACCGGGATGCTCGCGCTCACCGCGGGCGGCGCGTCCGGGCTGGTGGCGGTGAGCCGCGAGCTCGGCGGCGACGACCGCACGGTCGCGGTCGTCCAGTACCTGCGCGTCGGGATGGTCACCGCCACCATGCCGGTGGTGGCCGCCGTCGGCTTCGGCGCGGCCGCGGGGGCCGCCCCCGAGCCGAACGGGCCCGCGCCGCTCGTCGTCGACCTCGCCTACCTCGCGGTCTGCGCGGCGACCGGCACGGTGCTCGCGGGGCTCGCGCGGATCCCGGCCCCCGCCCTGCTCGGGCCGATGACGGTGGCGATCGCGGTGAACCTCGGGGGCTGGTCCTTCGGCGCCACCCCGCCCGCGGTCCTCGTCGAGATCGCGTACGCCGTGATCGGGTGGCAGGCCGGCGCCCGCTTCACCCGGGAGAGCCTGCGCACGGTGCTCGGCGCGCTTCTCCCGGCCGCCGCGCTCGTCGTGGCCGTCATCGTCGCCTGCGCGGGGCTGGGCCTCGTGCTGTCCGCCGCCACCGGCACGAGCGCCCTGGACGGCTACCTCGCCACCACGCCCGGCGGGGTCTACGCCGTACTGGCCACCGCGGTCTCCGCCGGCACGAACGTCACCTTCGTCATGGCGGTGCAGGTGCTGCGGGTGGTCGTGATGTTGCTGGTGACGCCCGCGATCGCCCGGATCACCACCCGCCCCGGCCCGTGACCCGTCACCCGTTCGGCCGAACTGATGCGTAGCGCGTCGCGCGCCGGGTAACCGGCGCCCGGAGCGGGAGATCGGAGGACCCCATGGGCCGCCACGACAAGACGCCCCACGACAAGGTGGACCACAAGCTCGAGGAGCTCGGAGGCAAGGCCAAGGAGGCGGTCGGCCGCGCCACCGACGACGAGGAGCTCGAGGCGCAGGGCGAGCGCGACCAGGCGAAGAGCAACCTCAAGCAGGCGGGTGACAAGGTCAAGGACGCCTTCCGGCGCTGACCACCCCGTTCCGGGCCCCGGCCGACCCCCGACCGGCCGGGGCCTCACCATGCCGAGCTCCGTACCGATCCGAACGCCGATCCCGGAACCGGTGTGAGCGGGTCAGCCCGTCCCGAGCCGCGCGCCCCGGACGGCCGCCAGCCGCGCGCGGGCCCGCGCGAGGTCGGCCGCGTCACCGCTCTCCAGGAGCGCCAGCGCCTCGTCGATCGCCCCGCGCAGCACCACGACCTCCCCGGCCCGGTCGGCGAGCTGCGTGTGGGTGCTCCAGAGGTCGACGAACACCGCCACCTTCGAGCGCAGCACCCAGGGGTCGAAGGGCTTGGTGATGTAGTCGACGGCGCCGGCCTGGTAGCCGCGGAACGCGAGGTGCGGGTCGTAGTCCACCGCGGTGAGGAACAGGATCGGGATGTGGCGCGTGCGCTCGCGCTGCTTGACGTGCCCCGCGGTCTCGAAGCCGTCCATGCCGGGCATGTGCGCGTCGAGCAGGATCACGGCGTAGTCCTCGACGAGCAGCCGCTTGAGCGCGTCCTCACCGCTCGTGACGGCCACCAGCTCGATCGGCAGCCCCTCGAGGATGGCCTGCAGGGCGAGCAGGTTCTCGCGGCGGTCGTCGACCGCGAGCACGCGCGCTGTCTGGCGGATCACCGTCCACCGCCGGCTGCCCCGATCCCGCTGCCGAGCCCGGCGACACCCGCGGTGCCCGCCCGGCCGCGGCGCGGCGTGACCCACGACGCCATGAGCGCGAGCAGCTCGTCGAGGTCCACCGGCTTCGTGACGTAGTCGGTGGCGCCCGCGGCGAGGCTCGACTCCCGGTCGCCCGGCATCGCCTTCGCCGTCAGGAACACGATCGGCAGGTCCCGCCCCTGCGGGAGCCTGCGGATGCGCCGCGTGGTCTCGTTGCCGTCCAGGTCGGGCATCATCGCATCCATCAGCACCACGTCGACCTCGGGGTGCTCGGTGAGGAGGCGGATCCCCTCCGTGCCGTTGTCGGCGTAGATCACCGTGAGGCCGTGCAGCTCGAGCGCGCTGGTGAGCGCGAACACGTTCCGCACGTCGTCGTCGACGATCAGGACGGTGACGCCGGCCAGCTCGGGCGCGGGCCGCACGCCGGCGGGCCCGCCGGGCCCGGTGCGCAGGATCGGGTTCGGTGACGCGGCAGGGCGCGGCGGTTCCAGGGTCGGTTCCGGGAGCGCGAGCGCCGGGATCGGGGGGCGCGGGGTCAGCCGGGCGGCCGCCGCCGTGACCGGGGGCAGCTCGTCGGGCAGCAGGAGCGTGAACACCGATCCCTCACCGGGCTGCGAGGTGACCTCGATCTTGCCACCCAGCATCCGCGCGAGCTCCTTGGAGATCGACAGGCCCAGGCCGGTGCCGCCGTACTTGCGGCTCGTGGTGCCGTCGGCCTGCTGGAACGCCTCGAAGATCATCTCGAGCTTCTCCTGCGGGATGCCGATCCCCGTGTCCCCGACGGTGAACGCGATCACGGTGCGGGCCGAGTCGAGCGCGGGCACGCCGTGCAGCGTGCCCGACGGTACGACGGAGACGCCGAGGCTGACGTGGCCGGAGTCGGTGAACTTCACGGCGTTGGCGAGCAGGTTGCGCAGCACCTGCTGCAGCCGCTGGGCGTCGGTCGTGATCGTCTCGGGCAGGTCGTCGCCTGCCTCGACCCGCATCTCGAGGCCCTTCTCCTCGGCCTGCGGGCGGAAGGCCTGCTCCACCGATGCGCACACGTGGGCGAGATCCACCGGCGCCGGGTCGACGTCCACCCGGCCCGCCTCGATCTTGGACAGGTCCAGGATGTCGTCGATCAGCCGCAACAGGTCGGAGCCCGCGCTGTGGATCGTGCTGGCGAACTCGATCTGCTTCTCGGTGAGGTTGTTGTTCGGGTTGTCGGCGAGCAGCCGGGCGAGCAGCAGCAACGAGTTGAGCGGCGTGCGCAGCTCGTGGCTCATGTTGGCCAGGAACTCCGACTTGTACTGGCTGGCCAGCGCCAGCTGCTGCGCCTTCTCCTCCACGCCGCGGCGCGCCGCGTCGATCTCCATGTTCTTGATCTCGACGTTGCGGTTCTGCTGGGACAGCTGCTCGGCCTTCTCCTCCAGCTCCGCGTTGGCCCGCTGCAGCTCCGCCGACTGGTCCTGCAGCTCCATCGCGAGCACCTGGGACTGCGACAGCAGCTCCTCGGTGCGCCGGTTGGCCCGGATCGTGGTGATCGCGACGCCGATCGTGGCGACGAGGCGCTCCAGGAACGTCAGGTGCAGCGGCGAGAACGGCGTGACCGACCCGAGCTCGATCACCCCGAGGCACTCGCCCTCGAACTGCACCGGCAGCACCACCACCGCGCGGGGCGACGCCGCACCCACGGCCGAGCGGATCGGCAGGTAGCCCTGCGGCACGCCCTCGACGAGCACGACCCGGCGGGTGGCGGCCGCCTGCCCGACGAGCCCCTCCCCCGGCCCGAACGACAGCGGTGGGTCCCCCGCCGTCATGGCGTAGCCGCCGGTCATGACCCAGCGGTCCGGGTCGCCGCCGGAGATGATCGAGGGCTCGGCCGCCAGGAAGAACGCCCCCACCTGGGCGTTCACCAGCGGGGCGACCTCGTTCATGATCATCTGGCAGACCTCGTTGAGGTCGCGCTGCCCCTGCAGGAGGCCGCCGATGCGCACGAGGTTCGAGTCGAGCCAGCCCTGCTCGGCGTTCTGCTGGGTGGTCTCGCGCAGGGTGGCGATCATCTGGTTGATCGTGTCCTTGAGGTCCGCGATCTCACCGCGGGCCGCCACCGTGATCTGCTGGGTCAGGTCGCCGCTCGCCACCGCGGTGGAGACCGCCGAGATCGCGCGCAGCTGCGTGGTGAGGGTGGCCGCGAGCTGGTTGACGTTCTCGGTGAGGTCGCGCCACGTGCCCGAGACGCCACGCACCTGGGCCAGCACGCCGAGCTTGCCCTCGGTGCCCACGTCGCGGGCCACCCGCGAGACCTCGTCGGCGAAGGACGAGAGCTGGTCGACCATCGTGTTGACGGTCAGCTTGAGGTCGAGGATCTCGCCGCGCGCGTCGACGGTGATCTTCTGCGACAGGTCGCCCCGGGCGACGGCCGTGGTGACCTGGGCGATGTTGCGCACCTGGGCGGTCAGGTTGCCCGCCAGCTGGTTCACGTTCTCCGTGAGGTCGCGCCACGTGCCCGCGACGCCCTTCACCGTGGCCTGCCCGCCGAGCTTGCCCTCGGTGCCCACCTCGCGGGCCACGCGGGTGACCTCGTCCGCGAACGACGACAGCTGGTCGACCATCGTGTTCACGGTCGACTTGAGCTCCAGGATCTCGCCCCGGGCGTCCACCGTGATCTTCTGCGACAGGTCGCCCTGCGCCACCGCCGTGGTGACCTGGGCGATGTTGCGCACCTGGGCGGTCAGGTTGCCCGCCAGCTGGTTCACGTTCTCCGTGAGGTCGCGCCACGTGCCCGCGACGCCCTTCACCTCCGCCTGGCCACCGAGCTTGCCCTCGGTGCCCACCTCACGCGCCACGCGCGTGACCTCGTCCGCGAACGACGACAGCTGGTCGACCATCGTGTTCACGGTCGACTTGAGCTCCAGGATCTCGCCCCGGGCGTCCACCGTGATCTTCTGCGACAGGTCGCCGCGCGCCACCGCCGTGGTGACCTGCGCGATGTTGCGCACCTGGCCGGTGAGGTTCGACGCCATGTAGTTGACGTTGTCGGTGAGGTCGCGCCAGGTGCCCGCGACCCCGCCCACCGTGGCCTGCCCACCCAGCTTGCCTTCGGTGCCCACCTCGCGGGCCACGCGGGTGACCTCGTCCGCGAACGACGACAGCTGGTCGACCATCGTGTTGACCGTCGACTTCAGCTCCAGGATCTCGCCCCGGGCGTCCACCGTGATCTTCTGCGACAGGTCGCCCCGGGCGACGGCCGTGGTGACCTGGGCGATGTTGCGCACCTGCGCGGTGAGGTTGCCCGCCAGCTCGTTCACGTTCTCCGTGAGGTGGCGCCACGTGCCCGAGACGTTGGGCACCGCGGCCTGCCCGCCGAGCTTTCCCTCGATGCCCACCTCGCGAGCCACCCGCGTGACCTCGTCCGCGAACGACGACAGCTGGTCGACCATCGTGTTGACCGTCGACTTCAGCTCCAGGATCTCGCCCCGGGCGTCCACCGCGATCTTCTGCGACAGGTCGCCCTGCGCCACCGCCGTGGCCACCTGGGCGATGCCGCGCACCTGGTCGGTGAGGTTGGCCGCCATCAGGTTCACGGCGTCGGTGAGGTTCTTCCAGGTGCCGGCGACGTTCGGCACGGCGGCCTGCCCGCCGAGGCGGCCCTCGGTGCCCACCTCGACCGCCACCCGGGTGACCTCGTCGGCGAACAGGCGCAGCGTGTCGGTGAGCGAGTTGATCGTCTCGGCGAGCTCGGCCACCTCGCCGCGGGCGCTCACGGTGATCTTGCGGGAGAGGTCGCCCTGCGCGATCGCCGTGGCCGCCGTGGAGATCGAGCGCACCTGGTTGGTCAGGTTGCTCGCCATCGTGTTCACCGAGTCGGTGAGCGCACGCCAGGTGCCTGCGACGCCGCGGACGTCGGCCTGCCCGCCGAGCATGCCCTCGGTGCCCACCTCACGCGCCACGCGCGTGACCTCGTCCGCGAACGACGACAGCTGGTCGACCATCGTGTTCACCGTGCGGCCGATCCGGCGGAACTCGCCGCGCAACGGCCTGCCCTCGATCTCGAGGGCCATGTGCTGGGACAGGTCGCCCTCCGCGACCGCCTCGATCACGCGCGCGATCTCGGCCGTGGGCGTCACGAGGTCCTCGATCAGCGCGTTGACCGCCTGCACGCCGTGGGCCCATGCGCCGTCGTAGGCCTCCTCGTTCAGCCGCTCGGACATCCGGCCCTCGCGGCCGACCGTCCGGCTGATCCGCAGGAGATCGCGGTTGCGGCGCTCCAGGAGCGCCACGAGCTCGTTGACCTGGTCGACCACCTCGCCGGGCGCACCCGCCCGCCGCGGCATCCGAACGTCGAACCGTCCGCGCCTCACCTGGTGCAGGACGTCGGCGAGCTCGTCCAGGATCGCCGTCTCGGGCGCCGGCGCCTGTGCATCCGCCGACGGCGCAGTGCCCGTCGGCTCGACGCCCTGGCGCGGGGTCGTGGTCATCTCGGCCGTTCCTCCACTGCTCGGTCCGGCGACCTGGAACGGGCGCGCGCCGTATCCACGGGGGGTCGGGGCACCGGCGCGGCCGCCGCAGCCCCCGACCCTAGTGGATCCGCAGCGGATCCGACCCCGGCCCGGTGCGGCCGGCGGCCAGCGGTCGACCGGGCCGCCGGACATACCGGATCGCCGGACATGCCGGTGGGCCGGTGCAGTGGGCACTCGACGGACGAGGGGTGCAGACTGCACGCCGTGCCCGTTCTGCTCGAGCGCCGGACAAGGCTGCCGCCGGACCCGCGATCGGCCGGTCGGGCACGGCGGATGCTCCAGGAGGCGCTGCGGGAGCTCGAGGAACCGGGCGAGCCGCCCGGCGATGTCCCGGGTGTCGACGCCGACCTCGTTGACACCGCCATCCTGCTGGCCAGCGAGCTCTGCGAGAACGCGGTCCTGCACGCCGGCACCGAGTTCGAGGTGGCCCTCACCGTCACCGACGCCGACCTCACCGTGGCCGTCACCGACCGCGGGCCGGGTCCGCTCGAGATCCACCTGGCCCAGCCCCGCCAGCGCTACGGGCGCGCGGCGAGCCACGGGCGCGGGCTCGCGCTCGTGCAGCGGCTGGCCACCACGTGGGGCACCCGGCACGAGGCCGACGGCCGCCACGTCATCTGGTTCTCCCTGGCCCGCGAGGACCGGCCCGCGGCCACCCCGGCCCCACCCGCCCCGCCGGACGCCGAGCGGGTGTGGACCACGGCCGAGCAGGCCAGGTGGCTGCTGCACGTGCCACCGGGGCTCGTCGACCGGCTCGAACCGTCCGAGCTCGTCGCCGAGCTGGTGCGGAGGCTGCGCGAGCTGCTCGACGCCGAGTCGGTCAGCGTGGAGGTCGACGAGGGCGACGGCACCGGCGCCCGCGAGGTCGCCCGGGACGGCAGCCCGGATCCGGGCCTCTCCACCGGCGGCGAGATCATCACGGGCATCGGGGCGGGTTCCGACCGCCGGGTCGAGGTGCGCCTGCCCACCACCGCGCCGCTGCGCGGGGTGCTGCGCGTCACGCACCGCATCGGTGGCAGCGCCGCCGCCGACCCCGAGCGCACCCGTGACCTCACCGAGCTGATCGCCTACCGCGTGGCCATGGCGGTCGAGTCGCAGTGGCTGCGCGCGGTCGACCAGCGCAGGCGGTCCTGGATGACCTACCTCGCCGAGACCAGCGAGCTGCTCGGCCAGTCGCTCGACGTCGACCTCGCGGTGGCGGTGGTGCCGCAGGTCGTCGTGCCGCGGCTGGGCCGCTGGTGCGCGGTGCACCTCGTCGAGCCCTCCGGCGGGATGCGCCTGGCCGCGCTCACCCACGCCGACGAGGACGCCCTGCCCGAGCTGCGCGCCGTGCTCGACCCGGACGGCTACCCCGGCCTGCCCGGCGAGCTGCGCACCCGGCTCACCGAGGTCGTGCGCGACGGCTCGGCGGCCGTCCGGTTCGCCGTACCCACGGACGGCATCGCGCTGCCGCTGCGCGCCCGCGGCCGCACGCTCGGCACCCTGCTCGTCGGCAGGCCGCCGAACCGGTCCCACAGCCCCGAGGACATCGTGCTCGCGGGCGACGTCGCCCGGCGCGCCGCGCTGGCGATCCACAACGCCCAGAGCACCGCGGCGCACGTCGCCGTCTCCCAGGCGCTCCAGCACGCGCTCCTGCCCCGGGCGCTGCCGATGGTCCCCGGCCTCGACTTCGCGGCCGAGTACCTCCCGGCGAGCTCCGGCAGCGACGTCGGCGGCGACTTCTACGACGTGCTCACCGTCGACCCGTCCAACTGGCTCGTGTCGATCGGCGACGTGTGCGGCAAGGGCGCGCGGGCCGCCGCCCGCACCGGTCTGGTGCGCGACGTGCTGCGGGTGCTCGTGCGCGACGACCGCTCCCTGCCGCGGGCCGTCGAGCGGCTCAACGAGGTCATGATCGAGGCCGGCGACCCGCTGCAGTTCTGCACGCTCGCCGCGGCGATGGTGCGGCGGCGCCACCGCGGCACCGGCGGCCCGGACCGGTCCCACGGCACCTCCCGGGGCGGGCTCGACGTCGAGCTCGTGCTCGCCGGTCACGTCCAGCCGGTGCTCGTGCGGGCGGACGGCACCGCGGAGCTGATCGGCACCTTCGGCACGGCGGTCGGGCTCGTGCCCACCGTGCGCCTGACCTGCACCCGGCACCGCGTCGACCCGGGCGACACGCTCCTCGTCTACACCGACGGTGTCACCGAGCGCCGTAGGGGCCGCGAGCAGTTCGGGGCGGAGCGGCTCCTGACGGTGGCCGCCCGCGCGGCCGGACGTCCCGCCGTGCAGGTCGTCGGCGCCGTGCGTGAGGCCGTGGAACGCTTCTCCACCGAGCCCCTCGACGACGACGTGGCGCTGCTCGCCGTGCGCGCCGCACCCTGAGGCCGACTCACCCCTCCGGAGCCGCCCACGGATCGACCGGTCGGCCGTACCCTCGGCCGCCGAGCCGACGCATAGTGGAGGAGGCCCGAGATCCGCTCCCGACGACCCCCGACCCGTGGATGACGGAGGTGGAGCACTGGACGCTCAGCGCAGCCGGCGCACAGTGCTCAGGGAGCTGCGTTCCTGGCCGACCATCGTGCTGGTCCTGTTCTGCCTGTGCGTCGGCATCCCGGTCACGGTCGCGCTCACCCCGGCGCAGGAGCTCGTCGTCTTCGGCCAGCACATCTCCGTCGGCGCCCGGCCGCCCGACCTGTCCGTCGCCGGGCCCGCCCGGCTCGTGCAGGTCGGCAACACCGCGCTCGACATCGACCAGATGCACATCTACGGCCCGCTTCGCCCCGAGCTCACGATGGGACCGGTGCAGCGCAACGCCGCCGCGGCCGCCGTCTTCGACCCCGTCGCGGGCCCGCAGGCACAGGACGACGCGATCTCCGCGGTCTCCCGCGGGTTCCTCACCTGGTACGTCCTGGGCGGGCTCGGCCTGATCGCGTTCACCCTCGCGGCCGCGGGGGGCGCCGCCGGCATCCGCACGCTCGTGGTGCTGCGCCGCCAGAGCCGCGCCCACGGCGGCGAGCACGAGCCGCTGCACGAGATCGTCTCCTACTGCGTGCGCGCCGCCCGCCGGATGACGGTCATCGCACTGGTCACCGCGGTGCTCGCGTGGCTGGTCTCGGGGGCGCTCGCCGTCACCGGGTCGCTGCAGGGCCTGCGCGGCGTCACCTCCCTCGCCCAGCTCGTCGGCGCTTACCACCTCACCCCCGACCCCGTCGGTCCGCCGATCACCGGCTTCGACGGCGCCGTGATCGGCGACTCGCGCGCATCCCGGCTCGGCGGGCCGCCGGTGGCCGACGGCACCCCCGACGACGCGGCCTGCGGGCGCAGCACCGACTCGCTCGCCGCGGAGGTCGGCCACCTGACGTCGGCGCGCGTGCTGAACCTCGCCTGCCCCGGCGCCACCGTCACCAGCGGGCTGCGCGGACCCCAGGACGCGGGAGGCCGCTCGGTGCCCGCCCAGGTCGGGGTGCTCAAACAGGCGCAGGACCTGCGGTTCGTCGTCGTCGCGATCGGCCCGAACGACGTGGGCTGGATCGACTTCCTGCGCTACTGCTACGGCGTCCCGGACTGCTCCGACCGCCTCACCCAGGGCGAGTTCGACTACCGCCTCGCCGCCTTCGACCGCGTCTACGGCGACCTGCTGATCGACCTCAACGAGCTGCCCGGCCGGCCACAAGTGATCATCATGACGTCGTACGGCGCGTTCCCGCCCGGCGCGGACTGCGCCGACACCCGCGCCGAGGGCTTCCCCGGCCTGGACCCCGTGAAGATCGAGCTGCTGAACGACCGGAACCAGCAGCTCAACGACGTCCTCGCCGCGGGAGCGCAGAAGTACGGCTTCGCCGTGGCCGACCCCCAGCTCGCCATGCTGTGCGAGAAGGGCACCGACGGGCTGGGGCCGGACCTGCAGGGCATGGCCGACCCGTTCCCGTTCCACCCCACCGGGATCGGGTCGTTGCGCATGGCCTCGTCCGTGGTGCGCCAGATCGCGCCCCCAGCGTCGGGGTGAGCGCGCGGGCGGCAGCCCTGGCAGGGTCGCGAATCCGCCCGTGCGCGCTCTACCCCGCGGGCTGCTCGAGCGCGGCCTTCGCGTCCACGATGCCGTTGCCGTAGTACCCGTTGAAGTTCGCCGGGCCCTCACAGGGTGCGGTCGGCGGGGCGGCCACCGGGCAGGCGGTCTCGTGCGCCGACCCGGTGAGCGCCCGCTCCACCGCGTCCGGGTCCATCGTGAGGCCGCCCGGGTGGTGGGGGTCGGGCACGCCGCGCCGGCTCACCACCAGCGCCGCCACCCCGGTGACGTGCGGCGCGGCCATGGACGTTCCCTGCAGGTAGGCGTAGTACCCGCAGCCGGCGGCCGGGTCGGCGCCGCAGACCTTCTGCACGCCGCCCGCCGTGCCCTTCCGGGTGATCTCGCCTGCGGCGTCGACGTCACCCTCCTGCTGCAGGATGCTCTTCGGGTACGTCGAGAGGATCATGTCCTGGTTCCCGCCGAGGTCGCCGTTGCCGCCGGGGGCGGCCACCGAGATCTGCTCGACGCCGTAGTTCGAGTAGTCGGCCTTCTCCCCCGTCGGCCCCACGGCGGACACCCCGATGACGTGCGGGCCCTCCACCGGCAGGTCGCTGCAGGTGGCGTTGTCGACCGGGCGCGCGTAGTCGGACCCGCTGGGGTAGTTCGGGCTGCTCGTGTCCTGGCGCGGGTGGCCGAGGTCCTCGTTCTCGTTGCCGAGCGACCCGACCAGCGTGACCCCCTTGGCGTGCGCGTACTCCAGCGCCCGGTTGATCGCCTCCACGGTGGTGCGCTGCTCGATCCGCGCCGCGGGCGGGTCGGCCGGGTTGTCGATGCAGTTGTAGCGCCACGGGTCCACGTAGAACGACATGTTCATCACGTCCACGCCGATGTCGGCGCCGTAGGTCAGGGCGTCGACGACGGGCTGGAGGAAGAACAGGCCCGCGTCCTGCCCGGCGCGGAGGTTCACCAGCGTGACGTTCGGCGCCACCCCGGAGACGCCGGACCCGTTCGCAGCCGCCGCCACCGTGCCGGCGACGTGGGTGCCGTGGCCGCCGCCGTCGTGATCGGCCGGGTCGACGCAACCGTCGAACTCGCACGGGCCGTCCAGCTGGGCACCGCTCGGGTCGGTGGGGATGTCGGTGACGAAGTTGCGCGAGAGCCCCTTGTCCAGGTTCGGGGCGAGGTCGGGCTGGCTCCCGTCGATCCCGGTGTCGACGATGCCCACCAGCACGCGGCGGTCGCCCGGCTGCACGGCCCGCGCGGCGTCGGCCCGGATCATGGACAGGCCCCACAGCCGCGTGTCGAGCGGGTCGAGGCCCTTCGGCCCGGCCGCAGCGGGGAGCGTGAGCGCGGCGCCCGCGCGGGGGGTGGCCGGCGCGGACCCGGCCGTGCCCACCACCTGGGCGGGCGTCGCGCCGAAGACGCCCTCGACCGCGGCCACCCGCTCCACGAACCCCGCGGGTGGGGCGTCCACCACCAGCGCGCCGACGGCCGTGTTCTCCCGCAGCAGGTGCCCGCCCGCGGCCTCGATCGCGGAGACCACGCCGTCGCGCGCGGCCGGGCCGTCGAGGAGGACGGTGAAGGTGGCGTGGCCCGCCGGCACCGAGGTCGCCGGGATCGCGTAGGGGGCCGCCGAGGTGGCCGCGGGAGCCTGCGTGAGGGACGCCGCGCCCGCCGTGGCGACGACGGCGACGGTGGCCGCGATCGCCCACCCCACTGCGCGAGGGCTCTTCACGCGACCTCCCGGTTCCCCCGACGCCCCGGGATCCGGGGTCGGTCGATGACGATAGGACATCCGGGGTGGTCGGACCGTCACGGCACACTGACGTGGTGGCCTACTGGGTGCTGCACGTCGACCTCGACCAGTTCCTGGCCGCTGCCGAGGTCCTGCGCCACCCGGAGCTGGCCGGGCGGCCGGTCGTCGTCGGGGGGAAGGGCGACCCGACGCAGCGGGCGGTCGTCGCCACCGCCTCCTACGAGGCGCGCGAGTACGGGGTGCGCTCCGGCATGCCGCTGCGGACGGCGGCGAAGCGCTGCCCGGATGCGGTGTTCCTGCCCGCCGACAACGCGCACTACGAGGAGATCTCCGAGGAGGTGATGGCCACGCTGCGGGCGCGGCCGGGCGTGGTCGTCGAGGTCATGGGCTGGGACGAGGCGTTCGTCGGCGCCGAGACCGACGACCCGGAGGACCTGGCCGCCACGATCCGGGCCCAGGTCCTCGAGCACACCCGGCTGCACTGCTCGATCGGGATCGGCGACAACATGCTGCGCGCCAAGCTCGCCACGCAGTTCGCCAAGCCGCCCACCGGCGACGGCGCGTACCGGCTCACCGCCGGGAACTGGGCGGAGGTGATGTTCGACCGCCCAACGGGGGCGCTGTGGGGCATCGGCACGAAGACGGCGCGCAAGCTCGCCGACCGCGGCATCACCACCGTGCGGGAGCTGGCCATGGCCGACCCGGCGGCACTCGCCGCCGAGCTGGGTCCGGCGCTGGGGCCCTGGTACGTGCAGCTGGGCCGCGGGATCGGCCGCGCGGTGGTGGAGGGCACCCCGTGGGTGCCGCGCTCGCGCAGCCACGAGACGACGTTCCAGGAGAACCTCACCGACTGGGCCGACGTCCGCACCGAGGTGGCCGCGCTCGCCCGGCGCCTGGCGGCGGAGATCGACGCCGCGGGCCGTCCGGCGGTGCGGGTGGCGGTGAAGGTCCGGTTCGCGCCGTTCTCGACCTACACGCGCAGCGCCACCCTCGAGGCACCCACCACCGACGCCGACCGGTTCACCGCGGCCGCGCTCGACGTGCTCGAGCTGTTCGGCTCCCGCCGCCCGGTACGGCTGCTGGGGGTGCGGGCGGAGTTCGGATAGCCGTCATCGCGGCTCCAGCGTGGCGAGCACGCCGAAATGGTCGCTCGCCCACACGTCGTCGACGGGTCGGTCGAAGACGCGACGGGAGCCGGCGACACGCAGCGTGGGCAGACCGCCGTCACCGCAGCGGACGAACACGCAGTCGATGCGCTGGAACGGCCACCCGTCGGCGTCCATCGCGCCGTTGCCGCTCGTGAACGTTTCGCCCCCGGTCGCCGCGCCTCGGTGGCACGCCGCGAACTGAGAGGCACCTCAGCCCGCTCCACGCATCGTCGGTCGCGTGGATCACAGTGCGGCGGTGGGGGCGGTGCGCAGGCACTTGGACCGGCACTTCGACCGGCTCGGTGAGCAGGGGTCCGCCCGCCCGGGCACCGACGCGTGCGGCTGGGTGAGCCGCGAGGTCCACCGCCGGTTCCTGCGCCGGTTCGTCCCGCGCGGTGCGCGCGTGCTGGAGATCGGGGCGGGAGCCCACCGGTTCACCACCGAGCTCGCGGCCAGGGGGTGCCGCGTCGTGGTCACCGACGCGTCGTCCGCCCTCCTCGCCGCCCACCAGCGCAGGGTGCGCGGCACCCCGGCCGAGCGCAGCGTGCTGCGGCGCGAGGTCCTCGACGGCGCGGACGTGGGCCGCTACGCCGACGGCGAGTTCGACGTGGTGCTCGCCTACGGGGGGCCGCTGTCGGCCGTGCGCTGCTGCGCGGTGGGTGCGCTGCGCGGGCTCCTGCGCGTCGTCACGCCGGACGGGGTCGTCGTCGCGTCGGTACTGTCGCTGCTCGGGTCGTGGCGCCACCAGCCGTCCGCGCTCGACGGGCGGGAGACCACCGATCGCAGGTACCGCTGGTCGGACGTCGTGCAGCTCGTCCACGCGGCGGGCGGGGAGCTCGTCGACGGCAGCGCGAGCAACTGGGCGTCGGCCGGGCACCCCGACACGCTCGCCCACCTCGCCGCCGACCGGGCCGCCTGGCGGCGCTTCGTCGAGCACGAGGTCGCCGCGTGCGCCGAGCCGGGCGCGCGCGACGGCGGCACGCACATCCTGTTCGCGGCCCGCCCCGCCTGATCACTACCGTCCGGGGCGTGTACCCGCCCATCGAGCCGTACGACCACGGGATGCTCGACGTCGGCGACGGCAACCGCGTCCACTGGGAGACCTGCGGCAACCCGGACGGCAAGCCCGCGCTGGTCGTGCACGGCGGCCCCGGTTCCGGGTGCACGCCGGGCCACCGCCGTGCGTTCGACCCGCGCCGCTACCGGGTGGTGCTGCTCGACCAGCGGGGCTGCGGGCGCAGCGTCCCGCACGCGGGCGACCCCGCCACGGACATGGGCGGGAACACCACCGAGCACCTGATCGCCGACATGGAGCGGCTGCGCGAGCACCTCGGGATCGAGCGCTGGCTGCTCCACGGCGGGTCGTGGGGGTCGACGCTGATCCTCGCGTACGCGCAGCGGCACCCGCACCGCGTCTCGGAGATCGTGATCGCGAGCGTCACCACCACCCGTCGGTCGGAGATCGACTGGCTCTACCGCGGCGTCGGGCGCTTCTACCCGGAGGCGTGGGAGCGTTTCCGCGACGGCGTTCCGCCCGCCGAACGCGACGGCGACCTCGTGGCGGCCTACGCGCGCCTGGTGACACACCCCGACGCCGCCGTGCGCGAGCGGGCCACCCGGGACTGGCTCGCCTGGGAGGACGCCGTCATCTCCGCGGAGCCGAACGCCCACACCGGCGCATACGGCGACCGCCCGCCGCTCGCCCGGCTGGCGTTCGTGCGCATCTGCACGCACTACTTCTCCCACGGCGCCTGGCTGGAGGACGGCGCCCTGCTGCGCGACGCCGGGCGGCTCGCCGGCATCCCCGGGTTCCTCGTGCACGGGCGCCTGGACATGGGCGGCCCGCCGCAGACCGCGTGGGAGCTCGCCCGCGCCTGGCCGGACGCGGAGCTGGTGATCGTCGAGGACTCGGGGCACACGGGCAGTGACGCCGTGCGCGCCCACATCGGGGCCGCCCTCGACCGCTTCGCCGCCCGTTGAGGACCGCCGCCCCTTGCCGTACCTCGCGGTGATCACCGGAGTTGATCATCCGGCTCCGCCAGCGTCGCGCTCAGCCAGGCCACCGCCTCCTCCACGCTCGCGACGGCAGGCGCGTCCGGCGCGGGCGGCCGGTCGACCAGGACGACGGGCAGGCCGAGCTCCCGCGCGGCCACCAGCTTCGCCGCGGTGAGCTCGCCGCCGCTGTCCCGCGCGACGACCACCTCCACGCGGTGCTCCCGCAGCAGCGCGCGCTCGGCATCGGCCGTGAACGGGCCGCGGGCGAGCACGAGGTGGTGCCTGGCCGGCAGCGGCGGGGGCGGCGGGTCGACCGCACGCAGGAGGCACCAGGCGTCCAGGCCGGCGAACGCGGCGAGATCACCGCTGCCGATGGCGAGGAACACGCGCGCCCCCAGCCGCGGTACCAGCGCGGCCGCGGCCGTCGGGTCGGGCACCCGGTGCCAGCGGTCCCCCGGTCCCTCGGTCCAGCCGGGCCGCCGCAGCACGACCAGCGGCACGCCGGTGGCGGCGGCGGCCGCCACCGCGTTCGCCGTCATCCGGGCGGAGAACGGGTGCGTGGCGTCCACCACCGCGTCCGTGCGGTGCCCCCGCAGCCAGGCGGCGAGGCCGTCGGCGCCGCCGAAGCCGCCGATGCGGACGTCGCCGCAGGGCAGCCTCGGCACCGCGACCCGCCCGGCGAGCGAGGACGTCACGACCAACGCGGGATCGCGGTGCAGGGTGGCCGCGAGCCGGCGCGCCTCGTGGGTGCCGCCGAGCACCAGGACGTTCCGCGGGGTCACCGGGTCCGCCTGCGGAGCAGGTAGGTGTCCATGATCCAGCCCTTGCGGGCGCGCAGCTCGCCGCGCAGCCGCACGATCTCCTCCCCCACCCGCTCCAGGGGCCCGTGCACGAGCGCCTCGTCGGGCGTGCCGAGGTAGGCACCCCAGTAGATGTCCCAGCCGTCGCCGGGCAACGCGGCGAAAGCGTCCACCGCGTCCAGCATGACGACGACGTCGTCCACCCCCGGGGGCGGCCCCTCGTCGGCGAGCCTGCGCCCCGTCGTGACGATGACCGCCCGCCCGACCCGGTTCAGCGGGATCGCGTGCGCGGCGGCGAGCGCCTGCACGGCGCTGATCCCCGGGATCGAGACCACCTCGAACGCGACGGCACCCCGCTCCCGGATCCCCTGCAGGATCCGCAGGGTTCCGTCGTAGAGCGCCGGGTCGCCCCACACCAGGAAGGCGCCGCGGTCGTCCTCGCCGAGTTCGTCGGCGAGCATCCGCTCGTAGAGCGCCGCCCTGCGCTCCTGCCAGTCGGCCACCGCACCGGCGTAGCGCCCGCTCGGCGCGTCGCGGTCGCGCTCCGGGTCGCGGGCGGTGACCACCCGGTGCGGCCGCGTCACGTGGCGGGCGAGCAGGGTGGCGCGCAGGCCGCTCAGCTCGGCCTTCGCCTCGCCCTTGTCGATCGTGAAGAACACGTCGGCGCGGTTCATCGCGGCCACCGCCTGCAGCGTGAGGTGCTCGGGGTCGCCCGCGCCGACACCGATCACGTAAACCGTGCGCACTCCGGCTCCTATCCCGCGTCCGGCGCGCCCGGCGGCGGCACGTCCGGCACGCGCAGCACCAGCGTGTGCGGCTCGACGCGGATCGACAGCTCCTGCACGTTGCCCACCGGGTCGCCGTCCACCTGGCACGGCTGGGGGGCCTCGGTGCGGACCACGATCGAGCGGGCCTGCCAGTGCTCGACGCGCTCGTGCCCCCTGGGGCGTTTCGTGATCACGCGCAGGGCCACCGCGACCCAGCCCGCAACCGTGCCCGGTGCGAGGCTCACGACGTCGAGGACACCGTCGTCGATCGTCGCGCGCGGCATGAGGACCAGCCCGCCGAGCAGGGTGCCGCTGTTCCCGACGAGGACGGTGCGGGTGCGGCGGCGCAGCGGTGGGCCGTCGTCGAGGCTCAGGGTCACGCGCATGCGGCGCCCGCGCATCGCGCGCAGCCCGGAGATCACGTATGCCAGCGGCCCGACCTTGACCTTCAGCGCCTCCGGGGTGCTCTCCATGATCGCGGCGTCGAAGCCGGTGCCGGCCATCACGAGGAACACCCGCTCCTCGGGCGAGCCGTCGATCCGGATGCGGCCGACGTCGATCGTCCGGTCGTCACCGGTGAGGGCCACGCGCGTGGCGGCGGCCACGTTGTCCGGGATGCCGACGGTGCGGGCGAGCAGGTTGCCGGTGCCGACGGGCACGAGCCCCATCGCCACCCCGGTTCCCACCAGCGCCTCGGCGACCGAGCGGACGGTGCCGTCGCCGCCACAGGCGAGCACCACGTCCGCGCCCTTCTCGACCGCGAGCTCCGCCTGCCCGGTGCCCGGGTCCTCCACCGTGGTCTCGAGCCACAGCGGGTCGGCCCAGCCGAGCCCCGTGCACACCGACTCGATCCGCTGCCGCGTGCCCGGTTCGATCTTCGTGGGGTTCACCACCACGGCCGCGAGCGGGCGGTCCTCCGGCTCGGCCGTCAGCGAGTCGGGGTCGGCGGCACGCCGGCGCCCCCGGATCACCGCGACACCCACGAGCAGCCCGAGCACGAGCAGCGCCGCGAGCGCGAGGAGCCACCACTCGTTCACGGCGGAACCCTATGCGCCGGCGCGGCTCACGGCGCGCGGCCTACGCCACACAACCGGACGGCGTACCCCACCGCGTGACGGTAACCACCGCGGAACCACCGCGGAACCCCGGGGAACCACGGCGGAACCCGGCGTGCTGCTCAGGCGGCGACGAGGTGGTGCGGGTCGGCGTAGGGCAGCCCGAGGCCGTGGGCGACCTGCAGGTTCGTCAGCGCGCCGCGATGCGTCGACAGGCCGGCGGCGAGCGCGGGGTCCGCCGCGAGCGCATCGGCGAAGCCGAGGTTCGCCAGGCGCAGGACGTAGGGCAGCGTGGCGTTGGTCAGCGCGTACGTCGAGGTGTGCGGGACGGCACCCGGCATGTTGGCCACGCAGTAGAAGACCGAGCCGTGCACGGTGTAGGTCGGGTCGGCGTGCGTGGTGGGACGCGAGTCCTCGAAGCAGCCGCCCTGGTCGATCGCGATGTCGACGAGCACGGAGCCGGGCTTCATCCGGCGCACCAGGTCGTTGCTCACGAGCCGCGGGGCGCGGGCGCCGGGCACGAGGACGGCGCCGATCACGAGGTCGGCATCCAGGCAGGCCTTCTCCAGCTCGTGGCTGTTGGAGGCGAGGGTGCGGACCCGGCCCGCGTAGCGCTCGTCGATCCGGCGCAGCTTGCCGAGGTCGAGGTCGAGCACCGTGACGTCGGCACCGAGCCCGACCGCCATGGCGACCGCGTTCTGGCCCGCGACGCCGGCGCCGATCACCACGACGTTCGCCGGCCGCACGCCGGGCACCCCGCCGAGCAGCACGCCGCGCCCGCCTGCCGCCCGCATGAGGGCGTTCGCGCCCGCCTGCGGCGCGAGCCGGCCCGCCACCTCGCTCATCGGCGCGAGCAGCGGCAGGCTGCCGTCGGGCAGGCGCACGGTCTCGTAGGCGATCGAGGTGGTGCCCGCGTCGAGCAGCGCCCGCGTGCACTCCGCGGACGCCGCCAGGTGCAGGTAGGTGAAGAGGACCTGGTCGCGGCGCATGCGGTGGTACTCCTGCTCGATCGGCTCCTTCACCTTGAGCAGCAGGTCGGCCGCGCCCCACACCTCGTCGGCCCCGTTGCCGTTGGCACCGCCGACGATGTGCGCGCCCGCCGCCTCGTAGTCGGCGTCGCTGATCGCGCTGCCGACCCCGGCGCCGCGCTCGACGAGAACGTGGTGTCCGGCGCGCGTGAGCTCCTGCGCCCCGGCCGGGGTGAGCGCCACCCGGTACTCGTGGTTCTTGACCTCGCGGGCCACACCGATCCTCATGCTCCGAGGATGAAGATACTGCCGAACTGCGGCAACTGATCCGCAGGAGATTCGGTAGATTGCTCCCGTGCCACTACCCCCTGCAGGTGCGCGCCCCGAACGACCCCTCGGGCCGAAGGTCGTTCGCCTCGACGCGACCGACCGGGCGATCCTGCGGGCCCTCGCCGACGACGCGCGCATCTCGAACAGGGAGCTGGCCGACCGGGTCGGGATCGCGCAGTCCACCTGCCTCGCCCGAGTGCGCGCCCTCCGGACGAGCGGCGTGATCCGCGGCTTCCACGCCGACATCGACCCGCGTGCCCTCGGCCACGACCTCGAGGCCATGATCGCCATCCGCCTCCAGCCGCACGCCCGTGGGAGCCTCACCGAGCACGTCGCGGCGCTCTCCGGCCGCCCCGAGGTGCTGGACGTCTACTTCGTCGCGGGCGCCAACGACTTCCTGCTGCACGTCGCCACCCCCAGCACCGACGCGCTGCGCGCCTTCGTCGCCGACCACCTCAACCGCGATCCCGCCATCGCCGGCACCGAGACGAACCTGATCTTCGAACACATCAGGGCGGCCGGCCGCCGCGGAATCTGAGCGGCCGACCGGCGGCCCCGTAGGATGTGCCCCGATCACACTCCGGGGGGGCAGCGTGGACGTCGATCCTGTCGAGGAATTCCCTCTTCTCTCGCGGCTGCTGCAGGCCGCGGCCGCGCGCGGCGACGGCACCGTCCTCGGGCTGGTGCCGCCCGGCCGGTCGCGGATCGGGCGCGTGTCCCGGGCCGACGCAGCGGCGTTCGCCGAACGGCTCGCCACGGCCTACCGGGAGCGCTCGCCCGCGATGGTCCGCTACGCCACGCGCAAGGTCGGCGACCCCGGCCGCGCCGAGGACGTCGTGCAGCGGGCCTTCGAGAAGATCCTGCGCCGCCAGCAGGGCGACCCGCCCGAGATCACCAACATGCAGGCCTACGTGCTCACCGCCGTCTGCAACGAGATCAACCGCGAGCTGCGCGAGGTGATCCCGGCCCGGGCCGACGTGAGCATCGACGACCCCGACCGCGAGGCCGATGCGCCCAGCTCGCCCGTCGACGTCTCCACCCAGGTCGCCGACGCCCACCTGCTGCGCGACGCCCTGGCCACGCTCTCCCCCCGCGAACGCGAGGCCGTGGTCATGCGGATGCAGTGGCAGCTGTCCGTGGCCGAGGCCGCCGAGGTGATGCAGCTGTCCGCGGGCGCGGTCAAGCGCTACACGTCCGACGGCCTGCGCCGCCTGCGCGAGCGGCTCGACCCGGCGTTCGTCGCCTGAACCGGCCGAGGCCCGACCTAAGGGGGCCTGAGCAACTCCGGCCGTAGCGAGCGGCGTCCCGGTGGTGTCATCGCACGGCGGACGTTCGCGCCGGTACCGCTGTTGTATCGGTGCGGACGTCCGACGCGGCGAGGGCGCCGCCCGGGCGCCGGGCAGTAGGCCCGAGTTGTTCAGGGCACTAGGACTCCAGGAACTCCCCGAGCCCTGCGAGCAGCCGGTCGACGTCGCTGTCGTCGACGTAGGGTGCGAGGCCGATCCGCAGCGCCCCGGTGTCACCGAGGCCGAGGCGGCGCGCGGGCTCGAGCGCGTAGAAGGTGCCGGCCGGTGCGTGCACGCCGCGCTCGGCGAGGAAGGCGTACGCGGCGGCCGGCTCCCGGCCGGCGAACGTGACGAGCAGGGTGGGCGTGCGGTGCGCCGCCCGCGACAGCACCGTCACACCGGGGAGCCGGGCGAGGCCGTCCTCGATCCGCTCCCGCAGCCGGTCCTCGTGGCCCCCGATCGCGCCCATCGCGCCGAGGAGCCGGTCGCGCCGGCTGTCACCGGGCCCCGGCGGCGCCAGGCCGGCGAGGAAGTCGATCGCGGCGGTGGTCCCGGCGAGGAGCTCGTAGGGCAGCGTTCCGAGCTCGAAGCGCTCCGGCACCACGTCGGGCGACGGCAGCAGCTTCTGGGGGCGCAACCCGTCGAGCAGGGCGGGCGCCGCGGCCAGCACCCCGCAGTGCGGCCCGAGGAACTTGTACGGGGAGCAGGCGAAGAAGTCCGCGCCGAGCGTGTCGACGTGCACGGGCAGGTGCGCGGCGGCGTGCACGCCGTCGACGTAGGCGAGCGCGCCCGCGTCGTGCGCGAGGTCGGTGATCGCGCGGACCGGCGGGCAGGTGCCGAGCAGGTTCGACGCGGCCGTGACGGCGACGAGCCGCGTGCGCGGGGAGAGCACCCGGGCCACGGCCTCCGCCGGGAGCTCGGCGGTGGCCGGGTCGAACTCCGCCCAGCGCACGCTGGCTCCCACCGCCTCCGCCGCGAGCACCCACGGCCGGACGTTCGCGTCGTGGTCCAGCGAGGTGACGACGACCTCGTCGCCGGGCTCCCACGTCGCCGCGAGCGTGCGGGCGACGTCGAACGTGATCTGGGTCATGCTGCGGCCGAAGACGACCCCGCCCGGATCGGCGCCGAGCAGGTCGGCCACGGCCCGGCGGGCGGCCACGACGATGTCGTCGGCGATGCGCTCGGATGCGGTGACCCGGCCGCGGTTGGCCAGCGGCGCCACCAGGGTGCGGCGCACCGCGTCCGCCACCGGGGCGGGGACCTGGGAGCCGCCCGGACCGTCGAAATGGGCGTACCCCGCCGTCAGGGCCGGGAACTGGGCGCGAACCGCCGCGACGTCGTAGATCACCCCGACACCCTGCCACGGCGGGTGCCCGGGATCACCAGTCCTCGGGCTCCGCGCCCTCGGCACGGTGCCGGCCCTCGCGCAGGCCGCGCTGGTAGGTGCTGAGCCGGTCCCGGACGCGGTCGGGCGCGCGTTCGGCGGGCGGGGTGACGGGCGGCACGCTGCCGCGCCCGTTCTCGGTGCTGCGCGGCGGCGGCACGAGCTGGTCGCCGGGGCGGCGCCGCGGCAGCCCGCTGGACGTGGTGGGGGGCGCCGGTTCGGACCGGGCGGCGCGGGCGGCGGCCTCGCGCCACTCGTCGTCCTGCGGGGTCTTCCAGTCCAGCGACTCGGATCCCCCGCTCGTCTCGTCCTCGCGGAACCACGCGGACGCGATCGCCTCGAAGATCGGGGTGGCGTACCGGTCGTCGATGGGTTCCAGCGGCAGGTCGAGCAACGGGCCGAACAGCTCGTCCACCTGCGAGGAGGACGACGGCGAGTAGGCGGGCGCCTCGTCGAACGACAGCGACGGCAGCACGCTGCCGTTGCTCGGCTCGCCGCCCGGGGCCGAGCCGTTGGTGGCGTCGCCGCCGTGGGTCCCGTTCGTGCCGTTGGTGCCGTTGCCGCCGTTGACGACATTCGTGCCGTTGGCGTGACCGTTGCCGCCACCGGCGTCGAAGCCGAACTCGTAGGTCGACAGCGACGACAGCGACAGCGACGACAACCCCGTGCGGTCCACCGCGGGTTCCGGCGCGGGGAGCACCGGCTCCTCCACCGTGACCGCCGACGGTGGGCAGTGCACGCTCGCGACGAGACCGGACCCGGTGGGTGGCGGGCCACCCGGGGGCCTGCGCAGGGCGACCTCGTGCCGCGAGCACCGGGCGAGCTGCTCCGCCGCCGCGGCGGCGCGACGGCCCCCGAGCCCCTCGGGGTCGTGGCGGGCCGCGCCGTCGACGAACACGTCGACGGTGGCGCCGCCGTTGCCGGTGCCGTACGCGGGGGTCTCGAGATAGCTCACCAGATCGATCCGGGCCCCCGGGTACACCGCGGTGACGTGGTCGATCAGCTCCGCCAGCACGTGCACGAACTCCACGCCCGCGGCCGGGGCGACGAGGGCGGCCGGGGCCGGCCGCACGTCCACCCGGTGGGGTTCCTCGGCCACGGCGGCGGCGTCGGAGACGAGCTCGCCGAGCGGGCGCGGCCCCGCCGAGCGCACGCCGGGCTCGTGGCCCGCGAGCAGCAGCAGGCTCTCGGCGTCGCGGCGCATCCGGTGGGCCGTGTCCTGCAGCTCGGGGAGGCCGGGCGGCTCGGGGTAGAGCTGCTCGGCCTGCAGCCGCTCCAACAGCCAGACGTGGCGGTCCAGCCGGGCCTGCAGCCGCCGCGCGATCCCCGCGGCCACGTCGTCACCCGCGCGATCGGCGTCACGATCGGCCGTGCCGACATCCCAGCGGTCGGTGCCCGCAGCGGATCCGAGGTGCGCGAGGTAGCCCGAGTCTCCCTCGTAACCTCTGTCCACCAGCCGGTCCTCTCCAAAGGGTCGATGTCGTGCCGGTTCCACCCCCGAGCGGCGTGACGTGAGTCACGCTCGGGCAACGTCACCGGCTGCCCTGGCGACCGCACGCTACCCCGCGGCGGCCTCCCGCCGATCGCAAGAGCGGAAAGTGCGCTCAGGGCGCGCCTGCCTGCGACGGGCGGCCCCGACCGGCCGTGACCTCCGTCGGACGGCAGGCACCGTAGCCCATTCGGGTGCCTTTCGCCTACCGGCGGGTGGCGAGCGGCCGCCTCGCCGCGGTGGAGTGGTACAAGCGCTCCCCGCCGATGAGTTCGGCTGCCATGGGAGGTCATAAGTCTGCGCCGGGCGTACGAGCCCGGCCGGGACCACCGATGTGCGAGGAGGAGTGCCATGACCGGTGTTCGGGTGCTGGTGGGCACGCGCAAGGGAGCATTCGTGCTCACCGCGGACGGCCTGCGCCAGCGCTGGGAGGTGAGCGGACCGCACTTCGCGGGGTGGGAGATCTACCATGTGGCGGGCTCTCCCGCCGACCCCGACCGGCTCTACGCGTCGCAGTCGGGCGGCTGGTTCGGGCAGATCGTGCAACGCTCCGACGACGGCGGCGCCACCTGGGCGCCGGTGGGCAACGAGTTCGCCTACGCCGGCGTGCCCGGCACCCACCAGTGGTACGACGGCACCCCGCACCCGTGGGAGTTCGCGCGGGTGTGGCACCTCGAACCGTCGGCCACCGACCCGGACACCGTGCTCGCGGGCGTCGAGGACGCGGCGCTCTTCCGCAGCACGGACGGCGGCGCCAGCTGGCAGGAGCTGCCCGGCCTGCGCGAGCACGGCTCGGGGTCGAGCTGGCAGCCGGGCGCGGGCGGGATGTGCCTGCACACGATCGTCGTCGACCCGCGCGACCCGGCGCGGATGCACGTCGCGATCTCCGCGGCGGGCGTCTTCCGCACCGCCGACGGCGGCGCGTCGTGGGAGCCGGCGAACCGCGGCCTGCGGTCGGAAGGCATCCCGGACGAGGACGCCGAGGTCGGGCACTGCGTGCACCACATCGCGATGCACCCGGACCGCCCGGACACGCTCTACATGCAGAAGCACTGGGACGTGATGCGCAGCGACGACGGCGGCGCGCACTGGTACGACATCGGCGAGGGCCTGCCCAGCGACTTCGGGTTCCCGATCGAGGTGCACGCCCACGAGCCGGACACGGTCTACGTCGTGCCGATCACGAGCGACTCCGTGCACTTCCCGCCGGACGGCCGGCTGCGGGTGTTCCGCAGCCGCACCGGGGGGAACGAGTGGGAGCCGCTCACCAAGGGCCTGCCTCAGGAGCACTGCTACGTCAACGTGCTGCGCGACGCGATGGCCGTCGACTCGCTGGACTCGTGCGGCGTCTACCTCGGGACCACCGGCGGCCAGGTGTACGCCTCGGCCGACGCGGGCGACACCTGGGCCCCGATCGTCGAGAACCTGCCCGCCGTGCTGTCGGTGCAGGTCCAGACGCTGTCATGACCGGCGCTGTCATGACCGGCACATCCACGAGCGCGACCGGCGTCAGGGTGAAGCTGCCCGCGCACCTGAGGAAGCTGGCCGGGATCGACGGCGAGGTGCGGCTCGACGTGCCGGCGCCGGTCACCCAACGGTCCGTGCTCGACGCCCTCGAGGCCCGCCACCCGGTGCTGCGCGGCACCATCCGCGACCGCACCACGCTGCGGCGCCGCGCCTTCGTGCGGTTCTTCGCCTGCGAGGAGGACCTGTCCCACGAGGAACCGGACGCACCGCTCCCGGCCGAGGTGGCCGCGGGGAAGGAGCCGTTCCTGGTGGTGGGTGCGATGGCGGGCGGCTGACGAGCAGGCGGGGCGCGGGCTACTCGAAGCGGCTCGGGTCGCCCGCTCCCCTGCGGATGATCTCCGGTTCGTCGCCGGAGAAGTCGACCACCGTCGTGGGCTCCGTGCCGCAGTCACCGGAGTCGAGCACCGCGTCCACCGCGCCGTCGAGCCGTTCCTTGATCTCCCAGCCCTGCGTGAGCGGTTCCGGTTCGTCGGGCAGCAGCAGGGTGGACGACAGCAGTGGCTCGCCCAGCTCGGCGAGCAGTGCCTGCGTCACGACGTGCTCGGGGATGCGCACGCCCACGGTCCTCTTCCTCGGGTGCAGCAGCCGCCGCGGCACCTCCTTGGTGGCCGGGAGGATGAACGTGTAGCTGCCCGGCGTCGCGGACTTGACCGCCCGGAACACCGTGTTGCTGATGTGCACGAACTGCCCGAGCTGGGCGAAGTCGCTGCACACCAGCGTGAAGTGGTGCTTGTCGTCGAGCTTGCGGATCGACCGGATGCGGTCGATGCCGTCCCGGTCGCCGAGCTGGCAGCCCAGAGCGAAGCACGAGTCGGTGGGATAGGCGATCAGCCCGCCGTCGCGCACGATGTCCGCGACCTGGCTGATCGCGCGTCGCTGGGGATCGACCGGGTGGACGTCGAAGTACCGCGCCATGGGGCGGAGCGTAGGACGGATCGGGCGCTCCCGGCAGATCGAAACGCCCGTGCGGGTCAGCGGGGCTTCTCGACCGTGACCTTCTCGATCGTCCACTCCCGCGCCTTCTCGCTGAGCGTGACGCCCAGGCCGGGACGCTCGGACAGGTGCATCCGGCCGTCGCGGATCTCCAGGCGTTCCGGGAAGAGCGGGTGGAGCCAGTCGAAGTGCTCCACCCACGGCTCGAAGGGGTACGCGGCCGCGAGGTGGACGTGGATCTCCATCGCGAAGTGCGGGGCGAGCTGCAGGTTCCGGTGTTCGGCGAGCGCGGCGAGCTTGAGGAACTGGGTGATGCCGCCGATGCGCGGGGCGTCGGGCTGCAGGATGTCGACGGCGTCGTGGCGGATCAGCTCGGCGTGTTCGGCAACGCTGGTGAGCATCTCGCCGGACGCGATCGCGGTGTCCAGGGTGCGGGCGAGCGCGGCGTGCCCCTCGGCGTCGTAGGCGTCGAGGGGCTCCTCGATCCAGACGAGGCCGAACTCCTCCAGCGCCCGCCCGACCCGCATCGCGGTGGGCCGGTCCCACTGCTGGTTGGCGTCCACCATGAGCGGGGCGGCGTCGCCGATGTGCTCGCGGACGGCGCGGACCCGGCGCAGGTCCTCGGCGTGGTCGGGCTGGCCGACCTTGATCTTGATGCCGCCGACGCCGGACCCCAGCGTGCGGGTCGCGTTGTCGAGAACCTGCTCGATCGGCTCGTGCAGGAAGCCGCCCGAGGTGTTGTAGCAGCGCACGGAGTCGCGGTGGGCGCCGAGCAGCTTGGCGAGCGGCAGGCCGGCGCGCTTGGCCTTGAGGTCCCACAGCGCCACGTCGATCGCGGCGAGCGCCTGGGTGGCGGCGCCGCTGCGCCCGACGGAGGCGCCCGCCCACACGAGCTTGGTCCACAGCCGGCCGATGTCGCTCGGGTCCTCGCCGACCAGGTCCGGCGCGACCTCGCGGGCGTGGGCGAACTGGGCCGGTCCCCCGGCCCGCTTCGAGTAGCTGAACCCGATGCCCTCCAGCCCGGCCTCGGTGGCGATCTCGGCGAAGAGGAAGGCGACCTCGGTCATCGGCCGCTGGCGGCCGGTGAGCACCTTCGCGTCGCTGATGCCGGTCGGCAGCGGGAGCGTCACCGACGACAGGGTGACCGAGCTGATCCGGTCCAGGACGGCGGACATGCGGGAACCTTTCCGAGGGGTCAGCGGACGAGCGGCGTCATCGGACGAGGCTGCGTCATCGGAGCAAACAGGGGCGCTTGGGGTCGAACTCCCAGCCCGGCACGAGGTATCGCATGGCGACGGCGTCGTCGCGCGCGCCGAGCCCGTGTTCGCGGTGGCGCTCGTGCGCCGCGGCCAAGGCCTCGGGGTCGAACTCGACGCCGAGGCCGGGGGTGTCCGGCACCGCGATGGCCCCGTCCCGGATCTGCAGCGGCGCGCGGGTGAGCGCCTGCCCGTCCTGCCAGATCCAGTGCGTGTCGAGCGCGGTGATCGGCCCGGGGGCGGCCGCTCCGACGTGGGTGAACATCGCGAGCGACACGTCGAAGTGGTTGTTGGAGTGCGATCCCCAGGTCAGCCCGAAACCCGCGCAGAGCTGGGCGACGCGGACCGACCCGCGCATGGTCCAGAAGTGCGGGTCTGCCAGTGGGATGTCGACGGCGCCCGCGCGCACGGCGTGCGCGAGCTGCCGCCAGTCGGTCGCGATCATGTTGGTGGCCGTGGGCAGGCCGGTGGCGCGGCGGAACTCGGCCATCGTCTCCCGGCCGGAGAAGCCGCCCTCGGCGCCGACCGGGTCCTCGGCGTACGCGAGCACGCCGCGCAGGTCGCGGCAGAGCTCGACGGCCTCGGCGAGGGGCCACGCCCCGTTGGGGTCGAGGGTGATGCGGGCGTCCGGGAAGCGGGCGGCCAGCGCCCGCACCGCGGCGACCTCCTCCTCCCCGGAGAGCACGCCGCCCTTGAGCTTGAAGTCGGCGAACCCGTACCGCGCCTGGGCGGCCTCGGCGAGCGCCACGACGCCCTTCGGGGTGAGCGCGGGCTCGCGGCGCAGCCGCTCCCAGTCGTCGGCCGGGTCCTGCTCGGCGACGTAGGGCAGGTCGGTGGCGCGCCGGTCCCCCACGTAGAACAGGTAGCCGAGCACCGGGACCTCGGCGCGCTGCTGTCCCTCCCCGAGCAGCTCGGCCACCGGCACCCCGAGGTCCTGGCCGAGCAGGTCGAGCAGCGCCGACTCGAGCGCGGTGACGGCGTGGACCGTGGTGCGCTGGTCGAAGGTCTGCAGGCCGCGCCCGGCGGCGTCCCGGTCGGCGAAGGCCTCGCCCACGGAGCGCAGCAGCGATCCGGCCCGCGCCACCGGCCGCCCGACGAGCAGGTCGGCCGCGTCGGCGATCGTCCGGCGGATCCCCTCCCCGCCGGGTGCCTCGCCGACGCCGGTGCGTCCCGCGCTGTCGGTGACGATCGCGATCGTGCGGGTGAAGTACGGCCCGTGCGCGCCGCTCAGGTTGAGCAGCATGCTGTCGTGCCCCGCGACGGGAACGACCTCCACCCGCGCCACCGTGGCCATCTTCAGGGCCATCAGGAGACCTTCTGCACCAGGGTCGCCAGCTCGGCGCGCTCGCCCCCGGTGAGGTCCGTGAGCGGCGGGCGCACCCGGCCCCCGTCCCGGCCGACGGCGGTGAGGCCGGCCTTGATGATCGAGACCGCGTACCCCTTCCCGCGGTCGCGGATGTCGAGGTACGGGATCACGAACTCCGACAGCAGCCGGTAGACCGTCTCCCGGTCCTGCCGGCGCACCGCGGCGTAGAACCGGAGCGCGAACTCGGGCAGGAAGTTGTAGAGCGCCGAGGAGTACGTGCTCACGCCCAGCTGCAGCAGCGGCAGCGCGAACGTCTCGGCGGTGGGCAGGCCGCCGATGTAGGTCAGCCGGTCGCCGAGCCGGGCGTAGATGCGGGTGAGCCGCTCGATGTCGCCGACGCCGTCCTTGAACCCCACCAGGTTCGGGTTGCGCTCGGCGAGCTCGGCCACGGTGGCGTCGGTCAGCACGGCGTTGGCCCGGCTGTAGACGATGACGCCCAGGTCGGTGGCCCGGCACACCGCGCTGACGTGCTCGGCGAGGCCGCGCTGGCCGGCCTCGGTGAGGTAGGGCGGGAACAGCAGCACCCCGGACGCGCCCGCGTCCTGCGCCGCCTTCGCCTGCGCCACGGCGAGCGCGGTGCCCGCGGTGGCCGGCGCGACGACGGGCACCCGGTCGCCCACCTCGGCCACGGCCGCGCGCACGACCCGGTCGACCTCGGGCGGGGTGAGCGAGAAGCCCTCCCCCGTGCCACCCGCGGCGAACAGGCCCGCGACGTCGAACCCGGCCTGCCAGGCCAGGTGCTCCCGGTACCGGGGCTCGTCGAACTGCAGGTCGGCGTCGAAGTGGGTCACCGGGAAGGACAGGAGGCCGGACCGGAGCCGGTCGGCGAGCACGTCCGGGGGGAGCAGCGTCACGCGGTCACCGTAAGAACCGCGACGATGCCTGTCCAAGAGCGGTTCCGCATGGTGCGATACCGGTCCGGCATCAGGAGGCGACCGCAGCGCCGTCCAGGACGTCGAGGACCCGCCACAACGCCGGGTTCGCGGACTCCCTCACCCACAGCAGGTGCAGCTCCGCGGGCTCGGGCACGGGGGTGGCCAGCCGCACGAAGCCGACGCCCGCGATCGGCAGCCGCGCCGCCGAGGCGGGCACGAACGCGATGCCGCGGCCCGCCTCCACCAGCCAGAGCATCGTGAGCACCTGGCTCACGCTGTGGACGATGTCCTCCTGCGGGATCGCGACGACCCCGGCGATCAGGTCGTAGAAGTAGCGCGCCTTCGTCGGCGAGTGCATGACGACCGGTTCGCCCTCGACGTCGGCCGCGGTCGCCGGGCGGTCCAGCGCGAGCAGCCGGTGCCCGGCCGGCGCCGCGACGAGCATCGGTTCCCGGTGCAGCAGCCGCGACTCGAACGTGTCCCGGTCGAACGGCGGGCGCGCGAGCCCGAGGTCGATCTCCCGGTTGGCCAGTGCCGCCACCTGCTCGCGGGTGACCATCTCGGCGAGGTCGACGTCGACGTCGGGCAGCCGGCGGCCGAGCTCGTTGAGCAGCCGGCCGAGGACGCCGTACGTGGACGCGGCGGTGAACCCGATGCGCACCACACCGCTGGTGCCCGACGAGACGCGGCGCGCGAGATCGGGGGCCGCCTCGGCCAGCGCCAGCAGCCGCCGCGCCTCCGTGAGGAAGACCGACCCGGCCGCCGTCAGGCTCACCCGCCGGTTGTCCCGCACGAGGAGCTGCGCGCCCACGGCCCGCTCCAGCTTCTGGATCTGGCGCGAGAGCGGCGGCTGGGTCATCTTCAGGCGGGCCGCGGCCCGTCCGAAGTGCAGCTCGTCGGCAACGGCCACGAACCCGCGCAGCTGCTCGAGGGTGTACACCATGCACCCCATCATGCCCTGGCGGTATCAATCCATGCTCCATGGGATTTGGACAGGCATGACCGCCGTTCCTAGGCTGCCCCGGGCAAGGGCTACCGGCGTCTCGAAGGGGAGAACCACATGACCAGGAACGTCGGCAGGCGCCGCGGGGCGGTGGCCGCGCTCGGGATCACCGCGGCTCTGGCGCTGAGCGCCTGTGGAGGCAACCTCGGCGGCTCCGGCGGGTCCGGTGCGGAGGCCGCGTTCCCGGGCGGCGACCCCATCACGGTCTTCGTGGGCCAGGACCCCGGCGGCAGCACCGACCTGATCGCCCGGGCGCTGGCCGAGCCCGCGTCGGACGACCTGGGCGTGCCGATCACCGTCGAGAACAAGCCGGGCGCCAACGGCGCGCTCGCCGCCCGCGAGCTCGCGACCGCCGCGCCCGACGGGCACACGCTCATGATCTTCAACGGCAGCCTCGCCTATATCACCCCGCTCGCCGTCTCCCCCGACGAGGCCGTCGACATCGCCGACTACGACATCGTCACCGGCATCTCGCAGGACGACTACGTCCTCGTGACCGCCGCGGCCTCCGGCTTCCACACCGTGGCCGACCTCGCGAACGCGGGCCGCCCGATCACGTACGGCACCACCGGCGTGGGCACCGGGAGCGAGCTGTCCCAGGCACTCCTGTTCGGCCAGGCCGGGATCGCGGCCAGCGCCGTGCCGTTCGACGGCGGCTCGCCCACGCTCACCGCGGTGCTCGGCGGCCAGGTCGACGTCGGCTCGATCCAGCTGGGCGAGGCGGTCGAGCAGATCGAGTCGGGCACGCTCACACCCATCGTCACATTCGCCGGGGAGCGGCCGTCCTACCTGTCGGGCACCCCCACGGCGGTGGAGGCCGGCTACGACGTCCCGGTGCAGCAGTCGCGCGCGGTGTTCGCCCCGAAGGGGACCCCGCCCGAGGTGCTGGACCGGCTGCGCGCCTCGTTCCAGAAGGCGTTCGGCACCGACGCCTACAAGCGGTTCAACGCCGACAACCAGCTCACGCCCAACGAGGTCGACGGCGGGGAGCTGCGCAGGCAGTGGACGGAGAGCCTCGAGAGCTACCGCCGGGTCACCGAGCAGCGCGGCATCACCCTGGGCACGGGGCAGTGACGAGGGAGCCGACCGGGGAACCCGACGCCGCGCCCGGGCTGTCGGAGGCACTGCACGAGATCGAGGAGGCCGGGCACGAGGCCAGGCCGCCGGTCGCCGGGCGGACGACCGACGTCGTCGTCGGGGTCGCGGTGGTGGGGCTCGGCGTGGCCGCGCTGCTCGGCTCGTTCGCCCTCGGGGTGGGCAGCGCACGCACTCCGGGCCCGGGCACCTGGCCGCTGCTGATCAGCGGCGCGCTCGTCGTGCTCGGGCTCGGGCTGCTGGCGATGACCGGGCGGACCCGGGACGCGGAGCGGTTCACCCGGGCGAGCCTGCTCGTGCTCGCCGGCCTGGCCACCATGGCCGGGTTCGTCGCCGTCGTCGCGGTGATCGGCTTCGAGATCCCGTCGGCCCTGCTGATGTTCGTGTGGCTGAGGTTCCTCGGCGGCGAGCCGTGGCGGACTTCGATCGTCACGAGCATCGCCACGGTGGTCGGGTTCTACGTCGTCTTCGTCGGGCTGCTCACCGTGCCCATCCCGCACATGTTCTGAGGGGCTCCCCGTGGACCTGACTCCGGTGGTCGAGGGCTTCAGCGTGGTACTGGAGCCGACCAACCTGCTGTTCTGCCTCATCGGCGTGGTCGTCGGCATGCTCGTCGGGGTGCTGCCGGGACTCGGCCCGGCGGCCACGATCGCCATCCTGCTGCCGATCACGTTCGGACTCGAGCCGGTGACCGCGATCATCATGCTCGCCGGCATCTTCTACGGCGCCCAGTACGGCGGCACGATCACCTCGGTGCTGCTGCGGCTGCCCGGCGAGGCGTCCTCGGTGGTCACGGTGTTCGACGGGCACGCCATGGCCCGCCAGGGCCGGGCCGGCACCGCGCTGGGCATCGCGGCGATCGGCTCGTTCATCGGCGGCACCGTGTCGATCGTGGCGCTGTCGCTGCTCGCGCCGCTGGTCGCCGGGTTCGCGCTCGACTTCGGACCGCCGGAGTACACCGCGCTCGCGCTGCTGGGCATCCTGCTGGTCGCGACCGTGAGCAGCGGCCACCGGCTCAAGGCGCTCGTCGCCGCCTGCGTCGGGCTGCTGCTCGCCACCGTTGGCCGCGACAGCTTCACCGGCGCCGCGCGGTTCACCTTCGAGAACCTCTCGCTGGCCGACGGCATCGACTTCGTGCCGATCGCGATGGGCCTGTTCGGGCTCGGGGAGATCCTCTACAACCTGGAGGAGCGCCACCGGGCGGTGCAGGCCCCGGCGCGCGTCGCGGACGTCTGGCCGTCGCGCGCCGACCTGCGGGCGTCGTCCGGGGCCATCGGACGGGGCTCGCTGATCGGGTTCGTGCTCGGGATCCTGCCGGGCGGCGGCGCCACGATCGCCTCGCTCGCCGGTTACGCGATCGAGAAGCGCCGCGCGAAGCAGCCGGAGCGGTTCGGGCGCGGGGCGGTGGAGGGCGTCGCGGCGCCGGAGACCGCCAACAACGCCGCCGCCACCTCGTCGTTCATCCCGCTGCTGACACTGGGCATCCCGGCCAACGCGACGATGGCCGTGATCTTCGGTGCGCTGCTCATCCAGGGCGTGAGCCCCGGACCGCGGCTGGTCACCGAGCACCCGGACCTGTTCTGGGGGGTGATCAACTCGATGTACGTCGGCAACATCCTGCTGCTGATCATGAGCATCCCGCTGGTCGGGCTGTTCGTCCGGATCCTGCGCGTCCGGGCCACGATCCTCGCGCCGATCACCGTGCTCATCACCCTCGTCGGCGTCTACACGGTCGGCAACGACGTCTTCGACATCGCACTCGTGATCGTCTTCGGCGCGCTGGGCTACCTGATGAAGAAGCTCGGGTTCGAGCCGGGCCCGCTCGTGCTCGCGTTCGTGCTCGGCTCGCTGCTGGAGGACTCCCTGCGCCGCTCCCTGATCATCTTCGAGGGCGACGCCACCGGGTTCGTCACCCGCCCCATCTCCGGCACGCTGCTCGCCGCCTTCACGGTGGTCGCGCTCCTCCCGCTCGTGAGACCGCTGCTCGCGCGCCGCCGGAGGCCCGCGGAGGAGCTCGCGGAGAGGCCGTAGTACGCGTGCGGCCGCAGCCCCCCGACCGCCTGGGCGCTGATCGCCGGGATCGGGGCCCGGCCCTCGTACGTGTCGGCGGAGAGGGCAGGTGGTCCACCGGGACGGCGTAGACCTCATGGGTGTTCGATCTCGGGCGGAGACCCGTCACGTCGACCTCGAGGGCCGTGGACGCGTTCGAAACGCTCTCTGTGACGCTGCCGCCCGAGGAGATCATCCGTGCCGCTGGAACGAGGCCGCCGCGGGATTGACGAAGACCATCTTCACGGGCATCGTGCACGACTCGATGGATTCGATGCAGGCCGCCGGCAACGACCACCTGGTGAGCCTGCCGTTCTACGGCTGGGCGTGCGACCGGTACGGACGCCGCCCGGTCGTGCTGTGGGGCTCGCTGGTCCTGCTCGCCATGAGCTGGCCGTACTTCTGGGCGCTCGACACCCGCTCGCTGCCGGTCATCGTCCTGGCGACCGTGGTGGCGGTCAACGTCGGCAACAGCGCGGTCTACGCCCCGCAACCGGCCTACTTCTCCGAGCTGTTCGAACCGCAGGTGCGCTACAGCGGCGCCTCGATCGGGGCGCAGGCGGCCAGCGTCTTCGCCGGCGGCCTGGCCCCCGTCATCGCGACCGCCCTGCTGGACGCCACCGGCGGGTACAACCTGATCGCCCTGTACATGTCGGCGATGGCGATGATCACCATCGTCACCGCCCTGCTCTCGCCGGACCCGTACGGTGCGTCGCTGCGCCGCGCCGCGACCGCACCGACCTGACCCGGCTCCCGGGGCGCGCGTCAGTCGTCGTCCTGGTCGATCACGTCGCCCGCCGGAGCGGGGTGGACCGCCTCCCACCGCTCCCGGCGCTGGGCCGCGAGATCCGCCAGCCGCGGCGCCCGGAACGCGTCCGTGATCCGGAGGACGACCGCGCCGAGCGAGAGGCACTCGAACCCGGCGAGCATGAACCTGATCAGTGGCGTGATGCTCGTACCGCTGGCAAGCACGATCAGGGTGAACATGATCGCCCCTTTTCCTCCGGCGCCCCCAGATCGACGGCGCAGTAGGTCGAGTGGCCGGCTTCCGGGAAAAGCCGAGGTCACGGGCGCAGTGCTGGCCTGCTCACCAGCGTCGGTCTGCTTCTCCTCATAGGAGCACAGTTCTCACCGGGAGCGACCCGATCCCGCCCGATCGAGTGACGAGCCGCGACCGACGGGACAGGGGCACGCACGCAGCGTGCCCGAACGCGCGGATCGTCACGGCGGGCGGGCGCTCCTGTGGGACCGCCGCCAGGGTCACGAGGTGGCCGCGGGCACGCAGAAGTCGAGGTCGCAGCCCTGGTCGGCGCCGAGCACGTGCTCGTGGAACAGGCGGCCGTAGCCGGTGGCGGGACCGGGTGGCGGTGGTGGGAGCGCCGCGCGGCGGCGGGCCAGCTCGGCCTCGTCGACGAGCAGGTCGAGGCGGGCATCGCGCACCGACAGCCGGATCCGGTCGCCGGTGCGCACGAGCGCGAGCGGGCCGCCCACCGCCGCCTCGGGCGTGACGTGCAGGACGATCGTGCCGTAGGCGGTGCCGCTCATCCGGGCGTCGGAGATGCGCACCATGTCCTTGATGCCGGCGCGGGCGAGCTTCCCCGGGATCGGCAGGTAGCCGGCCTCGGGCATGCCGGCGCCGCGCGGGCCCGCGTTCTGCAGCACGAGCACGTCGTCGGGCGTGACGTCGAGGTCGGGGTCGTCGATGCGGGCCGCGAGGTCCTCTAGCGAGGTGAACACCACGGCCCGCCCGGTGGTCTCGAACAGGGCGGGGTCGGCGGCCGACCGCTTGATCACCGCACCCTGCGGCGCGAGGGACCCGCGCAGCCAGACGAGGCCGCCCACCGGGCGCGCCGGGTCGGACAGCGGGCGGACGACGGAGCGGTCCACCCAGCGCGGTCCGTCACCGAGGACGTCGCCTAGCGTCTTGCCGGTGACGGTCGGGGCGGACAGGTCGAGCAGGTCCCGCAGCTCGTGCAGCACCGCGCCCAGGCCGCCGCTCGCGTGCAGGTCCTCCATGTAGTGGTCGCCGGTCGGCTTGAGCTCCACCAGGACCGGTGTGGTGTCGCTGAGGGCGTTGAGCTCGTCCGGGTCGATCCGCAGGTCGAGGCGCCCGGCCACCGCCGTGAGGTGCACGAGCGCGTTCGTCGAGCCGCCGATCGCGAGCAGCACGCGCAGCGCGTTGCGGATCGACGCCGGCGTGACGACCTGGTCCGGGGTGCGGCCGGCACGGGCGATCTCCACGGCGGCGGCGCCCGTGGCCTCGCCGACCCGCAGCCGGTCGGCGTGCACGGCCGGGGCGGTGGCGCTGCCGGGCAGGGCCATCCCGAGCGCCTCGGCGATGCAGGCCATCGTGCTGGCGGTGCCCATCACCGCGCAGGTGCCGGCCGTGGTGGCGAGGTTGCGCTCCACCTCGGCGATCTCGGCGTCGTCGACCTCACCCGCCCGGTACCGCGCCCAGAACCGGCGGCAGTCGGTGCAGGCACCGAGCCGTTCGCCGTGGTGGCGCCCGGTGGACATCGGCCCGGTGACGAGCTGGATCGCCGGGCGGCCTGCCGAGAACGCGCCCATGAGCTGCGCGGGCACGGTCTTGTCGCAGCCGCCGACGAGCACGACCGCGTCCATCGGCTGCGCCCGCACCATCTCCTCGACGTCCATCGCCATGAGGTTGCGGAACACCATCGAGGTGGGCGTCAGGAAGCTCTCGCCCAGCGAGATCGTCGGGAACGCCATCGGCAGCCCGCCCGCGGCGAGGATCCCGCGCTCGACGGAGGTCACCAGCTCCGGCTGCGCCCGGTGGCAAGGGTTGAAGTCGCTCGGCGACGTCGCGATGCCGATCACGGGCCGGTCGAGGGACTCCGGGGAGCGCCCGCTCGCGTGCAGGAAGCTGCGGCGCAGGAACCGCGAGAACGCGACGTCGCCGTAGTTGGCGAAGCCCCGGTCGAGACCGCTCACGAGCGGACCTGCAGCGCGTGCGGGGTGTGGCGCAGGTGCTCGGCCAGCACGCCGAGCATCGACTCCGGGGCGAGGGCGGCGGGCGGGCGGACCGCGGGCGTGGCGATCAGCCCGCGGTGCACGAAGCTGTGCTTGCGCAGCGACAACGCGATGCCGGCCTGGAACTCGAAGTTGACCAGCGGCAGGTAGTCGCGCCACACCTCGCGCGCCGCGGCGTACCCGCCGTCGCGGAACGCGCCCACGCACGCGATGAGCCCCTCGGGCACGGAGAAGCCGGTCATCGCCCCCGCGGAACCGACGGCGAGCTCGTCCAGCAGGCCGGTGCCGCCGAGACCGCCGAACACCGGCACGTCCAGCCCGGCCACCAGCGTGGCGACGGCGGGCGGGCTGGGCGACGACTCCGACTTCACGGCCACCGCGGCCGGGATCCGCCGTACCGCAGCGACCAGGTCGTCCGTGGCGATCGTCACCCCGCTCACCACCGGGTAGTCCTGCACCACGATCCCCTGCCCGGTGCGCTCCGCGACCGCGCCGACCTGCGCGACCACGGTGTCCGGGTCGGGCGAGCCCACCTGCACCATCAGCGCGGCAGGCGGGCGGTCCAGCGCGTCGAGCACGTTCTCGGCCTCGGCGCACGCCGCGTCGGCGTCCAGGGCGGACAGCCCGACCACCATCGGCAGGTCCGCGGCCGCCGCTGCGACCGTGGCGACGACGGTGCGCCGCTCCTGCGGGGTGAGCCGCGCCGCCTCGCCGAACACCCCCAGTGCGGTGAGCCCGGTGGCCCCGATGCGGACGTAGTGCTCCACCTGCCGGGTGAGGGACTCGGTGTCCACACTCGCGCCGTCCGCCGTCAGCGGCGTCGCGAGGACCCCCCACACCCCGGGCGCGAGCTTCTCGACTGTCACGGACTTCCCTTCGTCGACACCGCGGTGGCCACGGTGTAGGCCTCCATGCTCTCCGTACCCCCCTCGCGGCCATAGCCCGACAGGTGCACACCGCCGAACGGGGAGGCGGCGGACGCGAGTGCGGTCTCGTTCACCCCGATCATGCCGACGTCCAGGCCCGCGATCGCGGTGTCGGCCCGGGCGAGGTCGGAGGTGAACACGTAGGCCGCCAGCCCGTACGGTACGTCGCCCGCGCGGGCCAGGCCCTCGTCGAGGTCGGTGAACCGCAGCACCGGCAGGATCGGGCCGAACGGCTCCTCCGAGAGCAGCGCGGCGCCGGGCGGGACGTCGGTGAGGACGGTCGGCGGGTAGAACCAGCCGGGGCCGTCGGGGACCCGGCCGCCGCACCGCACGGTGGCGCCGTCGGCCGCCGCCTTGTCGACGAGCTCGGCCACCGCGGTCCGCCTGCGCTCGTTGGCGAGGGGCCCGACGTCGGCGTCCGGGTCGGTTCCCGGGCCGACCCGCAGCTCCGCCACCCGGTCCAGGGCGGCGGCGACGAACCGGTCGTGCACGCCGTCCTGGACGAAGATCCGGCTCGGCGAGACGCAGACCTGCCCCGCGTTGCGGAACTTCGCCCGCACGACCGCGGCCGCGGCCCGCTCGACGGCGGCGTCGTCGAGGTCGTCGAGCACCAGCACCGGGGCGTGGCCGCCGAGCTCGAGGGTGAGCGGCTGCAGGTGGGTTGCCGACAGGCGCACGAGCTCCTGCCCGACCGGCACCGACCCGGTCAGCGTGATCTTCGCGATGGTCGGCGACGCGATGAGGTGGGTGCTGACGCGCGGCGGGTCGCCGGTGACCAGGTTGACCACCCCGTCCGGCACGCCGGCGTCCTGCAGCACCGCGACCAGCGCCATCGCCGTGCGCGGCGCCTCGACGGCGGGGCAGAGCACGATGCTGCACCCGTACGCGACGGCGGGCGCGAGCTTGCGCGCGGGCAGCGAGGCCGGGAAGTTCCACGCCGTGAACGCCGCGACGGGACCGACCGGGCGGCGCTCCACCCACGACCGGCGCCCGGGCTCGGTGGCGAGCACCCGCCCGTAGGAGCGCTGGGCCTCGCCGGCGAACCAGTCCAAGTACTCGCCCGCCTGCCGCACCTCGGCCCGCGCCTCGGCCAGCGGCTTGCCCTGCTCCTGGGTCAGGACCGCGGCGATGTCCTCCGCGCGCTCGGCCAGCAGGGCGGCCGCCCGCCGCAGGACCGCGGCGCGCTCCGCGGGGGCGGACCGCCGCCAGGTCGCGAACCCGGCGGCCGCGGCGGCGAGCACGTCGTCGAGGTCGGAGTCGGACGCGTTGGGCACCCGGGCGACCACCTCCCCGGTGGCGGGGTCGTGGACGTCGATCACGGCGCCGTCGGAGGCGTCGCGCCACGCCCCGCCGATGAACAGCTGCTCGAGGATCCTGCTCACGCGTTCGTCCCGGGCACGAGCACGAGCAGGCTCACCGCCGGCAGCGGGAGCTCCACGGTGAGCGACAACCCCGGCCCGTCGACCGTGACGGTCGTGTCCTCGGCGTAGCGCTCGAGGCCCTGCCGGTCGGTGATCGTGGCCAGCTGTTCCGGCGTCGGGTCCTGCGGAGCGCCCAGGTCCTGCCACACCGTGTGGCTGTTGCTGTGGCCCGCGTCGATCCGCCAGTGCCGGAGGGTCCACTCCCCCGCGGCGAGGCCGTCGACCCGCAGGTCGACCACGGTGGGCTCGTCGTCGGTCGCGTACTGGTCGTCGGCGTGCCGCCAGACCAGCACCGCGATGCGCCCGTCGGTGGAGCCGGCCGACGCGAGCACGTCGACCTCCTCGGCCAGGCCGGCGCCGAGCGCTGCGAGGTCGTCGACCGCGACGGCGGCGTCGGAGCTCGCCCCGAGCCTGCGGTCGCCCAGGTGTGCGAGCGCGCGGTAGCCGTTCATCAGCGGCTTCTCGATGCCGGACGCGGTGACGAAGCTGCGGGTGCCCTCGAAGTAGCGCTCGCCCTCCATGGAGAAGCTCCACGTGGTGGCCTCGGCCACCTGAGCGGTGTGCCGCTCGTTGAGGTCGAGCACCTTCTTCATGAGCTTGGCCTGGAACACCGGGTAGTACTCGGTGTTGCGGTAGGCGAAGTTCGGGTTGTCGTACACGCCCCAGTGCGCGGGCACCGAGGCGTCGCACTCGTCGACGATGGCCGGCAGGCCGGTGTACTGCGGAAACTCCTCGATCACGGCGAGCGCCCTGTCGATCTCGCGCAGCATCTTCGTCGTCGACGGGGACTGCCGCTCCGGCGCCGGGGCGCCGATCGGGCCGTAGGTGCGCCACGGGGTGAAGTGCGCGCCCTTGGTGTGGAACGAGACGAAGTCCAGCGGCAGGTCCCGCTCGGCGCACGCGGCGAGGAAGCCGCGCAGGAACTCGGCGCCCTGGTCGCCGCCGGTCACGGCGGGCCCGCCCACCTTCGCCCCGGGCAGCACGCTGCGCACGGCCCGCGCGGTGACGGCGTAGAGCTCGTGGAACTCCTCCGGCGTGCCGCGCCAGTAGGAGATGTCGGGCTCGTTCCACAGCTCCCACAGCCAGTGCGACACCTCGTCGGCGCCGTAGCGGTCGCGGCAGTGCGCGGCGAGGGCGGCGACCAGGCCGCCCCATTTCGCGTAGTCCTTCGGCGGGTAGGACCACCAGCCCGCCTCGTACTCGCTGTAGAGGGTGGGGCTCGGGGTGAACGCGAAGTCCGCCTTCGCCCGGTCCTCCGGCACCAGCGCGCGCGGGGTGAAGGCCAGCTCGACGAGCGGGTGGTGCCCGGCGCCGACGATCGTGTCGTAGACCTGGTCGGCGATCGTGAAGTCGTAGAACGGGGTGCCGTCGGCGTCCTCGTGGTAGACGTTGCCCGCGCCCCAGTGCGGCAGCCCGAGCCCGGTGCCGCTGTTGAAGATGTAGTGCGGCCGCACGTGGTAGGCGGTCTCGGCGAAGGAGCCGATCGTGTTCAGCGTCCGCTTGCCCTGCGCGGTGTAGGTCCAGTTGATCTCGTCGTAGCCGAGGCTCGCCCACGGCCGCGGCAACGCGCCCCGGTCGTCGCCCGCGTCCACCCGCACCGCGGCGCGCCGCACGTGCGGGGCGTCCGGGACGTGCGGGGCGTGGCGCAGCGCCTGCACCGCGCTCGGCGAGCTGTTCTGGTCGGTCCTGCTTTGGTCGGTTCGGGTCATCTCAGCCTTTCGGGATCAGGTGTCAGGCGTAGGCGTAGTCGGTGCCGGCCTGCCAGTTCGGGAACGCGAAGTCGGCCTCCGAGACCTGGGCGCCTGCGGCTGTGGCCTTCTTCAGCGCGTTGTCCCGGTCGGCGGTGGAGGCGTCGGAGAGCTGGCGCAGGGCGGCGCGCAGGTCGGGGATGTTGCCGCCGAGGTAGCCCTGGACGATGTCGCCGAGGTTGGGGCTGATGGGCGCCTGCTGCGCCTGGACGGCGGCGTACTGCGGGTTGCGCACCACGGCCTCGGGCATCCGCTTCACCTGCTCCTCGAAGAACCGGACGACCTGCCGGTAGGGTTCGATCACGTCGGCGGTCCCGACGATCTCGAGGTTCAGCGGGGGCTGGTCCATGCCGGCGGCGAGTCCGGCCTGGTACTCCGGCGTGGTGAAGGAGCTGACGAGCGCGCTCGCGTGCTCGGCGTCCTTTGTGCTGCCGGCCACGAAGATCTGCGAGGCGGGCGCCCCGCGGTAGACGACCGGTGCCGTGCCCGCCTCGGGGGTGAGGATCGGGCCCACGGCCATGGTGGGCACGAAGTCCGGGTTGACGGCCTTGACCCCGCCCGCGCACCACGGCCCGTCCGGGAAGAAGCCCGCGGAGCCGGCCGCCCACCGGGTGCGCGCGTTGGCGACGGTGAAGTTGATCGCCCCGGGGATGATCAGGCCGGTGTCGTTCAGCTCCTTCCAGAACTCGATGGCCGTCACGTACGCGTCGTGGTGGTAGGCGAACTCGCCGGTGCCGAACACCAGCCCCTCGAACCCGGGGAAGCCCGCGGCGCACGCCATGTCGTTGATCTGCTCACCCATGCGCGCCTTGCCACCGAGCGCGAGCATCATCGGCGCGGTGCCGGTCGCCGCGATCCGGCGCAGGGCGTCGCGGTACGCGTCGTAGCTGGTGGGCGGGTTCGCCGGGTCGATCCCGGCCTGAGCGGCGATGTCGCGGTTGAACCAGGTGGCGGCGGCGTACTGGCGGAAGGCGAACAGCGGCAGCCCGTACACCTTGCCGTCGAGGTTCGTGATCCCCTCGGTGAGGGATCCCTCCGGCAGCCGGGCCTTCACCTCGTCGGAGAGGGCCAGCTCGTGGACCCACCCCTCCCGGACCAGTGCGGCGAGCGGGATGTCCAGGATGTTCGTGTAGACGTCAGGCAGCTGCTTGCTCTGGTTGGCCAGCTGCAGCGCCTCGACCGCACGAGTCACGTCGTTGTAGGTGTACTCGACGCTCACGCCCAGGGCCTGCGACTGGGTCTCGGCCCAGTCCTTGTGGAAGTTCTGCAGGGCGCTGTAGTGGTCCCACCACCGCAGCCCGCCGCCGCCCGACGAGCCACCGGACCCACCTCCGCACGCGGCGAGGAAGGTCGTCGCGGCGAGTGCGCCGGTGGCGCCGAGGAACGATCGGCGGCTGATTCGGGACATCTCACTTCTCCTCTTCGAGATGTGGGGGCGAAGCTCAGGATTTGACGGCACCGGCGATGCCCTCGACGAAGTAGCGCTGCAGGAACAGGAACAGCACCACGATGGGGACGATCGAGATGACGCCTGCCGCGGCCATCCCCGACCAGTCGGTGGCGTTCTCCCCCACGAACGCCTGCATCCCCACGCTGAGGGTGCGCAGTTCCGGGCTGCTGAACGAGAAGACCAGTGGCAGGAAGAAGGCGTTCCAGGTGGCCAGGAACGTCAGCAGGGCGACCGTGGCCGTGACCGGCATCGACAACGGCAGCATGATGGTCCAGAAGACCCGGAAGAACCCGGCGCCGTCCATGATCGCCGCTTCTTCCAGCTCCTTCGGGAGCTGCCGGAAGTAGCCGGCGTAGATCAGGATGAAGGCCACGTTCGCGGCACCGCCGAGGGCGAGGACCATCCCTGCGAGCGAGTTGAGGACACCCAGCTGCATCGACAGCTTGACGATCGGGATGATCGTGTACCCGGTGGGCACGAACAGGGTGGCGACCAGGATCCCGACGATGATCCGAGACCCCGGGAACCGGTAGCGGCCCAGCACGTACCCGCACAGCGCGCAGCGCACGACGACGATCGCGACCGTCGCGAACGTCACGATCACCGTGTTCAGCATGTACCGGCCGAAGCCCGCGTCGTCCCAGGCCCGGGAGTAGTTCTCCCAGTCGAACTCCTCGGGCCACAGGCTCGTGCCGCTGCTGAACACCTCGGAAGAGCTCTTCACCGAGGCCGACACCATCCAGAGGAAGGGGTAGATCCACAGCAGCGCGAGGAGCGCGAGCAGGGCGACCGCGCCCCACCACGGGATGCGCCGGAACCGGTCGCGCAGGGTGCGACGGCGGGCAGCCGGGACAGCGTGTGACGTCGTCGTGCGTGTCGTCGTGCTCATCGCGTCGTCTCCGCCCTCAGGCGCCGCGCGGCGTAGACCGCCCACAGCTGGAAGAACCCGAACACCATCACGAACAGGCCGAACAGCACCGCGGCCGCCGACGCGAAGCCCAGCTGGGGGATCGAGGCGGCGAAGGCCCACCGGTAGATGTAGATCTCGATGACCTCGGTGCCGAAGAACGGCCCACCGCCCGTCATCGACTGCATCAGGTCGAAGGCGCGGAACGTGTCCTCGATCGTCAGCACCGTGATGATCAGCAGGAAGGGCATCAGCAGCGGCAGCGTGATGTGCCGGAAGGTCTGCACGGCCGACGACCCGTCGATCGTCGCCGCCTCGTAGAGGTCCCTCGGGATCGTCTGCAACGCGGCCAGCCAGTAGATCATGGTGACCCCGAAGAACTTCCAGACGTAGACCGCCGAGACGGTCAGCAGGGCGATCCCCGAGTCGCCGAGGAAGTTGATCCCCCGCGACTGGCCGAGTTCCTGCAGGGCGGCGTTGATGGGGCCGCTCGCGGGATCGAAGATGAACTGCATGACGACCCCGACGATCGCCGTCGTGGTCACCACGGGCAGGAAGTAGACCGTGCGGAAGAGCGCGGCGAACGGCAGCTTCGGCGAGTTCAGCACGATCGCCAGCAGCAGGCTGAGGAAGATCCGGGCCGGCACCACCAGCAGCATGAAGACCAGGGTGATCCACACGGAGTTCCAGAAGCCGGGATCGGCGAGCACGGCCTGGTAGTTGCTGATCCCGACGAAGCGCTGCTCGGACTCGAACCCGTTCCACTCGACGAGCGAGTACCAGTAGCTGGCGACGACCGGGTAGATCGTGTACAGGCCGTACAGCACCACCGTCGGCATGAGGAACGCCCAGATCCACAGGTTCCGGCGCCGCAGGTGGTCGCCCCGGACGGGGGCGGGTTTCAGCTGCTCCGCCGTCGGGGTCGCGACGGGTGGGTCCGCCAGCGTCGGTTTCGCCATCGGTGCTCTCCACGGTGTGAGCGCTCACAAAATGCGCCGGCAGTGATCGTCGTGCGGTGCGGGGTGCGCGGGGCCCGGTCGGTCGCGGCGGGGCGGGTCGCCTCGTCGGCCGGCAGGAGGCGGACGTCGATGCGGATGATCATCGCGGCGCCTCGTCGAGCGACTGCCGTGCCGTAGCCTGGTCGCAGCGTAGTCAAAAGTCAAATGTTAACAATCGACCGGGTTTCGATCGCAAGGGAGACGCTGTGCCTGGGCCGCTCGACCACCTCACCATCGCGACCCAACCCAGCCCTGCGCTGTCGGCCACCGTGGTGCCCGCGATCCGGCAGATGATCACTACCGGCGCCCTCCCCCAGGGCGCGCACCTGCGGGAGGCCGAGCTCGCCACCGCGCTCGGCATGAGCCGTGGGCCGGTGCGCGAGGCGCTGGTCGAGCTCGCGCGGGAGGGGCTCGTGGTGCTGCGCCGCCACCGCGGCGCCCAGGTCATCACGCTCACCAGCGAGGACGCCGAGGAGGTCTACACGCTGCGGCGCGCGCTGGAGCGGCTCGCGGTCGAGCGCGCCTGCGGCCGGCTCACCGCGGAGCACCTCGCCGAGCTCGACGCCGTCCTCGACCGGATGCTGCGGCTCGACGCCGACTACGCACCCGAGGTGGCCGTCGACCTCGACCTCGCCTTCCACGACGTGCTCGTCCGCGCGGCCGCGCACTCCCGGCTGGAGCGCTCGTGGCAGCAGACGCGCAGCCAGGTCGCGATGTTCCTGCACGACCGCCACCAGGCCCGGCGCGACTTCCACGAGATCGCCCACCCGGAGCACAGCGCCATCCGCGACATCGTCGCGGGAGGCGACGTCGATGCCGCCGTCGCGTTCATCGACAAGCACCTGGTCGGCGCCTACGACCGCCTGCGTGCCGCCCGCACCGAGGCCGCGGCGACCGACGGCTGAGGCCCCGGCGGGCGGTCACCCACGAACTGCGCCGCCGGCACAGGAACTGCAGTCGGTGTGCGGGCACACGTGTTGGCGGGTGAGGCAGGTGTTGGTGTGCGACGCCGGACAGGCCGCCGCGCGTCACACACGGACGTCGGTGCCGGCACAGCAACTGCAGTTCGTGTGCGAGCACGCAAGTTGGTGTGCGACGGGCCGGGGTCACCGGCTCGCATCGACCCGGTCCACGAGCACCAGGCCGCACAGCACCGGCAGGCTCGGGCCGAACAGCAGCGGGCCGAGCACGAGCGGCAGGCCGAGCACGGGCGCGACCAGCAGCGCGGCGAGCAGCACGAGACCGCGGCGCGGGGAGCCGAACGCGAGCACCAGTGCGCGGGCCCGCCACGCCGGCCGCCCGCCCGGGTCGGCGCCCGCCACCACGGCCAGCGCCAGGTGGTAGACGGCGAACACGGCCAGCCCGCCGACCTGCACCGCGAGCAACGGGATCGACACGGGTTCGGGCCGCCCGGCGAGGAACACGATCGCCACGAGCATCGCCGGTGGCACCACGGCCGCCACCAGCGCATGCCGCCACAGCGCCCGCCAGTACCCGGGGAACGCGGTGAGGACCCCGGTGAAGCAGCGGGTGTCGCCGTCCCGGCGCCACCGGTGCAACGCGGATGCGAGCGCCCCGAGCGCGGGCAGCCAGGTCACGACGCCGAGGGCGAGCAGGCAGAACGCGGCCCCCGCGATCGCCGGGTAGGCGACGAACTCGAGCCCCCGCAGGGCGGCCCCGGCCCACCCGCGGGCCTCGCGCTCCCATCCCGTCGTACGAGCGGCACGCTCGTCCGGACCCATCGTCCGGGGGTGCCGTTCGTCCACGCCGGATGAGGCTGTCACAAGCGCGTCACCCGTTCCCCGGCCGTCAACACCGTTCTCTCCTCGGCGAAGCGGACCTGCTCGTCGCCGAAGTCGACCCCGTCCGGGATCGCCCTGGCGAGGGCGGGCTCGGGGTCGAGGGCGCCGGTCGGCTCCAGGGCCGTCAGGAACACCGCCTCGGCGAGGCGGGGGGTGCTGATGCGCACGGTGCGCAGCGTCTTGGTGATCCGCAGGCTCGGGGTGCTGCCGGTGGGGTTGGCCTCGATCGCGGTGTCGGCCTGCTCGACGCGCTGGACGTCGGGCCCGAGGCTCGTGAGCCAGGCCATCCCCGAGCCGGAGCGGATGGCCCACCGGCCGTCGACCGGGTCCGCGGGCCAGTCGCTGTGCAGCAGGAACGTCCACTCCCGCGGCTCGTCGGCGGCCAGCCGGTCCCGCAGCACGAGCCGCCCGCGCGGCGTGACGACCAGCGTGCGCTCCACCCGCCGCACGCCGAGCGCGGGGTCGAACATGGCCGCCGACTCGGCCACCGCGTGCACCCACCCGTCGACGATCGCGACGTCCCGCAGCCGGGGCTGCGACTCGTAGGGCAGGTCCTGGTAGACGTGGTAGCGGCCCTCCCCCGCCCAGCCCTGCCCGTCGACGAGCACGAGGTTGTGCTCGGCGGCCCGCTTGGCGTTGCTGTAGCCGCAGTCGACGGCGAGGAACGCGCCGTGCGCGGTGAGCACGAAGCCGCCGGCGTCGGGGTGGTGGTGCCCGGCCGACAGCGTCTCCCAGCCGCGCTCGCGGCGGAACCGCTCCGCGGTCTCCCAGGCTGTGTGGCCGCCACCCGGGGCGGCCTTGAAGCTGACGAACGCGGCGTCATCGGCCCACGAGGTGCGGGCGGTGACCTGGCCGAGGTCCGGGAAGTACGCGGCGGTCGGCTCGCCCGCGGGGTCCACCGGCTCGACGGCCGGGTCGTACCAGAGCAGCTCGTAGAACGCCTCGGGCATCACGCCGGGCTTCACACCGGACGCGTAGGCCTCGCGCCAGAAGTACCGCTGCGCCACCCGGTCCGCGAGCCACCGGGCCCGCCCGTCGCCGTAGGCGGAGGCGAGCTTGTAGTAGAGCGCCACGCTGTGGCCGCTGCGGCGGTCGTGGCAGTCGCCGTGGTCGACGTTCTCCTCGAACCCGGGCGCGCACTGGTGCAGCCGCCACGTGAAGGTGTTCTCCAGGAAGGAGCCGCGCCGCCACCAGTCGATGCCCTCGGTGCGTTCGAGGAGGTCGACGTAGATCGCGAGCCACGGCACGCCGTAGCGCCAGTAGACGACGCCCTCCGAGTCGGACCCGTCGGCCGGCATGAGCTCCAGGACCTGGGCGAAGTTGTCGCGGGCGCGGGCCGTCCACTCCGGGCGGTCCAGTGCGTAGCCCGCGGTGGCGAGGCCCGCGTAGCAGATCCAGTTGTGGTTCTGCCAGAAGCTGGACGACCACCAGCTCCCCTCGGTCTCCACCGCGAACTCCTGCAGCCGCTCCCCCTGCAGCTCCAGCTTCGCACGCAGCGCGGCTGCGCGGTCGGGCGCGAGGTCGTCGCGCAGCCACGAGTAGGCCAGCGACAACCCGTGCAGCAGCCAGCCCGCATCGAGGTCGTGGTCGGGCATCTTGGCCTTGCCCCAGTGCGGGTAGGAGATGGCCGTGGCGATCCAGCGCCACGCCTCGTCGAGGTACCCGCGCTGCCCGGTGAGCCGGTACGCCAGTGCCAGGTTGGCCGCGGCCGGGCCGAAGTAGGTGATGCTCGCCGTCGGGTGCTCGGCGGGCGGCGTCTGGCCGCGGTACCAGTCGCACTGCTCGGCGAGCCGCCGCCACTGCGCGGCGTGCGTGGTGGTGAGCGACGCCCGCAGGTCATCGAGGCGGCCGGCGATCAGGAGGGGTTCCACTCACTGTCCTACGCGGTAGGTCGACCGGAACGTGACGGAGGTGGCGTCCTCGGCCACCCAGTCGACGTGGGTGCGGGTGCGCTGCGGGTCGTCGGCGGGGCCCGGGCCGGGGCGGGCGGCGAACCGCGCCGCCGCGCCGGAGGCCGTGTGGGTGCCGTGCAGATGGCCCTCCCAGTGCGTGTGGACCGTGCCGTCCGGGTCGGTGCGGACCGTCAGCGGTACGTCCGGGCGCAGGTGCGCGGCGATCCGCCGGGGCCGCTCGGCCGAGACGGACAGCTCGTCGCGCAGCGTGCCGTCCGCGGCGAGCACCACCCGCCGCACCGCGCTCACGCCGTCGTAGGCGGTGCCGCAGGCGACGGTCACCTCGTCCGCACCGGCGCTCACCAGCTCCCCAGCGCACTCGGCCTGCTCGAGGCCGTCGACGGAGAAGGTGGGGTGCGCCGCCGTGGACGCGTAGTACCGGCGCCAGTACGCGTGCCCGTACGGGACCTGCCCGGGGTCGGGCTGCCACGCGACGTCGTCGCCGTAGAGGTAGAGCGACAGCGTGTCCAGGTGGCCGTGCGACCCGCCGTGCGGCCCGTAGTCGACGATCGCCCGCACGCCGCCACCCCGCAGGATCGCGTACCCCGCGTCCCGGTACACCGTGACGGGGCGGTGCGCCGCGGGCGTCATCTCGAGCCCCGTGTCGATCATTTCGGCGAGTTCGCGGTCCCACTCGGCACGCCGGTACGGGCCGTCGTGCAGGGACGGCAGCAGGCCGCCCGGCGTGACCAGCATCCGCAGCACGTCGGCCATCGCGTCGATCCGCGCCCGCACCGTGGCCGGCACCTTCACCCCCGGCACCGCCGCGATCGCGTGCCGGTAGGCCCGCAGCACGAACGAGTGGTAGTACGTGCTCGCCTCCCACTCCCACCCGTCGGCGTGGGTGGAGGCGAGGACGTGCGCGAAGATCCCGTGCGGCCCGTCGAGCCACTCGGGCTTGCCGGTGCAGGCGGCGCCCGCCGCGTCCAGCCACGCGGTGTAGTTGGAGCGGAAACGCCCGTCGGCCACCAGCGAGTCGCGGGCGACGCGGGCCGCATCGGCCAGCCCCTCCGTCAGCTCGGGCACCGGGTCGCCGAGCAGCCGCGCGGCGAGCCCGATCGGCACGGCCCAGATCGCCTCGGTGAGCGCCTGGTGGAACAGCCGGCCGCGCAGCATCCAGCCCGCGGCGCCGTTGTGCCCCGTGGTGCCGAGCGCGGCGTAGCGGTGGGAGTACTCGCGCAGCAGCGCGACGGCGCCTGCCCGCTCGTCCGCCGATCCGCCGGCGGCCGCGAGGATGGCCCGCGCACACGCCTGGTGGGCGAGCACCGTCCACGCACCGCGGACGTCGGCGGTGTCCACCCGGCAGCCGTGCGCGCACGGCACCCCGCCCTCGGGGAACTCGCCGGTGAGCAGGCCGACGTGCTCCAGCTCGACCCCGTGCGCCGGGCAGACGTAGTGGTGCCACCACCCGCCCCGCTCGCCCGGCAGCACCGCGGGCGCCACCGGGCTCACCGGTACCCGACGCCCCCGTCGATGTCGACGGTGGTGCCGTTGATGAACGCGCCCGCGTCCGAGCAGAGCCAGACCACGGCGCCCGCGACGTCCTCGACGGTGCCGCCGCGGCCCACCCCGATGCCGCCGACCATCGCCTTCTGCGCCTCGGGCGGGGTGAACGTGTCGTGGAAGGCGGTGCCCCCGATGAAGCCGGGCGCGAGCGCGTTGACGGTGATCCCGGCCGGGCCGAGCTCCTTGGCCAGGCCCTTCGTCAGCCCGACGACCCCCGCCTTCGACGCGGCGTACACGGCAGCGCCCGCGCCCCCGCCGTTGTGCGCGGCGAGCGAGGCCATCGTGACGACGCGGCCCTTCGGGCCGGCCGCGCGCAGGTGCGGGATCGCCGCGCGCACCGTGCGGAAGGTGGACCCGAGGTTGACCTCGACCACCGTGGAGAAGTGCTCGTCGGTCATCTCCGCCACCGGCGAGCGCCCGACGAGGTGCCCCGCGTTCGTGACGACGATCTCCAGGCCGCCGAGGAAGCCCACGGCCTCGTCGAGGAGCCGGTCGACCTCGGCCGTGACCGTGACGTCCGCGCCGATCGCGGTGGCCTTGCGCCCGAGCGCACCGATCCGCTCGACGACCTCTGCCGCTGGCCCGGCCGAGTGCCCGTAGTGCACGACGACGTCGGCGCCCGCAGCGGCGAGCCCCTCGGCGATGCCCGCGCCGATGCCGTGGCCGGCCCCGGTGACCAGGGCGCGGCGGCCCGTCAGATCGAAGCTCACGCGATCTCCCTCACTACTTGCTCGATCCCTGCTACTTGATCCCCGCCGTGGCGAAGCCTTGCACGAAGTATCGCTGGGTGAACAGGAACAACACGATCATCGGGAGGGTGGCGAGCACCGTGCCGGCCATCATGTACTCCCACAGCGTTTCGTCGACCTGCTGGAAGGCGGCCAGCCCGACCTGGATCACCCGCAGCTCGTCGCTCCGCGTGACGATGAGGGGCCACACGAAGTTGTTCCAGCTGTTCTCGAACGTGATCAGGGAGACCGTGGCGATCGCCGGCTTCATGAGCGGCGTCATCACACGCGCGAAGATCCCGAACTCGCCGAGGCCATCCAGGCGCGCGGCCTCCTCCAGCTCGCGCGGCAGCGACAGGTAGAACTGGCGGAACAGGAAGATCGCGAGCGGCGTGACCGCTCCCGGCACGATCAACCCCCACCAGGAGTCCAGCCAGCCGCTGCCACCGCGGCCGAGGAAGTCGTTGCCGCCGAAGAGCGGCATGGTCTTCGCGAGCAGGTACTGCGGCACGATCTTGGTGAAGGTCGGGATCATCATCGCCGCCAGCACGAGCATCAGCAGCACCGAGCGGCCGCGGAACGGCAACCGCGCGAGCGCGTACCCCGCCATCGCCGCGAGCGCCACGTTGATCACGGTGTGGCTCACGGCGATCACCAGGCTGTTGCGGAAGTAGGTGCCGAACGGCGCGAACTGCAGCGCGTCCGGGTAGTTCACCCATTGCCACACCGACGGGAGAAACGTCGGCGGGTAGGCCATGACCTCCGCGTGCGACTTCAGCGAGGTCAGCAGCATCCACACGAACGGCGCCACCATCAGGAGCGACAGCACGATCAGGACGGCGTGCAGCACGATCCGCCCGGGACGGGGCGCACCCCCCATCCGCCCCGTCCCGGGCGCCCCCGACGCAGGCGCCTCCGGTGCGGCCAACGCGCCGTCAGGCAACATCGTCCCTCCCGGTGAACCGCCTGCCGACGATCGTCAGCACGAGCAGGAAGACGAAGAGCACCACGCTCTGCGCGCTCGCCGTGCTCATGTCGAAGCGCTGGAACGCCGACTTGTAGATCTCGTACGTCATCACGGTGGTGGCGTTGGCCGGGCCACCCTCCGGTGTGAGCACGTAGAACTGCTCGAACACCTGGAACGAGTCGATCAGGGAGACGACCAGGACGAAGAACGTGGCCGGCCCGAGCAGCGGCAGCGTGATCGCGAAGAAGCGGCGTACCGGACCGGCGCCGTCGATCTCCGCGGCCTCGTAGAGGTCGTGCGGGATGCCCTGCAACGCCGCCAGGTAGATGACCATCTTCAGGCCGATGCCCTTCCAGACGCTCATCAGGATCACCGAGGTCATGGCCCACGACGGATCCGAGACCCATGCCGGGCCGCGCACGCCGAACCACGAGAGCACCCAGTTGAACAGGCCGATGTTCGGCTCGAACATCCACATCCAGACCAGCGCGATCGCAACGGTCGCGGTGATGTGCGGCATGAACACAGCGGTGCGGTACCAGGCCCGCGCCCGCAGCTTCGTGTTGAGCAGAACGGCGATCACCACCGCGATCGCCATCGCCACCGGCACCGTGAAGAACGTGTAGACGACGGTGTTCCAGATCGCCTTCCACCACACCGGGTCGCGGAAGATCGCGACGAAGTTGTCCAGGCCTGCCCAGGCCATGGTGCCGGCGAGGATGTCGTAATGGGTGAAGGCGAGCACGAACGTCGCCACCGTGGGGATCCCGATCCACCACGCGAGGTGCACCACGGCCGGGGCGAGCATGAGGTACGCCGCCCGGCGGCGCTCGCGCCCGAGCGGACGCTGACGCCGGTGAGCCCCGGCCGCCACGCGGGCGGCCGGGGGTGCCGTGGTCGGAGCGACCATGCTCAGCGGCCCGCCAGCGCGGCCGACGCCTCTGCCGCCAGGTCGTCGAGGGCCTGCTGCGGGGTCTTCTGACCCAGCATCGCGCTCTCGATCGCCGGCTTGAACTTGTCGCGGATGTCGAGCCACTGCGGCACGCCGCCCTCGGAATGGACGCTGTCGAAGTGCTGCATGGCGAACTGGATCGCCTTGTTCTGCTGCACGAAGTCCGACGACTCCAGGGACTTCAGCGCCGGGATGTTGCCGCGCTGCTGGTTGGCCGCGAGCGCCGGGCCCTCGGAGGCCAGGAACTCGGCGAGGGCCGTCGCGGCCGCCGGGTGCTTGCTCTGCGCCGCGACCGTGGCGAGCGTGCCGCCCTGGAACATGGCGGGGCGCTCGTCCTGGATCACGAAGAACCCGAGCTTGTCCTGCGCGATCAGGTCGGGGTTCTCCCGCTGGATCGCCGTCCAGAAGTTGTGGTGACCGACCATCATCGCGACGCGGCCCTGCGCCATCACGTTTCCGGTCTTCGAGTTGGGCTCGGTCCAGCCGATGTCCTCGCTGCGGTCGACCTGGATGACGTCGCTCATCGTCTGCAGCGCCTTGACCCCAGCGGGCGAGTTGAAGGCCGGCGAACCGTCCAGACCGAAGAGCTCACCACCCGCGGCCCACAGCAGGGTCAGGAACTCCTGCCGCGGGTCGATCCCGAGCACGTCCAGCCCGGCGACCGCCAGCTTCCCGTCCGGGCCGCGCTGGGTGAGCCGCTTCCCGTACTCGCGCAGCTCCGCGAAGTTCTTCGGCGGCTCGGTGATCCCGGCCTGCGCGAACAGGTCCTTGCGGTAGATGCCGATCCGCGTGTCCATCATGATCGGCAGGCCGTACACCTTGTCCTGGTACAGGCCTGGGGACAAAGCGCCCTCGTAGTACTGCGACGCGAGCTCGGCCGGGTCCTTCTGCAGGTCGGCCAGCACGCCCTTCGCCGCGAACGGCGGGATCCAGCCGGCACCCATCAGCATCACGTCGTAGGGCTGTCCGCTCGCGATCGACGTGGTGAGCTTCTCGTTGAGCTTGTTGTAGGACGTGTAGTCCGGCTTGACGGTGACGCCCGGATGCTGCTGCGCGAACGCGGCGAGCTGCTGCTCCAGCACCGCGTGGCCGTCGGCCTCCTCGAAGATCGGCGTGAGCAGGCTGATCTCGCCGCTCATGGCGCCGTCGCCATCGTCGCCCGGCGCGGGCCCCCCGCACGCGGCGAGGGCCACGAGGCCGGCCGCTGCGGCCGCCACGGCCCGCAGGACGGACCGGTGTCGGATGGTCATCGCTGAGCTCCCCTCCACTGCGGTGTGGATCGGCCGGATGGGTGGCGCTCACCACTGCAACGTTGCACCATTGCAACGATGCACCAAACTAGGTGCGCGCTCATGCCCTGTCAACGATCGACATCGGGCGGGGATGTGGACACGGAGGAGGCGTCGTGAGTGTGACGATCCACCAGGTCGCCGCAGAGGCGGGCGTCTCGCCGAGCACCGTGTCGAACGTGCTCAACGGCCGGTCGGACCGGATGCTGCCGCAGACCCGCGAACGCGTCGAAGAGGCTATCGCGCGGCTCGGCTACCGCCCCAACGGCCCGGCCCGCCAGCTGCGCACCGGCCGGTCCCAGGTGCTCGGGCTCGTGGTGCCGTCGGTGGCCAACCCGTTCTGGGGCACGTTCGCGCGCCACCTGGAGGCGGCGGCCCTGCGGGCCGGCCACCGGGTGCTGCTGTGCAACAGCGAGCGCGACCCCGCCCGGGAGCGCGACTACCTCGAGGAGCTGTGGGCCGACGGCATCCGCGGCGTGGTGCTGTGCTCGTCGCTGCCGTCGCTGGAACACGTGCTCCCACTCGTGGAGCAGGGCCTCACCCTCGTCGCCTTCGACCGCACGGCCCAGGCGGGCGACCCGCCGTCGCTCGTCAACATCTCCGTCGACAACGCCGTCGGGGCCGAGCTCGCCACCCGCCACCTGCTGCAGCTCGGCCACCGCAGGCTCGCCTTCGTCTCCGGCTCGCTGCGCAGCGTGAACCGGCGCGCCCGGTTCCGCGGCTTCGAGGCCGCCCTCGAGGGGTTCGGTCTCACCGCCGAGGACACCGTCGTGTGGTCCGGCGCCGCCGACCACGACTACGGCGACCTCGACTTCCCTGACCTCGGCCGTTCCGCCGCCCGCGAGCTGCTCGCCACCGGCCGGCCACCCACCGCGATCGTCGCGCTCAACGACATGTGCGCGCTCGGCATCATCGCCGGCGCCCGCGATGCCGGCCTGCAGGTCGGCACGGACCTGTCCGTGGTCGGCTTCGACGACATCGTGCTGGCCGACCTCGCCAGCCCGCCGCTCACCACGATCCGCCAGCCGCTCCCCGCGATGGCCGACGCCGCGTTCGCCCACCTGCACGCCGGCGTCGGCGGGACCAGCGGGACCGGCGGGGCGAGGAGCGGCGGGGGCTCCCTGCTGCTGCGCCCGGAGCTGGTGGTGCGCAGCTCCACCGGCCCGGCCCCCCGCGCCTGACCCCAGCCCCCCGTCAGAAGCCGGCGAGACGCCGCGCGACCTCGTTCGCCGCCGCCACCACGTCGCCGACACCCGGGTGCAGCAGCCGCCCGTCCCGCTTCACGACGCGGCCTGCCACCAGCACCGTGTCGACGAGACCCGGGTGCGCGTTCACCGCCAGGCCCACCGGGTCGTGCCCGCCCGCGGTGGCCACGGCGTCCGTGCGCAGCAGCACGATGTCGGCCTGCGCCCCGACGCGCAGCGAGCCGATGCGGTCGGCCATCCCCAGCGCGGTGGCGCCGCCGAGGGTGGCGGCCTGCAGCACGTCGGCCATCGGCACCCGCTCCCCTCCCGACGCGTCGACGCTGAGCAGCGCGGCGCGCATCACCGAGAACAGGTCCCCCGGCACGGTGGTGACGACGTCGACGCCGAGGCCCGCGGGCACGCCGAGCGCCCGCACCCGGCCCAGCATCGGCGGCCCGTGCCCCATCCGCGCCTCGACGGCCGGGGTGATCGACAGGGCGCCCCCGGTGCCGGCGATCAGGGAGACCTCGTCGTCGGGCAGCGAGTTCCCGTGCACGTACAGGGTCCCGGGGGCGACGACGCCCAGCTCGCGCAGCAGCGCCACCGGCCGCGGCACCGCGGGGGTGGCGCCGATGTGCACCGCGACCCGCAGGTCCAGCTCGCGCGCGAGGCGCCAGTCGGCGACCGTCTCCTCCACGTCCCCATGGGCCGGGCCGAGTGCGGCCAGCAGCATCGTCACCAGGCCGTCGTCGTCGGGCAGCACCTGGGCCCGCAGCCGCCGCACGTCGCCCGCCCGCCACGGCTGCGGCTGCGACCGGACCGGCCGCCCGTACCCGAACACCGCCCGCACGCCCGATGCCCGCAACCCCTCGACGACGGCGGCCGCGTGTTCGGGCGTGAAGGCGATGTGCGCGTGGTCCTGCACGGTGGTGACGCCCGCGTCGAGGCACTCCAGACCGGTGAGCAGGCCGGCCGTCGCGACGTCGGCCGGGTGCAGGGCCTGCGCCAGCCCGCCGGCGACGCGTTCCAGGTAGCCGCCCAGGTCGACGTCGAGGGCGCTGGCCCGCAGGACCGACTGCCAGCCGTGCCGGTGGGTGTCGACGAAGCCCGGGAGCACGATCCGCTGCCGGGCGTCGAGCACGTCGGCACCCGGCGCGGCGAGCCCGGGTCCCACGGCGGCGATCCGGCCGTCGGCCACGTGCACGTCGGTGTCGCGGAGGACGACCGGCTGCGGGCGCATGTCGACGACGCACCCGCCCCTGACGAGGATCTCGGCCACGGTCCTCCTCTCACCCGATAGCTTTTCTTAAAGCTATACCATGAGCGCATGCGCTCCACCGACCCCGCCGACGAGCTCATCGCGGCCTGGCGGGCCGAGCTCCCCGACGTGCTGGGCCCCGAGACCGAGCTGGTCAAGCGGGTCACCCTGCTCGCGCGCGCGCTCGGCGACGCCGTCGACGCCGAGCTGCCCGGCCTCGGTCTCACCCCCGCCGAGTACGACGTCCTGGCCGCGCTCCGCCGCGCGGGCGCGCCCTACGCCCGCCGGCCGAACGACCTCACCCGCGCCCTGTTGCTGTCCTCCGGCGGCACGAGCAACGTGGTCAACCGCCTCGCCGCCCGGGGCCTCGTCGCCCGCCGGCCCGATCCGGACGACCGCCGCGGCACTCTCGTGGCCCTCACCGCCGAGGGCGTGGCGCTCGCCGAGGAGGCGGTGCGCACGAGCACGGCCTCCCACGCCGCCGTGCTCGCGGCCGTGCCCGAGCCGGTGCTCGCCGCGGCCGCCGCGGCGTTGCGCGAGGTGTTCGCCGCGGCCGGCACCATGCCCAGGCCGGGTGCGCCGGCCGCGCGCAGGCCCCGCAGGCCGGGTCCGGGCTGACCGGACCCCGGGCCGCACCGCGGACCACTAGCCTTTTCGGCGTGCAGGTCGACCACGACGCAGGGCGTACGGCGTTCCTCGACGGGCTGCGGGCACTGCGGGTCGTGGCCGACGGGCTCGACGACGACCAGCTGCTCGCCGCCAGCCGCTGCCGGGGCTGGACCGTGGGCGACGTCCTCGTCCACGTGCACCTCGGCCTGCAGGAGATGCTGCTCGGCGTCGTCAGCCCCACCGACCGCTCCCCCAACACCGACGCCGCGAGCTACTGGAGCACCCCGACGGGACGACAACCCGCGGCGGGCCCGGTCGGGCACGTGCGGTTCGTCCGCGCGATGGGCGTCGCCTACCAGTGCCCCACCGGGATCGTGTCGCACCTGCACCCGACCGCCGACGCCATCGCCGTCGCCGTCGCCGCACTGCCCGAGGGCGCCGTCGCGATCCAGGGCCGCACGATGCGCACGGGCGACTTCCTCGCCACGTGGGCCCTCGAGCTCGCCGTCCACCACCTGGACCTCGGCGCCGAGCTCACGCTCGACCCCCCCGCCCCGGCCGCCCTGACCACGGCCCGCGCCACCGTGGAGGAGCTCGCGGGCGGCCCGCTCCCCTGGGAGGACGAGACGGCGGTGCTGATCGCCACCGGCCGCCTCCGGCCCGACGAGGAGCAGGTGGCGCGGGCAGGCCCGCTCGCCGCCCGCCTCCCCGTCCTGGGGTGAGCCCCGGGCCCCGCGGGGCCGTTCCCTGACTGCGACATGACGCCGCCACGGCTACCGTCGGACGCTGTGCGGGGGCGTCTGATCCTTCGGTGCGTCGGGCTGCTGCTCGGCCTCTGCCTGCTCGCCGGCGTGCTCGTCGCCGGGGTGTCCTACCCGCTGGCCGTCGGCGCCGGGCTCGCCGCCAACCAGGCGAGCGACAGCCTCAGCGGCCTGTCGACCGAGCTCATCGCGGGCTCCCTCCCGCAGACCAGCACCGTCACCGACAGCCGCGGCACCCCGATCGCCCACCTGTTCGCGCAGGACCGCGAGCTCGTGACGGTCGACCAGGTGGCGCCTGCGATGGTCGCCGCGCTCATCGCGGTGGAGGACCGGCGCTTCTTCGAGCACGGCGGCGTCGACTGGCCCGGCACGCTGCGGGCCGTGCTCGCCAACGCCGCGTCGGGCGACATCGAGCAGGGCGCCTCCACCCTCACCCAGCAGTACGTCAAGAACTACACGCTCTACGTGCTCGCCGGCACCGAGGCCGAGCGGCTCGAGGCCGTGGAGCAGACGCCCGCGCGCAAGCTGCGCGAGGCGCAGATCGCGATGCAGCTGGAGCGGCAGCTCACCAAGAACGAGATCCTGATCCGCTACCTCAACACGGTGTTCTGGGGCAACGGCGCGTACGGCATCGCCGCCGCGGCCCGCACGTACTTCGGGGTCACACCGGACGAGCTCACGATCCCCCAGGCCGCGTTGCTCGCCGGCATGGTGCGCAGCACCAGCGGGTTCGACCCGGTGCGCCACCCCGAGGCCGCGCGCGAGCGGCGCGACCTCGTGATCCGGCTCATGCAGGAACAGGGCATGATCGACGACGAGCAGGCACAGGCGGCGCTCGCGAGCCCGCTCGGGGTGGCCTCGCCGCTGCACACCCTGCCGAACGGCTGCATCGGCGCAGGCGACGACGGCTTCTTCTGCAGCTACGTGCTGCACTACCTGGCCGCCGCCGGCATCTCCCAGAACCAGCTCGAGCGCGGCGGCTACACGATCCGCACCACCCTCGACCCGGACGCCATGGCGGCGATGACCGCCTCGCTGAAGGCGCAGGTGCCACCCGACTCGCCCGACGCGGCCAACGTCATGTCGATCGTGCAGCCCGGCACCGACCACCACCGCGTGCTGGCGATGGGCTCCAGCCGCGTCTTCGGCCTCGACGCCGCGGCGCACCAGACCAGCTACGGGCTGCCCTACGAGCCGGTGAACCTCGGCGCGGGCTCGACCTACAAGATCTTCACCGCGGCCACGGCGCTGGAGAAGGGCCTGGGCATCAACACCCAGATCGAGGTGCCGCCCGGCGGGTACGCCTCGCCGATCTACCGGGACGGCAGCGGCCGCCCGATCCCCGTGCAGAACGCAGGCAGCTACGCCCCGCGGCTCTCGCTCACCGACGCCCTCGCCCAGTCGCCCAACACCGCGTTCATCAGGCTGGAGGAGTTCACCGGCGTCCCGCCCGTGGTCGACATGGCCGTACGGCTGGGCATGCGCTCGCTCGCCACCACCCCCTTCGTCGACCCGGCCACCGGCCGTGCCACCGACCGCTCGATCGCCGAGGTCACCAAGGCCCAGAACCAGGCCTCCTTCACCCTCGGCGTCACACCCACCAGCGTCCTGGAGCTCGCGAACGTCGGCGCCACGCTCGCCAGCGGCGGCAAGTGGTGCCCGCCCACCCCGATCGAGTCGATCACCGACGCCGCCGGCAACGCCGTGCCGGTGCCGGAGGCGCCGTGCGAGCAGGTCGTCGAGCCGGGGCTGGCGAACACGCTGCTCACCGGGCTCTCCAAGGACGACCAGGCGGGCGGCACGGCGGGCGGCGCCGCAGCGCAGTTCGGCTGGACCCGGCCGATGGCCGGCAAGACCGGCACCACCCAGGTGCACCAGTCCGCCGCGTTCTTCGGGGTGGTGCCGCAGATGGCCGGCGCGGTCATCACGTTCGACAACTCGGCGAACCCCCGGCCGCTGTGCGACGGCCCCGGCGCCCCGTTCGCCTGCCGCAGCGGCAACATCTTCGGCGGCAAGACACCGGCCCAGACCTGGTTCGGCGCCATGACGCCCCTGCTCGCCGGGAAGCCGGTCGAGCCGCTGCCACCCACCGACCCGCGCTACCTCGAGGGCGGTGCGGCCACGCGCGTCCCCGACGTCATCGGGCGGACCGAGGCCGACGCACGGGCCCGGCTGGAGCGGGCCGGCTTCCCGGTGACGACCGGCACCGTCGACAGCGCCGCGCCGGCCGGCACCGTCATCGGGCAGTCCCCGCGGGGCACCGCCCTCCCGGAGGAGACGATCACGCTGCAGATCAGCAGCGGGTCGGTCCCACCACCGCCCCCGCCGCCGGGCGCGGGCTGACCCCTACCGCCGCGGGCGTAGGCGAAATGCCTCCGCGCAGCCGACGCGGCGCTCGCCCCGCGGGGCCAGCATCGAACACATGACGACACCGTCGAACCCCACCGGTATCCGCGCCTCCGACGCCGAGCGCGAGGCCGTCGCCGAACGCCTGCGCGAGGCGGCCACCGCAGGCCTGATCACCATCGCCGAGGCCGACGAGCGGCAGGCCGCGGCGTACGCCGCCGTCACCCGCGACGAGCTCGGGCCGCTCACCGCGGACCTGCCCGCCGCGGAGAAGACCACACCGGAACGCGCCACGGCCCCCTGGCGACGCGGCCGGCTCACCGCCGGAAGCCGCAGGCGGCTCGCCGTGCACGCCGCGGTCGTCGGCTTCCTCGCGGTCTTCCTCGTGACGCGGTGGGCGATGGACCCCGCGCCCTGGTTCTGGCCGGTGTGGCCGATGTTCTGGCTGGGCCTCAGCGTGCTGGTGCACGGCCGCCTCGCCCCCCGGGCGGCACCGCCCAGCGCCGCAGCCTGACCCGTCGCACACCGACATCGGCGCTCGCACACCAACTGCAGTTCATGTGCGGGCGTCAGGGTTGGTGTGCGAGGGGCCGGGGCGGGCGCTCGCAACCAGGAGGCGCGCGCCCTCCGCGCCGGCCCGGAGCTCCAGGTACGCCTCATCGGCGGGCTCCGACCACGCCGTCCGGCGCGCCGGCACCTGCTCGCCGCCCACCTCCGCGCCCCCCTCGACCACGAGGGCGAATGCGCGGTCGGCCGCCGGCACGGGCAGGTCGAGCGCCGCACCGGGGGCGAGCGTGACGAGCACCACCTGCGCCGCCGCGGCCGGCCGGGCGGCGCCCTCCACCCCGTCCACCGTGCCGGCGAGCACGTCGACCTCCGCGCCGGGCCGGGCGAGACGCGGACGGTCGGCGGCGCGCAGCTGCTGGTGCCCCGGCGGCGCCGACCGGGCCTGCGCGGGCAGCTCCAGCCACAGCTGCAGGACGTGGGCGGCGCCGTGCTGGTGGGCGACCTCCCGGTGCACGATCCCGCGGCCCGCGGTCATCCACTGCGCGTCGCCCGCCTCCAGCACGCCCGCGCCACCCGCGTCGTCCTCGTGCTCGAGCGCCCCGTCCAGCACCACGGTGACGGTCTCGATGCCGCGGTGCGGGTGCCACTCGAAGCCCGGCGCCGTGATCCGGTCCTCCGACAGCACCAGGAACGGGGCCGTCCGCGGGTCGCCGGGCCGCACGTGCAGCCACTTGTCGTCGACCTCTGCGTCCGGGCCCGCGTGCAGGGCCTCCTCGACCCGGTCGATGCGGCGCACGGCGCTCAGCCGAACAGCTTCCCGGCCTGCTGGACGACCGTGAGCACGGCGAGCACCCCGAACAGGAGCACCGACCACACCAGCGCGCCGACGCGGAACCCGCGGATCCGGATGGCCGCCGGCAGCATCCTCTTGTTGATCACGATCAGCAGGCCGGAGTAGATGAACATCATCACGCCGCCCACGCACGCCGAGATCACGGCCAGGACGATCGGCTGGGAGAACCCGGCGGCGATCACGACGATCCCGATCACCGCGAGGCCCCACACCAGCCCGGCGTAGAGCTTGCTCTCCGAGGCTTCGGGTGCGTACATGGTCTTCAGCACGTCGGCGGCGAGCCGGCTGGTGTAGTCGACGATGCCCAGCGCCGCGGCGAAGAGCGACACCGCCCCGACGACCCAGAAGAAGTACCCGAACCAGGTGCCGACCCGGTCCATCAGCACGTTCCCCTCGACCTTCAGGAACGAGATGTCGTTCGTGACGTCGGGGTGGCCGAACACCGTGGCGTAGGCCATCAGCGACATGAACACGATCGACACGAACGAGATCAGCACGAACGTCCACAGCTGCTCGCGGTTGGCGAAACGCCACCAGCCGTGCCAACGGCCCAGGTTGTCCTCGGTGGGCACGAACACGTACCCGACCCGGCCGCGGGCCTCCGGCTCCCCGGTCAGCGGCGACACGATCTTCGGCACGTAGTGCCCCATGCCGAAGCCCTTGTCCCGGATCCAGTTGCTCTGCACGAGGTTCTGCCCGCCGCCCGCGCCGGCGAACGCCAGCGCGCCCATCAGCGTGGCGAACCCGATCTCGGCGGCCGGGAACTGCGCCTCGGTGGCGATGCGCGGCACGTCCGCCCACGCCGCGCCGATCGCGAACAGCGCTCCGATGACCACCAGCAGCACGACGGCGGCCACCTTCACCATCTGCGCCCGTTCCAGCGCGTTGTAGACCACCGGGGCGAGGGTCAGGATCGCCCCGACCAGCACGAGGAGCACGATCGCGATGACCTGTGCGCTGCCACCGAAGAGGTAGCTGAACAGGGTGCCCGAGCTGGTCACCCACGCGGGCCACAGGTTCGCGAAGTAGGCCAGGATCGCGAACACCAGGCCCCAGTGCCGCCACAGCCTGCTGAACCCGGTGATCGCGGTCTCGCCCGTGGCGAGCGTGTAGCGCTCGATCTCCATGTTCAGGAAGTACTGGGTGATCAGCCCCAGCAGCGCCGCCCAGACGAAGCCCAGCCCGATCTGCGAGGCGATGTAGGGGAAGAGGATGAACTCCCCGCTCGCGAGCCCGACCCCGGCGGCGATGATGCCGGGACCCACGAACCGCCACTGGTCGACCGGCGGGGCGGGCAGCTCGCGCACCTGCGGCGGGGGCAGGTACTTCGTGGGAAAACGCGTCGACGGGTCGGTGGAGACCGCGTCGTCGTGGTCCGCGGACATCGGTACTGGCCTTTCGGTGTTCGGGGATCGTTCGGTGCGGTCGGACGCGGTCAGCGCTGGACGTCTTCCTCCGCACCCAGCAGGGACAGCTCGTGCGGCCGGGGAGAAGCCTCCCAGTCGCCGGGCACGGTCACGGCGAGCGCCCCGGTGATGGCCGCCGTGCGCAGGCCCTCGTCCGGGTCGCAGCCGGTGAGCCGGCACGCGAGGTAGCCCGCGACGAAGGCATCGCCCGCGCCCACGCTGTCGACGGCGTGCACGGGGACCGCCGGGACCTCGATCGACCTGCCGTCGATCAGCGCGGTGGCGCCGTGCCGGCCACGCTTGATCATCACCTCGCGCGGGCCCAGCTCCGCCAGCGCCGCGGCCAGCTTCTCGGGCCCGACCGATCCGTCGGCCTCGAGCGCGATGCGGGCCTCGTCGTCGCCCGCGAAGAGCATGTCGGCGCCGGCTGCGAGCTCCCGGAACACCGGAGCCGCTGTGGCGGCGTCCCACAGCCGGGACCGGTAGTTGAGGTCCACCGACACCGGCACGCCCGCGGCGCGCGCCCGGGCGAGCGCCTCCCGCACGGCTGCGGCGGGGCCCTCGCCCAAGGCGGGCGTGATGCCCGTCACGTGCAGCACCCCGGCGCCCTCGACGATCCCGGCCGGCACGTCCTCGGGCCGCAGGTGCGAGCCCGCGCTGCCGTGGCGGTAGTACGTGACGTTCTGCACGGAACCGGTGCGCCGCTCGCGGAGCATGAGCGCGGTGGGCGCGTCGTCGCGGTGGACGACGGCCCGCACGCGCTCGGCGAGCAGGTTGCGTTCGACCAGGTCACCGATCGGGTCGCGGCCCAGCCGCCCGATCCAGGTCGCCGCCACGCCGAGCCGGGAGACGCCGATGGCGACGTTCGACTCCGCGCCGCCAATGGACAGCCGCATCCCCTTGGTCAGCGAGAGCGGCCCGACGTCGTCGGCCACGAGCAGCCCGAGCGTCTCACCGAGGGTGACCAGTCCGGCGCCGGTCATGAGCGGGCCGCCGCGAGCGCCGCCCCCGCCCGTTCGGCGAGGGCGCCGAGGTCCCCGTCGGGTGCCAGCGCGTCGCCGATCAGCGGCGAGCCCATCCCCACGGCCACCGCGCCCGCCGCCAGCCACCCGGCGACCGAGGCGATGTCGACGCCCCCGGTGGGTACCACGGGGACGTCCGGCAGCGGGGCACGCACGTCCTCGAGGTAGCCGGGGCCGAGCTGACCGGCCGGGAACAGCTTGACCGCGCTCGCGCCCGCCTTCCACGCCGCGGCGATCTCGGTGGGCGTGAACGCGCCCGGGTAGCTCGCGATCCGGTGGCGCAGCGCCGCGGCGATCACCTCCGGCTCCACCGAGGGGGACACGACGAAACGCGCGCCCGCGGCCACCGATCGGTCGACGTCCGCTGCGGTCAGCACCGTGCCGACGCCGACCTCCACCTCGGCGGGCACCCGGGCGGCGAGCCGCTCGACGACGTCGAGGGCGCCCTTGGTCGTCAGCGTCAGCTCCAGGCTGCGCACGCCCGCCTCGACGAGCACGTCGACCACCGCCTCGGCGCGGTCGGCGTTCTCCGCCCGCAGGATCGCGACGACGCGCGTGTCGGCGAGCGCGGCACCCACCGGAACGCGATCATGATCGGGACGCTCGGGTGCGCTGGATCCGGTCACAGGCGGTGGTCCCCCCTCCGCGGGCGCCGGAAACGGGGTTCCCGCGACGGCACCAGCGACGTTTTACGTAGTGGAATGAAGTTTCACCAGGCTCGCTGCATGATGACCGTCCCGAGGCGGCACGACAAGCGTGCGGCACGCCGGTGCCCGTGATCGGCCGGGGTGATCTCGGACTCGCACCGGAGCGAGCGGCGCTGTCCGGACCGGTCACCCCAACCGTCCGGTCCCGTTCGCCCGGGCGTCACCCGGCCGTGCCGGCCCGGGCACCCGCGCGCCCCACGCTCGCTGCCGACCGTGACCCCGGCGGGCCAGAGGAGCTGCCCCCATGATGCCAACCCTTCGCCGCGCCGCCGTCGCGTGCGCGGCCGTGCTCGCGCTCACCGCGTGCGGCGAGAGCGCCGTCGGCTCCCCCGCATCCCCCGGAGCCGAGGACACGCTCGTGTTCGCCTCGATCCCTTCCGAGGAGTCGACGTCGCTGCAGCAGAGCTACGCCGCCGTCCTCGCGATGCTGGAGCGCGAGACCGGCACGAAGATCGAGTTCCAGAACGCCACCGACTACGCCGCCGTCATCGAGGGCATGCGGGCCGGGCAGATCGACATCGCGATGTTCGGCCCGTTCTCCTACGTGCTGGCCAGGGGCCAGGACCCGGGCATCACGCCGATCGCATCGGTGGTGGACGCCCCCGGTGACGAGCCGGGCTACCAGTCGTACGGGATCACGGCCGCGGATTCCGACATCACCGACCTCGCCGGGTACGCGGGCCGCACCGTCTGCTTCGTCGACCCGAACTCCACCTCCGGCTACCTCTACCCCACCGCGGGCCTGATCGAGGCCGGCGTGGACCCGGCGAAGGGGATCACCCCGGTGTTCGCGGGCGGGCACGACGCGTCGGCGCTCGCGGTGGCGAGCGGGCAGTGCGACGCCGGCTTCGCCTACGACACCATCGTCGACAAGCAGCTCATCGACTCCGGGCAGCTGCAGCCCGGGCAGCTGCGCGTGGTGTGGCGCTCGAAGATGATCGCAGGCTCGCCGGTCGCCGTGTCGAGCCACGTCGACCCGCAGCGCCGGCAGGTGATCGCCGACGCGTTCGCGCAGAAGGCGAACGTCGACTACCTCACGGCGAGCGGGTTCTGCGCGACGGCGGCGGACTGCAAGGTCGGCGAGGAGGGCGGCTGGGGCTACGCCCCGGTGGACGACGCCCTCTACGACGGGGTGCGCCGGGTCTGCGAGGTCACGAAGGCCGAGTCGTGCACGAGCCTGGGCTGACCGCCGTGACCCACGCACCGGAGTCCGTCATCGAGCTCAGCGGCGTCCACAAGCGCTTCGGGCCCGGTGTCCACGCGCTCGACGACGTGTCCCTCACCGTGCACGCCGGGGAGGTCGTCGTGCTGCTCGGCGCGTCCGGCTCGGGCAAGTCGACGCTCCTGCGGCACGTCAACGGACTGCACCGCCCGTCGTCCGGAACGGTGCGCGTGCTGGGCACCGACGCCGGCACGGCCCGCGGGACCAGCCTGCGGCGGCTGCGGCAGCGCGTCGGGATGGTGTTCCAGCAGTTCCACCTCGTGGGCAGCCTGACCGTCCTGGAGAACGCCTGCACCGGCGCCCTGGGGGCGCTGCGCGGGCCGCGGCTCGGGCTGCCGACGTACCCGCGGCGGGTGCGCGCGGCCGCGCTGGAGCAGCTGGACCGGGTCGGCCTCGCCGACCAGCGGTTCCAGCGCGCCGACACCCTCTCCGGCGGGCAGCAGCAGCGGGTGGCCGTGGCCAGGGCGCTCCTGCAGCAGCCGCGCATCCTGCTCGCCGACGAGCCGGTGGCCTCCCTCGACCCGGAGTCCGCCGCGCAGGTCCTGCAGCTCATCGCCGCGCTCGCCCGCGAGGACCGGCTCACCGTCCTGTGCAGCCTGCACCAGGTGGACCTGGCGCTCGCGCTGGGTGAGCGGGTGGTCGGGCTGCGCGCGGGCCGGGTGGTGCTCGACCGGCCGGTGGCCGGGCTGGACCACGACACGGCCATGGCGGTGTACACGTCCGCGACACCCGCCGCCGTGCCGGTGCTCGCCCGGTGACCGGTACGCGGACCCTCGCCCGGCCCTCGCGCACGGGCACGGCCGCGGTCCTGGTGCTGCTCGCGCTGCTCGGGGCGGCGCTGTGGTCGGTGGGCGAGCTGCGGCTGAACGTCGCCACCCTCGTCGACAGCGCGGGCAATGCGGCGGACTTCCTCTCGCGCACGGTGCCGCTGGACTTCCCGCCGGTCGCCGAGGTGCTCGGGCTGTGCGCCCAGACGCTTGCCATCGTCGTCTGCGCGACCCTGCTCGCGGTGCTGCTCAGCGTGCCGGTCGCGGTGCTGGCCGCGGGCAACACCAGCCCGGCGCCCGCGGCCCGTTACGGCGCCCGCGCGCTGGTCGTCGTCGCGCGCGCCGTGCCCGACGTGGTGCTCGCCATCGTGTTCTTCCGGCTCTTCGGCCTCGGCGCCGCCGCGGGTGTGCTCGCGATGGGGCTCCACTCGGTCGGGATGGTCGGCAAGCTCTACGCCGACGCGATCGAGCAGGTCGACGAGGGGCCGCGCACGGCCGTGCGGTCGGCGGGGGCGGGCCGGCTGCAGGAGCTGGTGGCCGGGGTGCTGCCCGCGGCGCTGCCGGCGTTCGTCGCGACCGCCCTGCACCGGTTCGACATCAACCTGCGCATCTCCGTGGTGCTCGGGTTCGTGGGCGTCGGCGGGCTCGGCTTCGAGATCGCGAACTCCCTGCGCAGGCTCGACTACCAGCGCGGCATGGCGCTCGCGCTCGTCGTGCTGGGCCTCTGCGTGACGGTCGAGCTGATCTCGGGCGCGGTGCGCCGGGCGCTGCTGCTCCGCACGACCGGCCGGGCGGCGACCCCGCCGCCCGCCGGCGGGCTCACCCCGCCGTGGACGGCCCGGCGGGTGCGCGCCGCCCTGTACGCGGGCGCGACCGTGGCCGTGATCGCCCTCTCCGCGCCCGCGGCCGGCCTCACCCCCGCGCAGCTCGTCACCGGCGCCGGGCAGCTGCCCGCCACGCTGGGCCTGTTCTGGCCGCCGAGCACCGGCGGGATCCTCCCCGACCTGCTGGCCGAGCTCGCCGTCACCGTGCAGATCGCGCTCGCCGCGACGCTCATCGGCGCCCTGCTCGCGCTCCCGGTGGGCGCCATGGCCGCGCGCAACGTCGCCCCGGCGCCGGGGGTGGCCGCGGCGTTCCGGGCGGTCGTCGTGGTGGTCCGCGGGATCCCGGAGCTGATCATCGCGATCGTGTTCGTCGTGATCACCGGGCTCGGCCCGGTCGCCGGGGCGCTGGCGCTCGCGATCGGCGCGGTCGGCCTGCTCGGCAAGCTCGTGGCCGACTCCCTCGAGGAGACCGACGTGCGCGTGCAGGAGGCCGTGCGCGCCACCGGCGCGTCCCGCCTGCAGGTCTTCACGGCCGTGACGCTCCCGCAGGCCGCGCCCGCGCTCGTGGCCCACCTGCTCTACCAGCTCGACGTCACCATCCGCTCCGCGACGCTCCTGGGCATCGTCGGAGCGGGCGGGATCGGGTTCTACCTGCTCAACGCCTCACGCGTGATGCAGTTCGGGGTGGTCACGACGATCCTGGGGCTGGTGTTCGCCACGGTCATGGCCGTCGAACTGCTCGCGCTGTGGCTGCGCCGGGCGGTCCGCTAGCGACCCTCGACCTCCGAGCCTCCGCGGCCCCTACGGGCAGCACCGCGGGCAGGCCGGGCCCTGCCCGATGGGGCGCGTGGCGCCGCCAGGAGGCGGTCCCACCGGGCCGGGGCCGCAACCGGGGCCAGCGCAGCGATCAAGGGCAAATGGTCGTTCCCAGGGCCGATTCGATGCGCGTGCGGCAGCCCAGCCGGGAGCCCGAGCCCTCGGTGCCGGTCACAGCAGGGGGACGACGACCAGCCCGGCCGCGACCGTCACGTCCAGCACCCCGCACCACTCGGCGTAGGAGCGGGAGACGGTGCGCTCCTTCGCCATGTGCACGAAGTCCCAGATCCCGTGCGCGAGCATGCCGGCGGCGACGAGGTAGCGGCCGAGGTCGGGGTGGACCGCGAGCCCCACCACCGCGAGCGCGGCGAACCCGGCCATCCCGGCGAGCTGCAGGCGGAAGTCGGGCTCGCGGTGCAGTCCGTGGCCCGCTCCCCAGACCGTCGCGCCGAGCGCGGCGGCGAGGATCACGACGGCCGGCTCGACCAGGTCCTGCACGCGGAGCAGCACGAACAACCCACCGAGGACGCCGAGCACCGGCCAGCTCGCGCGCCGCCGGCGCAGTACCGCCAGCACCACGTAGAGCAGCGGCATGAGCATCAGCAGCCGCGCGTAGCCGTGCGTGGTCGCGTCGGTCACCTCGGCGAGGAACACGTCGGCGCCGAGGGCGAACCCGAGGGCGGCGGGCCAGCGCCGGACCACCGCACGCGCGATGCGCCGCACCGGGCGCGACTCGATCGTCGTCATGCGCCCAGGTTCGGCCGGGGTGAGCGCGACCGGCAGGTGCGCGCTGTCACGGGTGAGCCGTGCGGACCGTCCGGGCCGACCGTGCGCCGGCGGATCGGGCGACAACCGCCTCGGGCGTTCACGGCCGTTTCCGCGCCCGTTACCGGCGGCGCCGTTGTCCGGACAAGGCGGCCAGGCAGCGTTGCCCACCGTGACGACCACGCGGTACCTGGAGATCGCCGACGAGCTCGCGGCCGAGCTCGCCGGCGCACCGGCCGGTTCCCGCCTCGACGGGGAGCACGGGATCGGCAGGCGGTTCGGCGTGGGGCGCGCGGCCGCGCGGGCCGCCCTGCAGGAGCTGGAACGCCGACTGCTGGTGCGGCGCGTGCAGGGCGCCGGCACGTTCGTGAACCGGCGCATCGACTACACGATCTCGCACGACCGGCGCCCGTCGTGGCACGAGACGGTCGCGGCGGCCGGCGCGCACCCGCGCACCGTGGTCCGCGGGATCGAGGCGCTGCCGCTGCCCACCGAGCACGCGGCCGCGCTCGGACTGCCGGCCGGCACCCCGTGCCACCGGCTGGAGCGGCAGTCCTACATCGACGACCTGCTCGCGGCGCGCGTGGACGAGTGGGTGCCGGTCGACCTGGTCGCCGACCTGGACCTCGCGGTGCAGGCCGCCGAGTCGCTGGACGTGGTGCTGCGGCAGGTGGCACGGGTGGACCCGGTGCGCGCGTGGTGCCGGGTGAGCCTCGACGTCCCCCCGCCCGCCGTCTGCGCCGGGCTGGAGATCGAGCCGAGCCGGCCCGTTTGGCTGGTGGAGAGCGTCAGCCGGGACGCCGCGAGCGGCCGCCCGGTCATGTGCAGCAGGTCCTGGATGCGCTCGGACGCGGTCCGGGTGGTGGTCGAGCTGGGCTCGATCCCGGAGGGGGAGTAGCCGTGAAGGAGAGGGATGGAGTTCTCGCGTGAGGAGCGGGCCGCGCTGCTGGCGCTCGCGCGCTCCGAGGAGCTGGTCGGGCTGGCCGACGCCTGCCTCGCCGACGGCGCGGTGCCCCGCGTGCTGCGAGCACCCGAGGTGGGCTGCGTGGCCACGCAGGTGCGCGAGCCGATCGCCGGCGAGCGGTTCCTGCTCGGCGACGTGCTCGCCGTGCAGGCCGAGGTGGAGCTGGGCGGGTCGCGCGGGTGGTCGATGCGGCTCGGCGACGACCGCGCCGCCGCCCACGCCGCCGCGATCTGCGATGCCGAGGTGCAGGCCGGGCGGGCCCACGCCGCCGACGTGCTCGACCTGTGCGGGCGCATTGCCGCCCGCGAGGCCGCTGCCGAGGCCGCGGAATGGGCGCGGCTCGCCCCGACCGTCGTCGAGTTCGAGGAGCTGACGTGACCACGACCGCGGTCCCCGTGCTGGACGGGGACACCGCGCAGCGGGCGTTCCGCGCCACGCTCGACGCGCTCGCGCACCCCGGCGTGCGGGCGGCGCTGCCCCCGGTCGCCGCCGTGCCGGCCGCGCTGCTGCCGGTGCTCGCGCTCGCCGACCTGGACACCCCGGTCTGCGTGCTCGGCGACACGCCCGACGGGGCGTGGGCGGACGCGCTCGGCACGGCGACGGCGGCGCCGGTGGCGCCGCTCGCTGGGGCCCGGCTGGTGGCGGCCCTGCGCCCGCTCGCCGCCGGTGAGCTCGCGGCCGTCCGCACCGGCAGTGCGGCGGCGCCCGAGGAGGCGGCGCTCGTCGCGCTCGCCGTCGCGGGCCTCGACGGCGGGCCGGAGCTGGTGCTCTCCGGGCCCGGCGTCCCGGGCAGCCGGGTGATCGCGCCCCGCGGCTGCCCGCCGGACCTGGTGGCGGCCCGGACCGCCGCGGCCTTCCCCGCAGGACCCGACCTGCTGCTCATCGCCCCGGACTGCGCTGTGGTGGGGATTCCCCGCAGCACCCGGATCATCGAGGAGGACTGACATGGGCTACTCGGGAGCCCGCGGCGGCCTGGAGGCGATCCTCGCGGCCGAGCGGCTGGTGCGGGAGGAGCGCGACGACGCGCCGGCGCCGTGGGCGTCGACCGCGCAGATCAGCGCCCGGTTCCGGCTCGCCGTGGACCGCGTGCAGGGCGAGGCCGGGCTCTACCACGAACCCACCGCCGCGGACGCGTTCCGCCAGGCGGAGGGAGACACCCTGGAAGCGGCGCACCTGGTGCGCGCCCACCGCTCGACCCTGCCCCGCCTGGCCGTGAGCGAGCCGGTGGACCCGGACGAGATGGTCGTGCTCCGCCGCATCGTCCCCGCGCACCGCACCCCGGACGGCCCGCAGCTGCTGGGCCGCACGACCGACTACACGGGCCGGATGCTGGAGCGCGAGCCCTCTCCCCCTGCACGAACGACACCCCCGTCCGACAGGTCCGCACGAACGGGCCGTCCGTCCAACGGCGCGGAGCGCCGGCCCACCCGGTTCTCCGCGTTCCTGCGGTCGCAGGACCTGCTCGTGGACCACGCCCCCTCCGACGCCGCGCCGTTCGACGTCACCCGCCGCCCCGCCCGGCCGCCCGCGCCACGCTCGGCGGTGCTCGCATCGATGGCCCGCGCGGAGACCGGGGCCCTCGTCGGGCTCTGGTACCGCTCGATCCTCGGCCCGGACGGCGACATCCACGAGGTGACGCTCGGCGAGGTCCGCCACGGCCACCTGCCGCTGTCGGTGCGGCACCCGCACACCGGGAAGCCGGTGCGGGTCGGCCGGTTCCGGGCCACCGAGACCGAGGCCATCGAGGACCTCGACGGCGCCGACGAGGACCGCACCCGCTTCGACGTCGGCTACGGACTGTGCTTCGGGCACAACGAGCGCAAGGCGATCGCGATGGCGAACCTCGACATCGCCTGCCGCCGCTTCGGCCGCTCGGGCCCCCTCGAACAACTGCTGCTGCTCACCACCGACGGGCTGGACTCCGCCGGCTTCCTCGAACACCTGAAGCTGCCGCACTACGTCACGTTCCGGTCGATGGTCGAGCGCAAGCAGGCCATGCGCGCCACCGGCGTGGCCACCGATCCTCCCGGGAGGGACTGCCGGTGACATCGACACAGACGATCACGACCAACCCGGGCGTCGAGGACATCCTCGCCCGCATCGACGCCACGACCGCCCCCGTCGGCATCCTCGACGAGGGCGCCAAGCGCGAGATCCGCCGCGCCGCCCTCACCGCCGTCTGCGTGCCCGGCTACCAGGTGCCCTTCGGGTCCCGGGAGATGCCGGTGGCGCGGGGCTGGGGTTCGGGCGGCCTGCAGGTGACGCTCGCCGTGATCGGTACCGACGACACCGTCAAGGTGATCGACCAGGGCGACGACGCGGGCGTCAACGCCACCAACCTGCGCCGCCTCATCGCCGGCAGCACCGGGTGCGCCGAATCGGCCGACTCCCGCGAGGCCACGGTGATCCAGACCCGGCACCGGGTGCCCGAGCAGCCGCTGCACGACGGGCACGTGCTCGTGCTGCAGGTGCCGGTGCCCGAGCCGCTGCGCGGCGTGCAGCGCTCGGTGGCCGAGTGCGCCCGCATGCACGCCGAGGCCGACTACTCGACGATGTGGGTGAGCCTCTACGAGGACCTCGTCCGCAACGGGGTGATCACCAGGTCCACCGGCTACCCGGTGCTCGTCGGCGGCCGCTACGTGATGGCCACCACGCCGATCCCGCGCTGGGACGTCCCGCGGCTGCACCGCTCGGAGCACCTCAGCCTCTTCGGGGCCGGGCGCGAGAAGCGGATCTTCGCGGTCCCCCCGCACACCGACGTCGAGCCGCTGACGTTCGACGACGTGCCGTTCGAGGTGGAGGGCCCGGGAGAGGGCACCGACGGGGTCTGCGTGCGCTGCGGCTCCGACGACACGTTCCTGGTCGAGGCCGGGCCGGGTCGCTTCGCGTGCAGCGACACGGAGTGGTGTGCGCGCGTGGCGGACGGCGACGCCGACCGGGCGACCCACCGCGCGGCGGCCCCGCTGCACCTGCTGTCCGTCTCGGCCGCCCGCCCCTCCGGATTGCAGCAAGGCCACTTCCATGCAACGTCGTTGCGTGAAGGTGGCGTTGCTGCAACATCCCGGGGCACGGAGTGGGCGCTCCTCGTCGAGGGCATCGGGAAGGTGCACGGGCCCGGGGGCGCCGCGGCCGTTCCCGGCACCGGGCCGGAGCACGGCACCGCCGTCAGCCCGTCCACCGGGGCGATCGTGGCCGCGTGGGACGTCGGGTTCGACGTGGCGCCGGGCGAGGCCGTCGGGTTGATCGGCGAGTCCGGCTCCGGCAAGTCGACGGTGCTGCGCTGCATCGTCGGCGATGAGCCGGCCACCGCGGGGCACCTGTTCCTCTCGGCCGTCGACGCCGGCGGCACCGACGTCATGACCCTCGACGGCCCCGCCCGGCGCGAGCTCCGGATCGCGACGCTCGGCATCGTCCACCAGGACCCGTCCGAGGGGCTCGCGCTGGACGTCACCGCGGGTGGCAACATCGCCGAGCGCCTGACCGCCGCGGGCTGGCGCAGCTACGGCGCGATCCGCGCGCGGGCCGCCGACCTGCTCGACCGCGTCGAGGTGCCGCTCTCCCGCATGGACGACCCGGTCCGCACGTTCTCCGGCGGCATGCGCCAGCGCGTGCAGATCGCCAAGGCCCTCGCCACCGACCCGGACGTCCTGCTGCTCGACGAGCCGACCACCGGCCTCGACGCATCGGTCGCCGCGGGCGTGCTCGACCTGCTGCGGGGCCTGCTCGCCGAGCGCGACGTCGCCGCCGTGGTGGTGAGCCACGACTTCGCCGTGATCGAGGCGCTGACCGACCGGTCGCTCGTGATGCAGCTCGGCCGGGTGGTCGAGCAGGGGCTCACCGACCAGCTCTTCCGCGACCCGCACCACCCCTACACCCAGCGGCTCGTCGCCGCGGCCCGGAGGTGATCATGAGAGTCCTGCGGATCCGGGGCCTCGAGAAGACGTTCACCCTGCACACCGTCGACGGGCGCACCGTCGCCTCGCTGCGCGGCGTGGACCTGGACGTCGCCGCGGGCGAGCACGTCGCGCTGGCCGGCCCGAGCGGTGCGGGCAAGTCGAGCCTCCTGCGCTGCGTGCACCGGACCTACCTGCCCGACGCCGGCACCGTCACGCTGTTCCGGGAGGAGGGCGCCGTCGAGCTCACGTCCCTTCCGGACCGCGCGCTCGCCCGGCTGCGGTCCCGCGAGCTGGGCTACGTGTCCCAGTTCCTCGCCGCGCCGCCGCGCACCGGCCCGCTCGAGCTGGTGGCCGCGGCCGCCCGGCGTCGGGGCCTCGACCGCGTCGCCGCATCCGACGCGGCCGCGGCGGCCCTGCGCCGGCTCGCCCTCGACGAGGCGCTCTGGGACGTCGACTGCGGGGTGCTCTCCGGCGGGGAGCGCCAGCGCGTCAACCTCGCGGCCGCCACCGTCCGGCCCCCGCGGCTGCTGCTGCTCGACGAGCCGGTGTCCGCGCTCGACCCCGCCAACCGCGAGCGGGCGCTCGACCTGATCGCGTCCCTGTCCGGCGCGGGCGTCGCGGTGCTCGCGGTCTTCCACGACGCCGACGCGATGCGCGCCCTCGCCACCCGGGTCGTGGAGCTGCGCGACGGCCGGGTCGCGGCGGAGGGCACGCCCGCCGAGGTCCTCGGGGCGGCGGCATGAGGCGCCCCGGACCGCACGCGAGTGACAGCATGGTGGCCTTGCTGCCGTGTTGTGCCAGTAAGGCCACCATGCTGGCTTGCACCGGCGGCCCGGCGTGAGCGCGCCCACCGCCCAGCGCTGGTCGCTGCTGCGGCCGCCCGCCGACTACGTGCTCGGGCACGTGCGGGCCGTCCTGCCCGACCGGGTGCTGGACGACGCCCGCGTCGCCGTGAGGGACGGACGCATCGCCGAGGTCGGCCCGCACCCGGCCGGCACGGGCGCCGACGTGGACGGCGGCGGCGCCTACTGCCTCCCCGGCCTCGTGGACGTGCACTCGGACGGGCTCGAGCGCGAGCGGATGCCGCGTCCGGGCGCCGAGGTGCCGTGGCGGTTCGCCCTGCTGTCGTTCGAGGGCAAGCTGCGCGCCGCCGGGATCACCACGGTCTTCCACGGCGCCGCGTTCGAGCAGGGCGACGGCTCGCTCAAGGTGCGCTCGGTGGACGCGGCGCTCGAGCTGTGCCGCCAGGTGGCCGACCGCGGGGACGGCCCCGTCGAGCACCGCATCCTGCACCGGCTCGACGTGCGGTCGGCCGGGGGGCTCGCGGCGCTGCGGACCCGGCTGGCCGGGCTCGGCACGACCGCGCTCGTCTCGCACGAGGACCACACGCCCGGGCAGGGCCAGTACGCCGACCGCTCGTTCTACGAGCGGTGGGTGATGGGCACCCGCGACCTCACCGCCGAACAGGCGCGTGCCCACGTCGACGCGTTCGTCGCCGCACGGGAGGCGAACCTGGACGTCCGGGACGAGGCGCTGTCCGTGCTGGGCGACCTGGCGCGGACCGGGGCCGTGCGCCTCGTCGGGCACGACCCGGCGTCGGCCGCGGAGATCGCCGCGCTCGCCGGGCGCGGCGGGGCGGTGGCCGAGTTCCCCACCACGCTCGAGGCCGCTGCCGCGGCGAGGGAACGCGGCATGCCCGTGGTCATGGGAGCGCCCAACGCGCTGCGCGGCGGCTCGCACTCCGGCAACGCCTCGGCGCGCGAGCTGCTGGCCCGCGGCCTGGTGACCGCGCTCGCGTCCGACTACCTGCCCTCCGGCCTGCTGGCCGCCGCGTTCCTGCTCGCCGCCGACGGCGTCATGGCCCTGCCGGCCGCGGTCCGGCTGGTGACGGCGGGCGCCGCCGACGCCGTCGGGCTCCCCGACCGCGGCGCGCTCACGCCCGGCAGCCGCGCCGACCTCGTCCTCGCCGAGGCCGGGCGGCCCTGGCCGGTGGTGCGGACGGTGCTGCGGGCGGAGGGACCCTGAACGGGCTCGAATTCGAAACCGTGGACACCCCCGGGTGCGTCCGGCGGAACGCACCCGACACGCTAGCCGCGCCGCTCCCACGACCCGAGCACCATCAGGGTGCGGGTGCCCGTCACGACGCCGGAGCGGCGCAGCGTGTCGATCACCTGCTGCAGGTGGGCCAGGTCGCGCACGCGCAGCTGCACCAGCGCGTCCGGGTCGCCCGCGAGCGTGAAGACGGCGTCCACCTCCGGGATCGTCGAGACCGAGCGCACGATCTCGCTCACCCGCGTGGTGCCGAGGAAGCGCAGTTCGATGAACGCCTCGACGCCCTGGCCGAGCTTCGCGTGGTCGACCTGCACGGTGAACCCGGTGATCACGCCGATCTCGCGCAGCCGGTCGACGCGCCGCTTCACCGCCGCGACGGAGAGCCCCACCTCCACGGCCATCTCGGAGTAGGTCCGGCGGCCGTCGGCGCGCAGCAGGTCGAGGAGCCGCCGATCGGTCTCGTCGACCACGCTGTTGTCGGACACGGGCCCCTCCGCGCAAAGAACTCGAGCTGTCAGCCGATCAAAGCACAAGGCGTTTGCGTGTTCATGCACCGATGCTGCAGAGCTCTTGCCTCGGCGGGACGGAGGCGGTCTCCTCCTGGTACCCGCCCTGACGGAGGTCGACAGTGCCGCCCACCGCGCCGCCCACCACAGTCACGTTGGACGACAAGTACACCGCCCGCCACGGCCGCGTCCTGATCACCGGGATCCAGGCGCTCGTGCGGATGGTCCTGGAGCAACGCAGGCTCGACACCGCGCGCGGCCTGGACACGCGCGCGTTCGTGAGCGGCTACCAGGGCTCACCGCTCGCCGGCCTGGACCAGGAGATGGCGCGCGCGGGCCGGTTCCTCGACGAGGCGGGCGTGGTCGTCCGGCCCGCCGTCAACGAGGAGCTCGCGGCGACGGCCGTCGCCGGCACCCAGCTGCTGCGCCAGGCCCCCGGCCGGCGCCACGACGGTGTCACCGGGTTCTGGTACGGCAAGAACCCCGGTCTCGACCGGGCGGCCGACGCCATCCGGCACGGCACGCTCGCCGGCACCACCGCGCTCGGCGGCGCGGTGGCCCTGATCGGCGACGACCCGTCCTGCAAGTCCTCCACCGTTCCCAGCTCGTGCGAGCCGATGGCGCAGAGCCTGCTGCTCCCGCTGTTCGCACCCGGATCCGTCGCGGAGGTCGTCGAGCTCGGGCTGCACGCCGTGGCGATGTCCCGCGCGTGCGGGCTCTGGACCGGGATGAAGGTCGTGGCCGACGTCGCCGACGCGGCCGCCACGATCGACGCCGCCACGATCGACGCGGGCGCGCTCGACCTCGGCGTGCCGAAGCCCGGCCGGGCCGAGGAGGCGCCCCGCGTCCTCGTCGGCGCCACCGCCCTCGACGCGGAGCACGACGCGCTCACCCGGCGGCTCGACCTCGCCCGCGCCTACGTCCGCGCCGCCGGGCTCAACCGCGTCGCGTTCACCGCCCGCAACGCGCGCCTCGGCGTGCTCGCGTCCGGCACGAGCGCGGCGGTCGTGCGGCGCGCCCTCGACGACCTCGGCCTCGACGAGGCCGCCATGGAGGCGCTCGGCCTGCGGATCATCACCCTCGCCGTGCCGTTCCCGGTCGACGCGGACGCACTCGCCGAGCTCACCGATGGCCTCGACGAGGTGCTCGTCGTCGAGGACAAGGTCCCCTTCCTCGAGGACCACCTGAAAGCGGCGCTCTACGGCCGGCCGGGCACGCCGCGCGTCGTCGGCCGCCACGACCCCGACGGCCGGACGCTGCTGCCCGCCCGCGCAGCAGTCGGCGCCGAGGACGTGGCCCGCGCGCTCGCCGCCCGCATCGGCCCCGACCGGCTCCCCCGCACCGCCGCCGTCCACCTGGAGACGATCACCCCGAAGCCGCCGTCGCGGATCGCGCTCCCCCTGGCCGCACGCACCCCGTTCTTCTGCTCCGGCTGCCCGCACAACACCTCCACCCGCACCGGCGACGACACGCTCGTCGGCGTGGGCATCGGCTGCCACGCGATGATCGCGCTCGACGGCGCCGGGCGCGGCCACCAGCTCGGGCTCACGCAGATGGGCGGCGAGGGCGCGCAGTGGCTCGGGCTCGCCCCGTTCACCGACGACCGCCACTTCGTGCAGAACCTCGGCGACGGCACGTTCCACCACTCCGGGTCACTGGCCATCCGCGCGGCCGTCGCCGCCGGCGTCACCATGACCTACAAGCTGCTCTACAACGACGCCGTCGCGATGACCGGCGGCCAGCGCGCCGAGGGCCGCCTCGACGTCCCCGCGCTCACCCGCTGGCTCGCGGTGGAGGGCGTGCGGCGCGTGGTCGTCACCACGGCCGACCCGGGCACCTACCGCGGCGTCGCCCTCGACCCGATCGCATCGGTCCGCCACCGCGACGAGTTCGCCGCGGCCGAGCGGGAGCTCGCCGCCCTCGACGGCGTCACCGTCCTGATCCACGACGACCGCTGCGCCGCCGAAGAGCGCCGCCTGCGCAAGCGCGGGAAGCTGCCCACCCCCACCGCCAAGGTCGTGATCAACGAGCGGGTGTGCGAGGGCTGCGGCGACTGCGCCCAGGCCTCCACGTGCCTGTCCGTGCAGCCCCATGAGACCGAGTTCGGCCGCAAGACCCGCATCCACCAGGCGTCCTGCAACACCGACCTGTCCTGCCTCAAGGGCGACTGCCCGTCGTTCCTGCTGGTGGAGCCGGGTGACCGGGCCCGGCGCCCGGTGCCCGAGCCGCCCAGCGGGCTGCCCGAGCCGGCGAGCAGGTTCAGCGGTGACAGCGGGGTGCTGCTGCGCATGCCGGGGATCGGCGGTACCGGCGTGGTCACCGTGTCGCAGATCCTGCAGATGGCCGCCCACATCGACGGGCGCTACGCGGCGGGCCTGGAGCAGATCGGGCTGGCCCAGAAGGGCGGCCCGGTGGTGAGCGACGTCCGCATCGCCAAACAGCCGGTGCGCGGGGCGCTGCGCGCCTCTCCCGGCACGGCGGACGTGCTCATCGGCTTCGACCTGCTCGGCGCCGCCGCCGAGGCGAACCTCGCCGTCACCCGGCCGGGTCACACGGTCGCGGTGGTGAGCTCCGCCGTGGTGCCGACGGCGGCCATGGTCACCGGGCGCGTCGCCGTGCCCGGCTCCCCCGCCGACGCCCTCGGCCGCATCGCCGCGGCCACCCGCGCGGACGCCGCGCTGCACGTCGACGCGCAGGGCCTGTCCGAGGCGCTCTTCGGCGACCACATGCCGGCGAACATGCTGCTGATCGGGGCGGCGTTCCAGCACGGGTGCATCCCGATCGCGGCGGACGCCATCGAGCAGGCCATCCGCCTGAACGGCGCGGGTGTCGAGAAGACGCTCGCCGCGTTCCGCTGGGGCCGGGCCGCGGTCGCGGAGCCCGCCGCCGTGGCCGCCGCCACCGGCTCCGCCGCGGCCCCCGAGCCGGCGACGCGCTTCGCCGACGTCCTCGCCACCCGCGTCACCGACCTCACCGGCTACCAGGACGAGCGCTACGCCGACCGCTACGCCGAGGAGGTCCAGCGGGTCGCGGCCATCGCCACCGAGCGCGCGGGAACCGACGCGGGCGAGCGGGTCGCCGTCGCCTACGCCCGCGGGCTGCACAAGCTCATGGCCTACAAGGACGAGTACGAGGTGGCGCGGCTGCACCTCGACCCGGCCGAGCGGGCGCGGCGCGACGCCGAGTTCGGCCCGGACGCCGCCGTTTCGGTTCTGCTGCACCCGCCGGTGCTGCGCGCGCTCGGCATGACCCGCAAGATCCGGCTGCGCCGCTCGGCGGGGCCCGCGTTCCGCGCGCTGCGCGCCGCCCGCAGGCTGCGCGGCAGCGCGCTCGACCCGTTCGGGCGCGCCGAGGTGCGCCGCGTCGAGCGCGCACTCGTGCCGGAGTACCAGGCGCTGGTCCGCGCCGCCCTCGAGCACCTGCGCCCGGACACCGCCGACGCGGTCGCGGAGATCGCAGCCCTGCCGGACGTGATCCGCGGCTACGAGGAGATCAAGCTGCGCAACGTGTCCGCGTTCCGCGAAAAGGCCTCCGCCGCGCTGGCCGATCTGGCAACCTGAGCGGACGTGGGCTGATCACGAGGGGGGTCGGTGATCGACGTGCCGGCCCGCCCCGGTCCGGGGCACGTGCTCTGGTGGCTGGTCGTGCGCCAGCGCGGTCGGGTGGTCGCCGGATCGGTGTTCGGCACGCTGTCGATGACCAGCCTCGTGCTGACCGCCCACGCGGTGCTGGTGCACGCCACCCGGCTCGGCGCCGCCCTGCCCGTCCGCACCACGACGGGTGAGGTCGCCAGCATCGGCCTGAGCGACGTCATCATGGTGAGCACCGCCCTGACCGTCGCCGGGCCCAGCGTCGGAGCGGCGGTGACGTACGTGCTGGTGGCGGCCCTGATGGGCCTGGTCTCGCCGGTGCTGGCGGCAGTCGTGCTGCTCGGCGTTCCGCTGCTGGCGGTGCTCGTCGGACCGCTGCTGGCCCGGCTCCGCGCGGTCGAGGCGACCTACCGGGTCCAGCAGGGCGCGCTCACCGCCCGGCTGCTGGACATCGTCGGCGGGCTGCGCGTGCTGGCCGGCCTCGGCGGCGAGGCGGTCATCGCGCGGCGCTACGGCCGCACCTCCGCGGACCTGCGCGCCGAGGGGTACCGGGTCGGCGCGATCAGCAGCTGGATCGAGGCGGTCGGGGCCGGGCTCCCGGTGCTGTTCGTCGGCGCCGTCACCTGGATCGCCGCTCGGACGGCCGCCACAGGCGCGATGACCCTGGGCGACGTGCTGGCCGTCTACGGGTATGCCGCGCTCCTCGTGTCGCCGGTCAACGCGCTCATCGAGGGTGGCCACCAGCTCAGCCGCGGCTGGGTGGCCGCGGACCGGGTGGCCCGGTTCCTCGCCCTCGAACCCCACCCGGTCACCGGCGGCCCCGGCCCCCGGGCCCCGGCCCGGCTGCGGGACCCGGACTCCGGTGTGGAGCTGGCACCGGGCACGTTCACGGCGCTGGTGAGCCCCCGGCCTGCCGACGCCGCGGCCGTGGTCGACCGGCTCGGCCGGTTCACCGCGTCGGACACCACGTGGGACGGGCAGCCCCTCGGCGCGATCGCGGCCGTCGAGGTCCGGGAACGGATCCTGGTGGCCGACCCGGACGCCGCGCTGTTCGCCGGCCCCCTGCGCGAGGTGCTCGCCCCCGGTGCCCCCGAGGGTGACGCCACCGATGCCGCGGTGCGGGGCGCCCTCTCGGCCGCGGCCGTCGACGAGGTCGTGCACGGGCTGCCGGGCGGGCTCGCCGGGCACGTCGACGGCGACGGCCGCAACCTGTCGGGCGGCCAGCGCCAGCGCGTCCGCCTGGCCCGGGCGCTCGTGGCCGACCCCGAGGTGCTGCTCGCCGTCGAGCCCACGTCGGCGCTCGACGCGCACACCGAGGCGGCGGTGGCGGCCGGGCTGCGCGCCGCGCGGGTGGGACGCACGACGCTCGTCATCACCACCTCGCCGCTGGTGCTGGCGCACGCCGACACGGTGTGCCTGCTGCTGGACGGGCAGGTCGCCGCGACCGGCACGCACGAGGAGCTGCTCTCCACCGACCCGCGCTACCGGGCGGTGGTCTCCCGGTGAAGGAGCACGCGCTCCCCGTGGCCACCCCGGCCGCCGCGCGCCGGGCCGCGCTGGGCCTGGTCCGGGCCGACGGCAGGGAGGTCACCCGGATGGTCGTGCTCACCGCGCTGGCCGCGGGGGCCGGGCTCGCCGGGCCGTGGCTGGTGGGCCGCATCCTCGACGAGGTGCGGGCCGGGAGCGCTCCGGAGGTCGTGGACCGGCTGGCGCTGGGCATCATCGCGTGCGCGGTGGTCCAGCTCCTGCTGGCCCGCCAGGCCAGGTGGGTCGCGTACCGGTTCGGCGAACGCACCCTCTCGCGCGTCCGGGAACGGTACGTCGAGCGGGTGCTCGCCCTCCCGACGGCCACGGTGGAGCGGGCCGGCACCGGCGAGATCGCCGCGCGCGGCACCGGCGACGTCGCCGCGATGGCCGTCACGCTCCGCGACGCCGGTCCGGAGCTGTTCGTCGCGGCGGTCCAGGCGCTGTTCCTGCTCGCCGCCGTGGTGGTCGTGGCGCCCCTGCTCGGCGGGTGCGGCCTCGTCGGCCTGGTCGGCACGTGGTGCGCCACGCGCTGGTACCTGCGGCGGGCCCACGCCGCCTACCTCGCGGAAGGCACCGCCGCCGCCGCGCTCGCCGAGGTCCTCACCGCCACCGCGGCCGGAGCGCGCACCGTCGAGGCCCTGCGGCTGCAGGAGCACCGGGTGGCCGCGTGCCGCGAGGCGATCGAGACGGCCCGGCGCACCCGGGAGCGCACCCTCGCCCTGCGCAGCGTGCTGTTCCCCGCCGTCGACGTCTGCCACGTGCTCCCGGTCGTCGCTGTGCTCCTGGTCGGCGGCGTGCTGCTCGCGCACGGCGCCGTGACGCTGGGCGCCGTGGCCGCCGCGACGCTCTACCTGCGGCAGCTGGCGCAGCCCCTCAACGAGATCCTGTGGCGCCTCGAGCAGCTGCAGAGCAGCACCGCCGCGTTCGCGCGCGTCGAGGGCGTCGCCGGCAGCCCGCCCGCCCCGGCGGGCGCGCCGCCGCGCGGTGAGCGGGTGAGGGTGCGGAACGTGCACTTCGGCTACCCGGGGCACGATCGCGATGCGCTGCGCGGCGTGGACCTGGACCTGCACCCCGGCGAGCGGATCGCGCTCGTGGGGCCGTCGGGGGCGGGCAAGTCCACCCTCGGCCGGCTGCTGGCCGGGCTGGACACGCCCCGCACGGGCACGGTGACGGTGGGCGGCGTGCCGATCGCCTGCCTCGACCGGGCGGAGCGGCGCCGCCACGTCGTGCTCGTCACCCAGGAGCACCACGTGTTCCTCGGCACCGTGCGCGACAACCTCCTCCTCGCCGCCCCCGATGCCGACGACGGCGCCCTGCGGGCCGCGCTCGGCACCGTCGGTGCCCGGCTCGACGAGCTCCCGGACGGCCTCGGCACCCGGCTCGGCCCGGGTGCGCTGCAGCCCGGCGGCGCCGTCGCCCAGCAGCTCGCACTGGCCCGCGTCGTGCTCGCCGACCCGCACACGGTGGTGCTGGACGAGGCCACCGCCCTCCTCGACCCGGCCACCGCCCGCAGCACCGAACGGGCCCTCGCGGCCGCCCTCGCCGGCCGCACCGTCGTCGCGATCGCCCACCGGCTGCACACCGCCCACGACGCGGACCGGGTGGCGGTGCTCCAGGACGGTCGCATCACCGACATCGGCACCCACGACGACCTGATCGCGGGACGCGGTGCCTACGCAGCGCTGTGGGAGTCGTGGCACGGGCGACCCCGGCGCACCGCCGGTTGACCTGCCGGGTGACATCGCCGCGTCCGGGGGGCGATATGCGCGCCTCGCACCCGTGCGTGCAGGATGATCTCGCGATGCTGACCGGTCGGGGGCCGCGGTCGCAAACGCCGTGGCGTTTCGCCGGACACTCCTCCGGGCATGATCGTTTCTGGACCCGAGGAGTACTCCATGGCTGCCGGCCCGGCCGTCGACGAACCACACCGCGCGGAACGGAGCCCCGCCGCCCGCACACCCGCCGGGATCGCGGTCACCCTCGTGGTGGCAGGCGGTCTGGCCCTGACCGGCGCCTGCGGGGGCCCGCTCGGCCCCTCCCCGGACACCCTCCCGCCCGCGGCCGCTGCGCCCGCCCCCGCCACCACACCCCCGTCCGGCACCACCACGCCCCCCACCTCGGCCCCTCCCACCCCCACCCCCTCCACCGCCGAGCCCGAGGCCGCCGACGCGGTGCTGAACCTCGACTCGTCCGGGCCCGCGGTGCAGGAGCTCCAGCAGCGCCTGTCCGGCCTCGGCTTCTGGCTCGGCGAGATCGACGGCCACTACGGGCAGCTCACCCGCCAGGCCGTGATGGCGTTCCAGAAGGCCGAGGGCCTCGACCGCGACGGCGTCGCCGGGCCGCAGACGCGCGCGGAGCTCCCCACGGCGGCGCGGCCGTCCGCCCGCAGCACCGAGGGTGACCACATCGAGGTCGACCTGGAGCGCCAGATCCTGCTCGTCGTGCGCGACGGCCAGGTGCAGTGGGCGCTCAACACCTCCACCGGCAGCGGGGAGACCTACGACCGCCCGTCCGGCGGCTCCGGCGTGGCGCACACCCCACGCGGTGACTTCGAGATCGAGCGCCAGATCAACGGTGTGCGCGAGGCCGAACTCGGGATGCTCTACCGGCCGAAGTACTTCCACGGCGGCATCGCCGTGCACGGGGCCGGCAGCATCCCCGCGCACCCGGCGTCGCACGGCTGCGTACGCGTCACCAACGCGGCCATGGACCTGCTGTGGGCCAGCGACGTCGCCCGGGTGGGCACGGAGGTCACGGTCTACTGAGGCGGGGTCGCTCGCCGATCCCTCTCGTCACACACCAACCGTCGCGCCGGCACCCGAACTGCAGTTGGGGTGCCGGCACCGGGGTTGGTGCGTGACGCCCGCGACGAGCGTTTCCGCGCTGCGCCGGCGGGGTCAGGAGCGGACAGATCCGGCACTCCGGCAGTATGTCCCGCGGACAGGCGGCGTTCGGCGGCCGTCCACGCAGTGTTCACGACGGTGTAGTAGCGCCGGATCTCCTTGGGGGGCGCGCAGGTGGCAGTGGCGGTCGCGCGGGTGAAAGGCCTGCTGAACGGATGGCGGGCACCGCAGCACCGCGACGGGCTGGCCCTGGTCGTGAGCTCCGGGATGACGTCCGCGGTCGGGCTGCTGTACTGGGTGCTCGCCGCGCAGATGCTCCCGGCCGACGTCGTCGGTGTGAACGCGGTGGCGCTCTCGTCGCTGATGCTCGTCGGCGGCGTCGCCCACCTGAACATGTCGCACGCGCTGCTGCGGTTCGTCCCCGTCGCGGGCACCGCGGCGCGCCGGCTGGTGGTGCTCGGCTACCTCGTGGCGGTCGCCGTGTCCGCGCTCGCGGGTGCGGGTTTCGCGCTCGGCGCGATCTGGTGGGCCCCCGAGCTCGTCGATGTGGCCGGCTACGGCACGCTCGTCGCGTTCTTCGCCGTGAGCTGCCCGGTCTGGACGCTGTTCAGCCTGCAGGACTACGTCCTCACCGCCGTCGGCCGGGCCACCGCGGTGCCGATCGAGAACCTCGTGTTCTCCCTGCTCAAGATCGGCCTGCTCGTCGCGGTCACCCTCGCGGCCGTGCCCGGCGGCATCGCCCTGTCCTGGGTGGTCGCCACGGTCCTGATCGTGCTGCCGATCAACCTCTGGCTGCTGGTCCGGCTGCTGCCCGCACACGGCAGGAAGACGGCCGACCGGGCGGTGCCGATCACGGTGGGCGCCGTCGGCCGGTTCGTCGGCGCCGACTACGTGGGTGCCCTGTTCTGGCAGACCGCGATGATGGGCCTGCCGGTGCTGGTGCTCGGCCGCCTCGGCGCCGAGGCGGCGGCCGCCTACAACATGGTGTGGCAGTTCGGCCTCGCCCTGTACATGGTGCCCTCCGGGATGGGCCAGTCGATGATCGCCCACAGCGCGGCCGACCCGGCGAAGGTCGACAGGGCGCGGCGGGAGACCGTGCGGCGCGGGCTGATGCTCGTGGTCCCGGTCGCGGTGGTGCTGGCCCTCGGCGCGCCGCTGGTGCTCGCGCTGTTCGGGCCGCACTACGCCGCGGCCGGCACCGGGGCGCTCGCGCTCGTCGCGCTGTCCGCGATACCCAACGTGGTCACGGCGGCGGCCACCAGCACGGCGCGCGTGCGCCAGCGCACCGGCGTGCAGTTCGGCGTTCCGACCTCCCTCTCGGTGCTCACGATCGGACTGGCCTGGTTGCTCATGCCCCACCTAGGCGTCCTGGCCGTCGGGCTGGCCTGGCTGCTCGCGCAGTGCGCCGTCGCGGCCGTCGTGCTCATCACGAACGCGCCGTGGGTGCCCGGCCCGCTCGGCAGGTGGATCGACGCCATCCGCAGCTCCGCCCTGCTCCGCCGGGTCGGCACGGACGGCCTGCAGCGGGTCGGCGCTCCGGCCGGCTGGGCGCTCGGCTCCCGGATGGGCGGTGGCTCCGAGACGGTCGTGGTCGCGGTCGGGCCGGTGGGCGAGCGGCGCGCTCTGCTGAAGGCCGCCGACACCGCGAACGGGCAGCACGAGCTGCGCCAGCAGACCGAGGCGCTGGCGGCGCTGCACACCGACCCGCGGATCCGGCACTGGACGCCGCTGATCCCCCGGGTGCTCGGCACCGCCGAGATCGGCGGCGCCTACTGCTCCACCGAGACGCTGCTGCCCGGCGGGCCCGGGCCGGACGCGCTGTCCGACCCGGCGCGTCGCGGCGCGTTCGTGTCGAGCGCGGTCGGCGCGATCAGCGAGCTGCACCGGCGCACGGCCACGCCCCGGCGGGTCGGGGACGCGGAGCTCGACGCGTGGGTGCACGGCCCGATCGCCGCCGTGTCCCGCACGCTGCCCTCCGGGCTGCGGACCGAAGCGGGCCGGCTCGCCGCGGTGCTGGACGCCCGGCTGCGCGGTCAGGTCGTCGGGATCGGCTGGACCCATGGCGACTACCTCCCGGTGAACCTGCTCGCCGCCCCGAACGGCCAGGTGAGCGCGATCATCGACTGGTGCACCGCGCGGCCGGACGGTCTGGCGGTGCTCGACGTCGCGACGTTCGTCCCGATGGCGGAGGCGATGGCGAACGGCGAGGAGTTCGGCCCGGTGGTGCTGCGGTGGCTCGGCGGCGTGCCGCGGGCAGAGGCCGATGTGCTCGTCGGGTGCCAGTCGGCGCTCGGCGGCAGCGTCCTCGCGCCCGAGCTGCTGGTCCTGCTCGGCTGGCTGGACCACGTCAACGCCTGCGTCACCCGCTCGGACCGGATGGCGGCCAACCCGGTGTGGAACCGGCGCAACGTGCGCGTGGTCGTCCAGGGCGCCGCTGAGCTGCTCGACAGCGGACCGGCCGCCACGGCGGAGCCGGAGTCGGCTACGCGCGCATTCCGTTGAGCATCCGGCGGATCGTCACGGCGCAGTCGTCGCGCAGCGCCCGCCGGTCGGCCCCCTGCGCCTCGGCGATGATGCGCCCCGCGCCGCCCAGCAGGTGGAACACCAGCTCGCTGCTCGTCGGTGCGGGCACCGGGGCGAGCAGGCCCTCCGCCCGGGCGGCCTGCAGGAACCCGTCGATCAGCGCGAAGGCGTACTTCTTCTCGTAGTCCATCCACCGCGCCCAGCCCAACGCGAGCGGGCCCTCCAGCCAGCACAGCCGGCCGTACCGGTCCTCGCAGCACAGGTCGAGGAACGCGTCGAGCGCGGCCATCGCCGCCTGCCACGCGTCCGGCTGCCCGGCCGCCGCGGCCGAGACCCGCGCCGTCATGTCCTGTTCGAGGGCGTCGAAGACCGCCTCGAACACCGCCTGCTTGCTCTCGAAGTGGTGGTACACCGCGCCGCGGGTGACCTGCGTCGCGACCGCGATGTCGTCCAGGGAGGTCCGCGCGAAGCCCCGCTCGGCGAACATCGCGGTGGCCGTCTCGAGCAGCGCCGCGCGGGTGGCCTCCGAGTAGAGCTCGCGGCGGCTCTTCGGCCTTGACATGCACGGAGTCTACGACATACTCGGTGTACGTACACAGAGTATGTAACCGTCGCAGCGCTGGAGACCGACGCCATGTCCCCGAAGTTCCTGCTGGTCCGCGAGGTGCTCGCCGAAGCCGCCCGGACCGGGCGCCCGGAGATCACCCGCCGCGGCGAGGTCGAGGCCGCGTTCGGCAGCGTCGAGGCGTTCCTCCTCGCGCTCCACCACCGCTGGCGCACCGCGTTGCTCGCGCGCGTCGACTCCCTGCTCGAGAACGCTCCCGCCGACTCCCCCGCGGACTTCGACGCCGCCGTCGTGGCGGCGTGGACCGACCCGGCGACGGGCGGGCGCGGGCTCCGGGCGGTGCTGGACGCCCACGCCGACACGCCCGCGCTCGCCGCCGCGCAGGAGCGCGAGCGCCGGCTCGTGCGGCGGACCGTCGGCGTCGAGGTCCCCCCGCCGGGCGCCGTGACCCACCCCACGGCCCGCCGCTGGTGGCGCGGCGCCGCCTGAGCCCCGCGCCGCATACCGTGGTGGCGTGGCCATCACGACCGTCGAGTGGCTCGAGGGGGACGTCCCCGCCGTCCGCCTCCTCGATCAGACCCGGCTCCCCGGCGAGGAGGTCTACATCGAGGCCCCGGACGTCTCCACGCTCGTCTGCGCGATCCGCCGGCTCGCCGTCCGCGGCGCGCCCGCGCTGGGCGCGGTGGGGGCGCTGGGGGTGGTCCTCGCGCTGGCCCAGGCCCGGCGCGAGGGCTGGGACGAGCGGCACCTGCGGCGCGAGATCGGGCGGCTCCGCGACGCCCGGCCCACCGCGGTGAACCTCGGCTGGGGCGTGGACCGGGTGCTGCCGCTCGTCACGCAGGGACCCGCGGCGGCGCTCGCCGAGGCCCGCCGGGTGCTCGCCGAGGACGAGGCGGCCAACCGGCGTCTCTCGCAGCTGGGCGCCGACTGGCTGCTCGCGCACTGCCCCCGCCGTTCCCTGCGGCTGCTCACCCACTGCAACACCGGCACGCTCGCCACCACGGCGTGGGGCACCGCGCTCGGGATCGTCCGCGAGCTGCACGGCAGGGGCGCGGTCGGGCTCGTGCACGTCGACGAGACGCGCCCGCTCCTGCAGGGCGCCCGCCTCACCGCGTGGGAGCTCGCCGCCGACGGCATCGACCACGTCGTGCAGGTCGACAGTGCGGCGCCCGGCGCGATCCTGCGGGGCCTCGTGGACGCGGTGATCATCGGGGCGGACCGCATCGCCGCCAACGGCGACACCGCCAACAAGGTCGGTTCCGTCGGGCTCGCGCTCGCCTGCGCCGACGCCGGGGTCCCGTTCGTCGTCGCCGCGCCGTGGTCCACCGTCGACCTGGCGACGCCCGACGGTTCCGCGATCGCGATCGAGGAGCGCGATGCCGCCGAGGTCACCTCGCACGCCGGCGTGCCGACCACCCCGGCCGGCACCCGCGCCTTCAACCCCGCGTTCGACGTGACGCCGGCCCGCCTCGTCGACGCCGTCGTCACCGAGCGGGGTGTGGCCGAGCCGAAGCTGCGGCCGGACATGCGGTTGACGGAGCCGGCAGCTCCGGCCGCCACAGCGCCTTCACCCGGTGCCGGTCCCAGCAGCTCAGGAAACTCACCCCGAGCAGCATCACGAAGCCGACGGCCGTCGTGACCGTGCCCGCTGCTCTCGATCGTCCGGCGGCCGGCGGTGTCCGGCGTTGTGCCGCACGCACCCCGGTCGATGCTCGGGCGCGCCGTCGAGGGGGTGCGCCGGCCGGCACGGGTTGCGTGAGCCGATACCGGCTGTCCTACCCGCCCATGGTCGCGGCCAGCACCGCCCGCTGCGTCGGCTTGGCCTCCAGGTAGCGCCGCCTGCCCGCCTCGGTGAGCGCGATGTAGATCGCGCGCCGGTCCTCCGGGCAGCCGGCTCGCTCGACGAGACCGTCGCGCTCCATGCGGGCGACCAGGCGGGACGCCGCGCTCTGGCTCAGGTGCACGGCCTCGGTGATCTCCACACCGCGGCACTTCTCCTGCCCGCCCGTGGCGAGGCGTTCGAGGGCCTCGAACTCGCTCACGCCGATGTCGTGCCGCCTGCGCAGCTCGGCCTCGAGGGCCCCGCAGACCGTGGCGTGGCGGGCGAGCAGGGCGTGCCACTCGTCCAGCAGTAGCTCCTCGGCTTCGCTGACGTTCGTGGAGCTCACGGCGGGCACAATAGCATGCGCAGGACTGTGATGCACGCTCATTAAATTCGCTTGCATTAGATGCGTACGCATGTAGTCTCGTCGCTCGTGAACGCCTCCCTCACGACCACCTCCACGGTGTGGCCGCCCCGGCTCTGGGGCGTGCTCCTCACCGTGTCCCTCGTCGTCGGCCTCGACGCGCTCGACGTGTCGATGGTCGGCGTCGCGCTCCCCGTCATCCAGGCCGACCTCGGCCTCTCCACCAGCGCACTGCAGTGGGTCGTCAGCGGCTACGTCCTGTCCTACGGCGGCCTGCTGCTCCTCGGCGGCCGCACGGCCGACCTGCTCGGCAGGCGACGGGTGTTCCTCGTCGCCGTCGCGGTGTTCACCGTCGCCTCGCTGCTCGGCGGGCTCGTCGATGACGGCACCCTGCTGATCGCCACCCGCCTCGTGAAGGGCGCCGCAGCGGCGTTCACCGCGCCCGCGGCCCTCTCGATCATCACCACCACGTTCGCGGAAGGCCCGGCCCGCAACCGGGCGCTGAGCATCTTCGCGGTGTTCGGGGCGAGCGGGTACTCGGCGGGCCTCGTGTTCTCGGGGCTGCTCACCGAGGTCGGCTGGCGCTGGACGTTCTTCCTGCCCGTGCCGATCGCGATCCTCACGCTGGTCGCGGCGTACCGGATCCTGCCCGACGACCGGCCGGCGCGGCGCACCGGCGGCTACGACCTCCCCGGCGCGATCAGCGGCGTCGCCGCCATGCTGCTGCTGGTGTACACGGTGGTCGAGGCGCCGGAGGTCGGCTGGCTCACGCCGCGCACCCTGCTGCAGTTCGGGCTCACCGCCGTCCTCCTCGCCGCGTTCGTGATCGTCGAGCGGCGCAGCGCCCACCCGCTCGTGCGGATGGGCATCCTCCGCTCCGGCCGGCTGGCCAGGGCGAACCTCGGCGTCATGGTGTTCTTCGGCGCCTACCTCGGGTTCCAGTTCGTGGTGATGCTGTACCTGCAGTCCGTGCTGGGCTGGTCGGCACTGCAGACCGCGCTCGGCTTCCTGCCCGCCGCATTGATCGTCGCGGTCGGCTCCCCGCGGATGGACCCGCTGATCGACCGCGTGGGCACCGCCCGCACGATCGCGGCCGGCGTGGTCGCCCACGTGGCCGCATACGTGCTCTTCCTCGTGGTCGACCGCGACGCCCCGTACGTGGTCGGCGTACTGCCCAGCATGATCCTGCTGGGCCTCGGCTTCATGCTGGCGTTCGCCTCGTTCAACATCCAGGCCACCGCCGGGATCCCGGACGAGGAGCAGGGCCTCGCGGGCGGGCTGCTCAACACCTCACTGCAGGTGGGCGGCGCGCTCGGCCTGGCGATCGTCACGGCGGTGCTCGTGGCGGGCGGCGAGGGGCGCACCGGCCCGGACGCCCTGCTGGCCGGGTTCACCCCCGCGCTCGGCGTCGTCACCGGGTTCGCCGTCGCCGGGCTCCTGATCGCGCTGAGCGGGCTGGTCCGGCGGCGCGACCGGGTCCCGGCGGAGCCGGCGCTCGCCGGCTGACCGAAACCCGGGTGCACCCCACCGCAGCGGGTCGCGATGATCAGTGGATGACCCGCGACCTGCTGCGGTGGCAGTTCGACCTGACCTGGTCGCTCGCCGACCTGCACCTGGACCGGCTGACCACCGAGGACTTCCTCTGGGAACCGGCCCCGCTCTGCTGGACGGTGCGGCGGGACGCCGACGGGACCTGGACCCCCGACTGGGCCGACGCGGAGCCGGACCCGATCCCGGTGCCGACGATCGGCTGGGTGACCTGGCACCTCGGCTGGTGGTGGAGCGTGGCGACCGATCACGCCCGGGGCCGCGAGCCACGTGACCGGACGGCGGTGGCCTGGCCCGGCCCCGCCACCACGGTCGGGTGGCTCCGCGGACTGCACGACGAGTGGTGCACGGTGCTCGACGGGCTCACCGACGCCGACCTCGCCGCGCCCGCCCCGTTCCCCTGGCCCGCCGACGCGGGTATGACCATGGCGCAGATGCTCGGCTGGGTCAACGCCGAGCTCATGAAGAACACCGCCGAGCTCGGCCAGCTGCGGCTGCTGCGGGCAGCCCGCTGACGCGTCGGTACGACGCCGGTACAGGGCCGGTACAGGGCCGGTACAGCGCCCGTACAGCGCCCGTACAGCGCCCGTACAGCGCCCGTACAGCGTCAGTACGGCCGGACGGGCTGGCGCGCGTGCTGCCGGCGGCCGTTCTCGCGGTGGGTGGCGGGGTGCTCGTCCTCGACGCGGGCCTCGCGCACCGGCCCGGTGAACCACTTGCGGGCCGAGAGGAAGTACCAGCCGCCGAAGAGGACGAGCGCGCCGCCCACCGTGAGCGGGGCGTAGTTCACCGCCTCCCAGGCGAAGCCCTCCGCGCCGGGAATGCCGTTCGGCGAGATCGGCATCAGGAACAGCACGCACACCACGCCGATCCAGGCCACCGCGATCCGGGAGAGCCACTTGTAGTGCCTGCCGAGGCTCCAGGCGCCCGGCTCGAACCGGTCGCCCGCCTTGATGCGCAGGATGATCGGCAGCGCGAACGCGATGTTGAGGCCGATCACGGCGATCGACGTGCCGACCGCGTAGCCGACCACCCCGTTGGCGAGGGTCGGGAGCATCAGCGCCCACGAGGTGACCGCGATCGCGATCACCGAGTTCACCGGCACGCGGTTGGCCCCGACCCGGCGCCACAGCCGCGACCCGGGCACCGCCCGGTCCCGGGAGAACGCGAACATCATCCGCGATGCCGACGTCACCGACGCCGTGCCGCAGAACAGCTGCGCGATCACGACGATGACCAGCATGAACTCGGCCCACGAGTCGTTGGTGGCCTCGGACCAGATGTACACCACCGCCATCCCGGCGGCGTCGAGCGTGCCCTGCACGTCCGGCACCGCGAACGTCACCGCGACCAGCAGGACGAACCCGAACACGACCGACGCGGCGACGGACCAGACGATGCCCAGCGCCGTGGCCCGCGACGCGCCGCGGGTCTCCTCGCTCATGTGCGCCGATGCGTCGTACCCGGTGACGGTGTACTGCGCCATCAGCAGCCCGAGGCCGAAGACGAACCAGATGCCCGTGTCGGAGAACCCGGAGTTGTTGATCACCTCGCCGAACACGAACGCGACCGGCTGGTGCTCGGTGGGCACGATCAGGAGGATCACGACGATCAGGGCGACACCGGCCATGTGCCACCATGCGGAGAGGGTGTTGATCCGCGACAGCAGGTTCACGTTGAGCAGGTTGAGCGCCAGCTGCCCGGCGGCGATCACGCTGAAGACGATGAAGATCGTGGTCGTGTCGGTGCCGACCAGATCCGGGAACCACAGGCTCAGCAGCGCCGTCGCGAACGTCGCCGATCCGTACTGGATCGACGCGGTGACCGCGATCTGGCCGAGGAGGTTGAACCACCCGGTGAACCAGCCCCACGCCGGCCCGCCCAGCTTGGACGCCCAGAAGTACAGCGCGCCCGCCGTGGGCATCGAGGACGCGATCTCCCCCATCGCCATCGCGATGACCACGGAGAACACGCCGACGAGCAGCCAGCCCCACGTGATCGCGACCGGGCCGCCGTTGTTGAACGCCAGGTAGTAGGACGTCAGGCACCCGGCGAGGACCGAGATGATCGTGAACGAGATGGCGAAGTTCGAGAACCCGCCCATCTCGCGGTAGAGCACCTGGGAGTAGCCCAGGCGCAGCAGCAGGGCTTCGTCACTGCGCGCGGTCTCGCGTTCGCGCGTCAGGTAGCCGGTCGGGGTCGACATGCGGTTGCCTCGGTTCGGGGGTGGGGAGCTCGGGGAGTTGTCGGAGGGCTAACCCTCGCGGCGGGTCATGCCGATGGCCTCGGCGCACTCGACGAGGGCGGTGAGGTGCGGGTGACGCGGCGGGAGCGCCTGCTCCGCGTCCTGCACGGCGGCACTCAGCAGTGCCGTGGCCGCCTCGAGGTCACCTGCGGCGGCCTGGGCCCGGGCGAGGCCCATTCGCGAGGTGAGCGTGTCGGGGTGGGCCGGGCCGAGGTTCCGCCGCCGCTGCGCCGTGACCTGGCCGGAGAGCTCCACCGCGTCGTCGACGTCGCCCGCGAGCCGGTACGCCACGGCGAGCGCGTCGCGGGCGGTGAGGGTGCGGGGGTCCTCGTCGCCGAGCACGCGCGCCCGGTCGGCGACGTTCTCGGCGATCATGTGGATGCCCTCGCGCCGCTTGCCCGCCGACACCCGCGCGGCGCCGAGGTTGCCGGCGACGGTCAGCGTGGCGTGGTGGTCACGGCCGAGCAGGGCACGGCACCCGCGCAGCGTGTCCTCGAACATCGCGGCGGCTTCCTTCGCGTTGCCCGCCGAGAAGAGGGCAGCGGCACGCGCGTTGCGGACGGCGAGCTCGTGCACGGTGCCCCGTTCGGGGGCGCTGCTGCGCGCCGCCGGTCGCGATCCATCCGTGGCGACGGGCGGCTCACCGTCCGCCTCACCGGACCACCAGGGCATCCAGACCCCCAAGGGACAGGTCGACACGTTGTGTGACGATCGCTCGGCCGAACGTGGAGAGTCAACCGGATCGACCGACGCCCACGCAAGCCGCCATCGCGAGGTGTGACCACCGTCTGCGTAACCCGACCCGGTGGCGTACCCCCGATCGAGGGATGCAGAATACGCGCGATGAGCGAGGGCGGGCGATGAGCGAGCCGGATCACGAGCGGCTGCGGCGCGATCTCGAGTCCGCCGCCACCGAGGCGCGGGCGGGAGCCGGCCGGAAGCCCCCGGTCACCGGCAGGCAGGCGCTGATCGGGCTGCTCGCCGCCGTCCCGATCGCGGCCGGCGTGATCGCGGCGATCGCCGCCACCCAGTCCGGACCCGAGCTCGCCACCGCCACCACGCCCGTCGGGGAACCCCCGCCGGAGCCTGCCGTGCCCCCCTCGCCACCCCGGCCGACGACCCCACGGGCGCCGGCCACGTCCACCGGCCCCGACGTCCCGCCGCGCCCGCAGTCGCCGCGCCCCGAGCCGCCGCGCAGCGCACCCCCGGAACCCGCGGCGCCACCCGGTGCGGACCGGTCGACCACCCACACCGTGCAGCCCGGGGAGACGCTCGCGCGCATCGCGCTGCACTACCGGGTCCCGCTCGAACAGATCGCCGAGCAGAACGCCATCGCCGACCCCGACCGAATCCGGGCGGGCGCGAACCTCGTGATCCGGCCGGCGCCGGCGAACGAGGTCGTGATCCCGGCGGGCGCCACGCTCACCGGGCTCGCATCGCGCCACCACGTCACGGTGTCGCACCTGCTCCGGCTCAACCCGCACATCGCCGACGCCGACCGGATCGTCGCCGGCGGGCGGCTGCGCATCTCCTAGGAGCGCCGCCCCGCAGCGATGCGAAGCCGGGAAAATCGGGCGCGTCGCTCATCCGCCGGCAGCTAGTGTCCCCCGCCGGAAGGCCGTTGGGTAAGTCGGTGGATCCAGGTTCTCGCTGCGTGTGCCGGGCGGCGGCCCTCGTACCGGGCGTACTCGGGACGTCGGCCGGTGCGCGCAGCGTGGGGCTGGGCCGCCGAATTGTTCGGCGGACTTCCGGCGGGGGGCACTAGCGGTCGAGAGCGCCGTTCAGCGCAGGACTGCGGCCTCCGCCACACCGCGCACCGCGAGCCGGTCGGCGCGCTCGTTCTCCGGGTGCCCGGCGTGGCCCTTCACCCAGTGCCACTCGACCTGGTGCGGTGCCGCGGCCTCGTCCAGCCTGCGCGAGAGGTCGGCGTTCTTCACGGGGGTCTTGGCCGACGTCGTCCAGCCGTTCGCCTTCCACCGGGGGAGCCAGCTGAGGATCCCGTTCCGCACGTACGTGCTGTCGGTGTAGATGCGGACCGTGGCGGGCCGGGTCAACGCCTCGAGCGCCCGGATGGGTGCCATCAGCTCCATCCGGTTGTTGGTGGTGGGCCCGGCGTCACCGCCGTGGAGCTCCTTCTCGACGGTGCCGTAGCGCAGCACCGCACCCCACCCGCCGGGGCCGGGGTTCCCGCTGCACGCGCCGTCGGTGAAGATCTCGACGACGCGGTCCGGCACCGGCACACGATATCGGTCGCGGCTACCCGTTCGCGAAGAGGCGCGCGAGCGCCGTCTCCAGGCCGGGGAGGCCGGACGTGTCGATCAGGAACGTCTCCTCGAGGACCTCGCGGATCTCGGCGGGCGACTCCAGCGCGCGGCGCTCGGTGGGCCCGTCGAGGTGGTGCACGGCGAGGCTCGTGCCACCGAGGGCGTAGCGGCGGCCGGACTCGGGACGGGCGACCATGATCCCGCTCAGGAAGTGCGACCGCGGGTGGTGGCCGAGGTACCAGTTCGAGACCTCGTAGTCGGCGAGCAGCTGCTCGGTGAGGTCGAACCAGTAGAGCGGCCGCAATTCGCCGCCCACCCGTGCCTGCATCACGTACCCCGCCCGCTCGGCCGCCACCAGCCGGAACGGCTCGTGCGGGGTGTCCTGCTCGACGTCCGGTTCGAGCGCGAGCACGCCGGTGAGCGTGAGCCCGCCGAAGCCGACGTCGACGAGGTGGGGGCCCTCCGGCAGGTCGACGCGCACCAGCATGTGGCTGCGCGGGGTCGGCGGCGCACCGGCCGGGCGGCCCCACATCACCCGCGCGGCGAGGCAGGTGGTGGCGTATCCGAGTGCGTCGAGAGCCCCGTCGAGCAGGAGGTTCTGCTCGAAGCACCACCCGCCGCGGCCACCGTGCACGAGTTTGGCGGTGAGCCCGTCCGGATCGAGGGCGATCTCGCGCCCGGTGAACGCGTCGAGGTTCTCGAACGCGATCGAGCGGGCGTGGCCTGCGACGATGCGGCGCAGCGTCGGCAGGTCGGGGCCGGTCACCTCCGGGTTGCCGATGCGGTCGAGGTAGGCGGCGAGTCGGGCGTCGGTCGCGAGGGCCGTGCTCATGCCCGCCATCCTTCCGGAGACCTCGTGCCTACCGCCATGATCGGCGGGTGCCCCTCCCCACCTCCGCACCGACCCTCACCGACGGCGTGGTCACGCTCCGCGCCCACACGGCGGCCGACCTCGACGCCCTCGTGGTGCTCGCCCGCGACCCGGAGACCGTCCGCTGGACGAGCATCCCGGAGCCGTACGAGCAGGCCGACGCGCGCCGGTGGGTCGAGGTGACCGTGCCGGCCGGGTGGCGCGAGGGCACCGCGGCCCGCTGGGTGGTGGAGGAGGACGGGGGGTTCGCCGGCCAGGTGGACGTGCACCTCGGTGCGCCCCCGTTCGTCGGCTACGGGCTGCTCGCGGCGGCGCGGGGGCGCGGGCTGATGTCCAGGGCGCTGCGGCTGGCGGCTCACTGGGCGTTCACGCAGGCCGATGCGCCGGTGCTGCACTGGTGGGCGCAGGCGGGCAACCTCGCGTCCTGGCGGGTGGCGCACGCGTGCGGCTTCACGTTCGAGGGCACGCGGCGGCGGGCCGTGCGCCGGTCCGGCGAGCTCGTCGACGGCTGGTTCGCCTCGCTGATGCCGGACGAGGAGATGGCGCCGCGCACCACGTGGTGGCCGCTGCCCGAGCTGCGGGGGGAACACGTCCGGCTGCGCCCGCACACCGACGCGGACCTGCCGCGGATCGCCGAGGCCTGCTCCGATGCCCGAACCCGCCACTGGATGCCGGCGCTCCCGCACCCCTACACCGTCGAGTCGGCGCGCGCGTTCGTCCTCGGCTGCCGACTCGCCGAGTCACTCGGGCAGAAGGTCACGTGGGCGGTGGCCGACCGGGACGACGACCGGCTGCTCGCGAACGTCTCCGTCTTCCGGCTCGACGACGATCTGAACCCGACGGGTGGCGAGATCGAGTACTGGGCGCACCCGGACGCCCGTGGCCGCGGCGTCGTCGGCGAGGCGGTCGACCTCGTCGTCGCACACGCGTTCGCGCCCCGCGAGGAGGGTGGGCTGGGCCGCCACCGGTTGCAGATCGGCGCCTCGCGGGACAACACCGCGAGCCGGCACGTGGCCGAGCGGGCCGGCTTCACCCTGGTCGGGGAGGTGCACCAGGACGCCGTCGTCGGCGTCGGCGCGGACCGCACGCTCGACGACGGCGTCTGGTACGAGCTGCTCACTTCCCGCCGGGGTTGAGCGTGACCTGGACGGGTGCGTAACCCGCGCCGACCGTGTCGACGCCCTCGGCCTTGAGCACGTCGAGGGCCTGCTGCACGTAGGTGTTGGTGTGGGCCTCGGCGTCGGGGTCGCGGGTTAGCACGGTCTGCCCGTCGGCGTTGACGGCGGTGCGCGCCACCCGGACGGTCTGGGCCCACGCGGCCTCGTCGATCACGCCGGCGCCGGCGGGTGACGGCCAGATCAGCTTGTTCACCTCGTTGACCTGCCACAGCTGGTGGCTGGCGCCGAGGGTGGACCCGGCGGCCACCACCATGTCCCGGCAGGACTCGACGTTGTCGCGGCAGTAGGCCCAGCCCTTGATCGACCCGGCGATGAACTTGCTGGTGAGGTCCTGGTAGGCCGGGTCCTGCAGCCGGTCGGTGCTCGCCCAGATCGCGTCCTGCAGCATGGCGGTGCCGGCCTCGTTCCAGTCGATGACCGAGAAGTCGCTCGGCTGGTAGAGCCCGCCGGTGGCGGGGTTGGTGGCCTCCAGCACCTGCGCGTACTCGTTGTAGGACATGGCCTGCGCGGCGTCGATCTCACCGGAGAGCAGCGCCTGCATGTCGAACTGCTGCTGCACCAGCGTGACGTCCGAGGCCGGGGTGAGCCCGGCGTTCGTCATGCCGGCGAACAGCTCGAACTCGTTGCCGAAGCCCCAGTTGCCGACCTTCTTGCCCTTGAGGTCGGCGGCCGTCCTGATCCCCTTGTCCGCGAAGGACACCTGGTAGGTGCCGGAGCGCTGGAAGATCTGCGCGACGTCGGTGATACCCGCGCCCTGTTCCCGCGATGCGAGGGCCTTGGGCACCCAGGCGATCGCGAAGTCGGCCTGGCCCTGCGCGAGCACGGTCTGCGGGACGATGTCGACCCCGCCCTCCAGGATCTGCACGTCCAGGCCGCGTTCGGAGTAGAAGCCCTGCTGGACGGCGGCGATGTAGCCGGCGAACTGGCCCTGGGTGAACCACTGCAGCTGCAGCTTGACCGGCTTCGGACCGTCACCCGCCGGGGCGCTGCTGCTGCCGCCCTGGGGCGTGACGCTGCAGGCGGTGGCCGCCACGAGCAACGCGGCTGCCAGTGCGAGGCGACGGATGGCGGAGCGAGGCATGGGGACCTCCGGGTTCAGGCGGTGCGACCGCGGGTCACCAGGCGCTCGACCAGCAGCCCGGCCAGGTGGAACAGCAGCCCCAGTGCGATCGAGGCGGCGACGAAGGCCCACGCGCGGGCGTAGGCGGTGCTGGCGGCGGCCGCGGTGATCCGGCTGCCCAGCCCGTTCTGCAGGCCGCCGAAGTACTCGGCGACGATCGACGCGATCACCGACGCGGGGGCCGCGAGCCGCAGCCCCGTCATGATGTAGGGCACCGCGCCGGGCAGCCGCACGAACCGGGCGTGCTGCCACGGGGTGGCGGCGAGCGCCGTCATGAGCTCGGCGTGCACCGGCTGCACCTGCCGCAGCCCGCGGGCGGTCGCGACGAAGACCGGCACCGTGACCACGACCGTCACGACGAGCCGGCGCGGGATCTCGGTGGCCGAGCCGAACATCGTGGTGAACACCGGCGCCAGCGCGACGATCGGCACGGCGCTCGCGGCCAGCACGACCGGGGTGGCCAGCTCGCCGAAGATCCGCGACCCGGCGGCCAGCAGCGCCAGCGCGACGCCCGCGACGAACCCGGCCACCAGCCCGACGATGGCGTTGCCGCCGGTCACCGCGGCCGTGGAGAGGATCACGGTGAACTGGGCGACGACCTGCTCGGCGATCGCGCTCGGCGTCGGCAGCAGGAACGCCGGCACCCGGGCCAGCCGGACCACCAGCTCCCACAGGACGAGCAGCCCGGCCCCGAACGCGACCGGCGGCCACACGTTCCCGAACCCGCGCGGGCCCCGCCGCGGGCCGGCGTCGACCCCGGGCGCACCCGGCACCGCCCGCGTCACGGGTGCCCCTTGCGCAGCGCCTCGCGCACCGTCGTGATCGCCGTGAAGAACGCGCTCGACTCGCGGACGTCGTCGACGTCCGCGTCGGCGCCCGGCCGTTCGCCCTTGACGATCTCGGTGATCCGGCCGGGTCGCGGCGACATCACGACGACGCGGTCGGACAGCACGACCGCCTCGGGTATCGAGTGCGTGACGAACAGGACGGCGGCCTCGGTCTCGCGCGCGATGCGCAGCAGCTCCGCCTGCATCCGCTCGCGGGTCATCTCGTCGAGCGCGCCGAACGGCTCGTCCATCAGCAGCAGCCGCGGGCTGGGCGCGAGCGCCCGGGCGATCGCCACGCGCTGCTGCATGCCCCCGGACAGCTCGCTCGGCCGCGACCCCGCGAACTCCTCCAGCCCGACCAGCTCCAGCAGCTCGGCGGCCCTCGCCCGGCGCTCCGCCTTGTCGACCCCGTGGACGTGCAGCGGCAGCTCGACGTTCTCGACCACGTTGCGCCACTCCAGGAGGCCTGCCTGCTGGAAGGCGATCCCGTAGTCCTGGTCCAGCCGGGCCTGGTGCGGCGTCTTCCCGCCGACGAGCACGCTGCCCGACGTGGGCTGCTCCAGATCGGCCACCACGCGCAACAGGGTGGACTTGCCGCACCCGGAGGGCCCGATGAGCGAGACGAACTCGCCGGTGGCGAGCTCGAGGTCGATGCCGTCGAGCGCGTGGACCGCATGATCACCGTCACCGAAGCGCTTCTGCAGGCCGGCGAGCAGCACGGCGGTCATCGGACGCTCCCCCGGTAGCGGCGCAGGCCGAGGTCGAGCAGGCCCACCGCGCCCGCCGCGACGAGCCCGAGCACGGCGGCGCCGAGGATGGCGGTGTAGAGGCGGGAGGGGTCGCCGGTGGCCGACCGCGCGTACTCGATGATCAGGCGGCCGATCCCGCCGCGGGTGCCGGTGGAGATCTCCGCGACGATCGCCCCCACGACCGCCGCCGCGGCCGCCAGCCGCACCGCGGGGAGCAGGAACGGCACGGAGGAGGGCAGTCGCAGCCGCAGCAGCGTGGTCCACCAGCCGGCGGCGAGGGTCCGGAACAGCTCGACGTCGGCCTTCGCGGGCGCGTTCAGTCCCCGGAGCATGCCGACCGCGATCGGGAAGAACGCCAGGTAGGACGAGATCACCATGACGCTCGCCCAGGGCTGCCAGGCCCAGCCCATGATCGCGATCTTGCCGCCCCAGCCCACGACGAGCGGGGCGATCGCGATCAGCGGCACGGTCTGCGACGCGACGACGTACGGCAGCGCCGCCCGCTCCAGCAGCGCGAACCGCTGCATCGCCAGTGCCAGCACCATCCCGAGCACACCGCCGAGCACCAGCCCGCCCAGCGCGAGCGCGAGGCTGAACAGCGCCCCGGACGCGACGGCCGCCCCGACCGTCCGCGCATCGGCCGCACCGGCCACCTCCGGCTCGGCGAGCCGCCCGAGCACCGTCCAGACGTGCGGCATGGCCGAGTCGTCGGTGCGGGGCAGGATGCGGGTGTCGCCGACCAGCACGCCGTCGCCGGGCAGCACGAGCTTGGCCAGCTCCCACAGCACCACCAGCAGCGCGAACGCCACCACGGCAGCGCCGACCGTGCGCGCCCGACCGACCATCCCGCGCTCCCCTCGGACCGGGTGATCCTCTGAGCAGGGGATGACCGTAGCGTTACGAACGCGTTCCCAGTAGGGCATGCGGCCGGCCCGCGCGCCCCGATTCGGGCGGCGCCACCCGTCGACCGGTAGCGCGGGCCCACCCGGGTAGCGCGGGCCCCCACGCGGTGCGTGACCCGGTGGCGCGCACCGGCACCGGTGGCGCGAGGCGACCCGGGGTGCGCGAGGTGCGGCCCGGCCTCAGCCGGTCGTGCCGGACCGCGTCCAGCCGTCCGGGAGGCCCTCGACGGTGGCCTCGCCGCCGGTGGCGGTGATGTCCGCGGTGGCCCCACCGAGCCGCAGCTGCCGCAGCCGCAGCCGCCCCCATCGCGGCGGCACGTGCGGCGCCACCGTGAGCGTCCGCCGCGGGACGTCCGGCTGCAGCCCGAGGAACGCCCGCACCAGCAGCAACGGGGCCGCGGCCGCCCACGCCTGCGGGGAGCAGGACGTGGGGTAGGGCACCGGAGGGCTGAAATCGGCGCGGGAGAAGCCGCAGAACAGCTCCGGCAGTCGCCCCCCGAACGCGGCCGCGGCGTCGAGCAGCCCGTCCGCGAGCCGCTGGGCGAGCGCCACCGCACCGGGGACGTGCGCGTAGCGCAAGAGGCCGGCGATGGCGATCGCGGTGTCGTGCGGCCAGACCGACCCGTTGTGGTAGCTCATCGGGTTGTAGGCGCCCATCGACGTGGCGAGGGTGCGCAGGCCGAACCCGCTGTCCATCTCCGGTTCCGCCAGCCGCCCGACCAGCGCGGCAGCGTGCTCGTCGGTGGCGATACCCGACCACAGGCAGTGCGCTGCGTTGCTGGTCAGCGCATCGACCGGCGCCTTGTCCCCGTCCAGCGCCACGGCGTACCAGCCGCGGTCGGCGAGCCAGAACGCCTCGGCGAACCGCTTGCGCAGCTCCTCGGCCCGCGAGCGGTGTGCCACGGCGGCGGCCGGGTCGTCGAACGCCTCGGCGAGCTCGGCCAGCGCGAGGCGCGCGGCGTAGGCGTAGCCCTGCACCTCGCACAGGGCGACCGGCCCTTCGGCGAGCCGGCCGCGGGCGTCGTTGATCCCGTCCAAGCTGTCCTTCCAGCCCTGGTTGACCAGCCCGCGGTCGGTGGCGCGCCGGTACTCGACGAACCCGTCGCCGTCGCGGTCGCCGTACTCGTCCATCCACCGCACCGCCGCCTCGGCCGCGGGGAGCACGGCGCGCACCTTCGCCTCGTCGGCGCCCCAGCGGCGGCACTCGGCGAGCAGCACCACGAAGAGCGGGGTGGCGTCCGCCGTGCCGTAGTAGTGGTTGCCGCCGAGCACGCTCGCGCTGTCCGGGCCCATCCGCATCTCGTGCAGGATCCGGCCCGGCTCCTCCTCGGTGAGCGGGTCCACCGCCCGTCCCTGCAGCTCGGCGAGCGTCTGCAGCGTGCCGAGCGCGAGCCCGACTTCCAGCGGGAGCGCCATCCACGCGGTGAGCAGGCTGTCCCGCCCGAACAGCGTCATGAACCACGGGGCGCCCGCGGCGACGAACGGCCGTCCGCCGCGGGCGGGGTCGTGGATCTGGAGCGCGCCGAGGTCGCTCTCGGTGCGCCGCAGCACCGCGGTGAGCGCCGGGTCATCGACCTCGACCTCGGTGCTGGCGCTGCGCCACGCCTCGATCTTGCGGGCCGGGCCGGTGCGCTCGGCGCGCTCGCCGCGCCGGAACTGGGGCTCCACCAGCCGGCCGGCGAGGGTCGGCTGCACCATGATCTCGGTGGTCCAGCGCCCGCCCGCGGGCACGACCACCCGCCAGGTCAGGGCACCCGGCACGACCGCGGGCTCCGCGGATGCGCTCACCGAGAGGCCGCGGATCCCGTCGGAGCGGTCGCGCAGGAGCAGCTCGGTGCCGGCCACCGTCGCGTCCGCCCCGCCGTGCGCCGCCCGGCCCTCCTTGACGGCGAACAGGTCGGCGAAGTCGGCCTCGACCCGCAGCTCGAGGCCGACCGCGGTGGCCTCCCGACCCAGGTTCTCGCACGTGATCGTCTCCCGCAGGCCGTCGCCGACGAGCCGCTCGCGCACCACCAGCAGCGTGCTGTCGGCGTGCCCCGCCTTCGGCGGACGGCGCAGGACGAAGCGCGCCGTGAACGCCTCGGGCGTGATCACCGACAGCGCGTGCGGCGCCCGGCCGTCCAGCCGCAGCTCCCACCGCGACAGCATCCGGGCGTCGCGGAAGAAGAACCCGTGCGTGGTGCCGGAGCGGACGTCGCCCGCGCCGTCGGAGAGGCAGAACGTGCTCCCCTCGACGAGGGCGACGGTGCCGCCCGCATCGGTGATCAGCGCCGGCTCACCGGCGTTGAGGGCGGTGGGCGCCTCGGTCACGACGGACCACCGGAGACCGGGAGCGCGGGGCCCTCGTGGTCACCGCGGTCGGTGAGGGCGGATTCCATCGCCGTGTCGAGCGCGGTGTCGATATCCGCGTAGTCGCGGCGCAGCAGGTCGAGGGAGCTGCGCACCCCGGCCGCGGTCGCCCGCTCGGCGCCGAGCGCACTGCGGTAGGCGTTCTCGTACCCGGCGGCGAGCCCGTCGACGTCGAAGCGCTCGGCGACGTGGCGCCTGCAGGCGGCCGGCGAGATCGCCCGCACGTCGTGGAGTGCCTGCGGCAGGTCGGCGGGGTCGTCGCGCACGATGCCGGTGACGCCGTGGACGACGACCTCGGGGACCGCACCGGCACGCAGGGCCACCACCGGGGTTCCGCACGCCATCGCCTCGATCATCACCATCCCGAACGGCTCCTCCCACCGGATCGGGAACAGCAGGCAGCGCGCGGAGGCGAGCAGCTTCCGCTTCGCCGTGGCGTCGGCGACGCCGAAGACGTGGTCGCGGTCGGTCAGCCGGGGCCGGACCTCGCGCTCGAAGTACTCCTTCTCGATCGGCTCCGCGCACTTGCCGGCGAGCACGAGGCGCAGGCCCGCGGCGTGCGCGGCGTCCAGCGCCAGGTGCGGGGCCTTGTCCGGGTGGAAGCGGCCGAGGAAGAGCGCGTAGTCGTCCTTGCGCTCCAGGAACGGCCAGTCGGCCAGCCGCAGGGCGTTGTGCACGGTGGCCGTCCAGTGCAGCTCGGGGGCGAGCGCGCGCTGCCGGTCGCTGATGGCAACCAGGTGCACGTCGTCGCCCAGCTCCCGGTAATAGGCGCGCAGGTCGTCGTCCACGGGGCCGTGGACGGTGACGACGGTGGGCAGACCCAGCGCGGCGTAGGCGGGGGCGTTGAGCGGGCCGGCGAGGGTGTGGTCGTGCACGACGTCGACGGAGCCGGTGAGGGCGAGGCGCTCCACGGCACGGCGGGCGGCGACCGCGTGCATGACCTCGGGGTACGGCTCGCCGAGGCGCTCGGGCACGGTGCGCGGCCACACCGGGACGAAGCGGGCGTCCGTGCCCGGCTTCCCCGCCCCGACGACGGTGACGGTGTGCCCGCGCCCGACCAGGGCGTCGGCGAGGTCGGCGACCACCGCCTCGACACCGCCGTACGCGGCGGGCGGGACGTCGAAGTAGGGCGGGGCGACCAGTGCGACCCGCAGGGGGCGGGCGGCGGAGTGGGAACGATCGAGGGCGGCACCAGTGGACGACACCCGGTTCAAGGCTTCCTCCCGAATCTTCCGGAACCGGATCGGTTAGCACTCTCTGAGCAAGAGTGCTAACAACCGTCCCCCTCCCCGATCAAGGTGATCCACCCCACTGGTCAGCGCGGCATCCGCCGCCACAGCGCGCGGGGGGCGTGGCGCAGCACCGCGAAGATCGGCCGCAGCACCGCCGGCACCCACACCTCGTCCCGGCCCCTGTGCAGGGCGGCGACCGTGGCCTCGGCGACCTGGTCCGGGGTGGACGAGAACGGGGCCGGGGTCATGCCCACGGTCATCCGGCCGATCACGAACCCGGGCCGGACCAGCACCAACCGGACGCCGCTGCCGTGCAGGGAGTCGGCGAGCCCGCTCGCGAACCCGTCGAGACCCGCCTTCGCCGAGCCGTACACGAAGTTGGCCCGCCGCACCCGCGACCCGGCGACGGAGGAGAACACGACCAGCGTGCCCGCGCCCTGCTCGCGCAGGATCGCGGCGAGGTGCAGCAGCACGGCGACGTGCGCGACGTAGTCGGTGTGCACGATCTCCACGGCGTGCGCGGGGTCGCGCTCGGCGCGCGCCTGGTCGCCGAGGACCCCGAACGCGACCACCACGACGTCGAGGCGCCCGTGCCTGCGGACCACGTCCAGCAACACGCCGCGGTGGCCGTCCAGGGCGTCGGCGTCGAACTCGACGCGGTCGACGGCCGCCGCTCCGGCCTCGCGCACGAGCTTCTCCTCGGCGTCCAGATCGGCGCTGCGCCGGGCGGCGAGCACCACGGTGTTCCCCGCGGCGAGCCGGTGGGCCACCGCGAGCCCGATCTCGCTGCGTCCGCCGAGCACCAGGACGGTCTCTCCCATCCGCCGAGCCTGGCACACGCCCCGCCGGACCGGCCGGAGATACTGGTCGCCATGCGTGCCGCGGTGCTGGGGAGTCCGGTTGCACACTCGTTGTCGCCGGTGCTGCATTCCGCCGCGTACGCGGCGCTCGGGCTCGCCGACTGGCACTACGGCGCGCACGAGTGCGACGAGAACGGCCTGGAGGGGTTCGTCGCCGGGCTGGGGCCGGAGTGGGCGGGCCTGTCGCTCACGATGCCGCTGAAGCGGGTGGCGCTCGACGTCGCGCGGGAGGTCTCCCCGCTGGTCGTCGCGACCGGCGCGGCCAACACCCTCGTGCTCACCGACGGCCGGCGCTACGCGGACAACACCGACGTCGCGGGCCTCGTCGCGGCCCTGCGCGGCGCCGGGGCGCCGCCTGCCGGGCGCGCGGTCGTGCTCGGCGCGGGTGGCACCGCGCAGGCCACGCTCGCGGCCCTGGCCCAGCTCGGGATCCGCGACGTCGACGTGCTGGTGCGCTCCACGGCGCGGACCGGCGAGCTGCGCGCCGCCGCCGGGCGGCTCGGCGTCTCACCCGGGATCACCGACGACCTCCTCGACCCCGCCCGCGTGCGGGCCGCCCTCGCCCGGGCCGACGTGGTGGTGTCCACGCTCCCGAAGGGCGCCGCCGACGGGCTCACCGGGGTGCGGCCCGGCGCCGTGGTGCTCGACGTGGTGTACGCGCCGTGGCCCACCGCGTTCGCGGCGGCCGCCGGGGCGGCGGGGGCGCGCGTCGTCAGCGGGCTGGAGATGCTGCTGCACCAGGCCGTGGCGCAGGTGGAGCTGATGACGGGCCGGACGCCGCCGGTCGCGGCCATGCGCGACGCCCTCGACGCCGCGGTCGCGGCGCGCGCTTGAGAATGTGTTCGACAAGCGCGGAGCGGGCCGCCCAGGCAGCCGGGACCTGCAGGATCACCGGCGTCTGCGGCCCACGTGCGGGCTTCTCGAACACATTCGAGGTTACGATCCGCCCCATGGAGGGCAGGCGGGGCACCAACCTGCCACGCGTCGCCGACTTCAACCAGGCCGTGATCCTCGACGCCGTCCGGCACGCCCCCGACGGCCTGTCCCGGGTGGAGCTCGCCGAGCTCACCGGCCTCTCGGCGCAGGCGGTCTCCAACATCACGCGCAGGCTGCTGGACCGCGAGCTCATCACGGAGGCGGGCACGCTCCCCGCCGGCCGGGGCAAACCGCGCACACTGCTGCAGCTGCACCCGACCGGGCACTTCGCGATCGGCGTGCACGTCGACCCGACGGTCACCACGGTCGCCCTGCTCGACCTCGTGGGCGACGTCGTGGCGTCGGTCCGCACCCTGCCCGCCTCGGCGGCGTCCCCGCCGGAGCTGGTCGCCGCGATCACGCAGGCGGCCGCCGGGCTGGTCGCGTCCACCGGGGTCGACGCGGGCCGCGTCCTGGGCCTGGGCATCGCCGCACCGGGCCCGTTCGACCCGGGGACGGGCGTCGTGCTGGAGCCGCCGCTGCTGCCGGACTGGTCCCGGGTCGGCCTGCGCGAGCTGCTGCAGGAGGCCACCGGGTACCCGGTGGTGCTGCACAAGGATGCGGCTGCCGCGGCGCTGGCGGAGCGGTGGCGCGGGGCGGCCACCGCGCTCACGGACTTCGTGTTCGTCTACCTGGGCACCGGGCTCGGCGCGGGGCTCGTGACCGGCGGCGAGCTGCTCGGCGGGAGCACGAACAACGCGGGCGAGATCGGCCACCTGATCGTCGACGCCGACGGGCCGGCCTGCCGCTGCGGCCAGCGCGGCTGCGTCGGCGTCGCCTGCATGCCGCGCACGCTGGTGGCCCAGGCCGCCGACGCGGGCCTGCTCCCCCGGCCCGCACCCGGCGCGGGAGACCGCGAGATCGACGAGCACTTGACGGCGTTGTGCGAGACGGCCGCCTCCCGGCCCATCCTGGAGCGGAGCGCGTCCCGGCTGGCGCGCGGCGCGGCCACGATCTCCAACCTGCTCGACGTGCGCGCCGTCGTGTTCGGCGGGCCGATCTGGGACCGGGTCGCGGGCGTCTTCCTCCCGATCCTGCGCGACACGCTGCTCACCACCACCGAGGCCCGGCACGTGCACCCGGTCGCGGCGCTGGGCAGCTCGCTCGGGCCCGATGTCGGCGCGATCGGCGCCGGGTGCCTCGTGCTCGAGCACTCCTTCTCCACCCGGCCGTCCACGCTGCTGCTCGAACCGCGGGACGATCAGGTCGCCGCCGCCACCTGATCCCGCCGGTGCACGGTCACCACGTAGTCGCCGCCGTCGTACGGGTCGCGCTCCCACGTGGCGAACCGGTCGGCCGGTTCGGCTCCCGCGGCCGCGCACCACCGGTCGTAGTCGTCCGGGGTGGGCCAGCCGGGCCGCAACCGGAAGCCCGCGACGAGCCGGCCGCCGGGCGCGAGGTGCGACACGCACGCCGCCACCGCCCGGGCCCGCCGCTCGGGCACCACGTACGGAACCACGTTGCCGGCGAGCACCACCACGTCGAAGCGCTCCGGGCGGTCGAGGTCGGCGAGGTCCGCGGTGACCCACTCCAGCTCGGGCGCCTTCGCCCGGGCCGCGGCGATCATGTCGGGGTCGGCGTCCACGCCGCGCACGGCGATCCCCCGCCGGGCCAGCTCGATCGCGACGCGCCCGGTGCCGCACCCGGCGTCGAGGACCGTGGCCGGTGCGAAGGAGGCGACCAGGTCGGCCTCGGCGTGCGGGTTCTGCCCCGCCTCGGCCAGCCGCCGGAAGCGCTCGTCGTACTGCTCGGGGTCCTCCTGCGCGCGCCAGCTCCGCCAGTCCTCGGGAAGGCCGGACATGGCACGAGGCTAGTGCTTCCGACGGCCGGCCGGGGCGTGCCTGCGGTCTGGGAGATCCGGCTCGATCTCCTGCTCGGTGCCGGCCCCCGCCCGAGTACCAGGGGAACACGGCCCGGGCACCGGAGGTTGACCTGGTCGTGAAGGTGGAGATCTGGTCCGACGTCGTGTGTCCGTGGTGTGCGGTCGGCAAGCACCGCTTCGAGAAGGCCCTCTCCCGGTTCGACCATCGCGACGAGGTCGAGGTGAGCTACCACAGCTTCGAACTCGACTCCGAGGCACCGCACGAGCAGGAGGGCGACCTCCACGAGCACCTCGCCACCAAGTACGGCATGTCCCGCGCCGAGGCCGAGGCCAAGCACCGGCAGATGACCGAGATGGCCGCCGCCGACGGCTGGGACTTCCACTTCGGGCGGGCCCGCCGCGGCAACACCTTCGACGCCCACCGGCTCCTGCACCTGGCCGCCGAACGCGGCGTGCAGGACGCGGTGAAGGAGCGCCTGTTCCGCGGCTACTTCACCGACGGCGAGCACATCGCCGACCACGCCACGCTCGTGCGGCTGGGCGCCGAGGCCGGCCTCGACGCCGACGAGGCCCGCGCCGTCCTGGCCTCCGACCGCTACGCCGACGCCGTGCGGGCCGACGAGCGGCAGGCCCAAGCGTACGGGATCACGGCCGTGCCGTTCTTCGTGGTCGACCGCAGGTACGGCGTGGCGGGCGCCCAGCCGCCGGAAGCGCTGCTGCAGGTCCTCGACACGGCGTGGGCCGAGGCCCACCCGCTACAGGTCCTCACCCCCGCCGGCGACGAGGCCTGCGCCGACGGCTCCTGCAGCGTCTGACCAGAGTGCGATCACCTCAGGGGCGCCCGGCCGTCACCGGTGTTCCTCCGTCGCGCGGGCGGTTCCGGCGGCCAGGCTCTCCCGCTCGTGTCGCCTGCCGACCACCAGTACCACGATCCCGGCCATCACCATGAACGCGGCGACGACGAACATGCCCGCCTTGTTGTTGCCGGTCAGGTCGCGCAGGAACCCGGTCAGGTACGGGCCGGCGAAGCCGCCGATGTTGCCGAACGAGTTGATCAGCGCGATGCCCGCGGCGGCCCCCACACCGGTCAGGAACGTGCTGGGCAGCTGCCAGAACACCGGGATCGCCGTGTTGACCCCGACGGCGCAGAGCGTCATCGCGGCGATCACGAGGTAGGGCGAGTCCATGAACAGCGCCACCGCGACGCCTGCCGCGCCCACGAACGCCGGGACCGCCACGTGCAGCCTGCGCTCGCCGGTGCGGTCCGAGTGCCGGGCGTTGATCACCATGACGACGCACGCGACGGCGTACGGAATCGCCGTGATCAACCCGATCTGAGCGATCGAGAACTTGATCCCGAACTGCTCCTGCAGGTCCGACACGACCTGCGGCAGGAAGAACGCCAGCACGTAGGAGCCGAACACGATCCCGAAGTAGACGAACGACAGCCCGACGACGCGCGAGTCGCGCAGCCCCTCCCGCAGCCCGGTGGTGTGCGGGACCTGCGCCTCGTCCTCGGCGGTGATCTGCTTCTCCAGGGCATCGCGCTCCTCGCCCGAGAGCCACTTCGCCTTGTGCGGCCGGTCGGGCAGCAGGAGGAGGACCACGATGCCGACCAGGATCGAGGGCAGGCCCTCGACGAAGAACATGAACCGCCAGCCCTCCTCGAAGCCCCACGCGCCGTCGCCGTGCTGGATCAGCAGCGTCGAGATCGGGCCACCCACAACCGACGACACCGGCACGGCCAGGAAGAACAGCGCCACCATCTTGGCCCGCTGCACGCGGGGGAACCAGTAGGTGAGGTAGAGGATGATCCCCGGGAAGAAGCCGGCCTCGGCCACACCGAGCAGGAACCGCATGATGTAGAAGCTGATCTCGCCCTGCACGAACGCGGTGGCCGATGCGATGATCCCCCACGTCACCATGATCCGGGCGATCCAGAGCCGGGCCCCGACCTTGTGCATGATGACGTTGCTCGGCACCTCGAAGAAGAAGTAGCCGATGAAGAACAGCCCGGCGCCGAGGCCGTACGCCGCCGCCGACAGCCCAAGGTCGCCGTTCATCGTGAGCGCGGCGAACCCGACGTTCGTCCGGTCGACGTAGTTCAGGAGGTAGCAGAAGCCGAGGAACGGCAACAGCCGCCACATGGCCTTCCGCACGGCCCCCTGTACCACCCCGCTCTGCACGGTTCCCGCGTCGGCCATCGCTCCTCCTCGAGCACATCAGAGGACTACACCTAACCGTCCGCCCGGCTCGAGATCAACACCGATTTCGCACGCGGACGAACGGCACTCTCGTCGCACAGGTTGGGACGAAAATGCCGTTCGCGCAGTGTGGGATCAGTCGCGGCGGCCTCGGCCCGCCGTGGCGAAGCCCCGGTCGCGGCGGATGTTCGTGCGCCGGCCCTTCAGCGTGGTGCCGCCGCGAAGGCTGCGCAGCACGTCGTCGGCGGCGTGCTCGGGGATCTCCACCAGCGCGTGCCGCTCGTGGATCTGGATCGCGCCGATGTCGCGCCCGGACAGGCTCGACTCGTTGGCCAGTGCGCCCACGATGTCCTGCGGCCGCACGCCGCTCGACCGGCCCGCGTTGACGAACAGGCGCGTGGTGCCCGCCTTCGGGGGGCGGGTGCCTGCGGCGCCGCCGCGGCCCCGGGGCTCGCGGCGCTCGCCGGACCGCGGCGTGACGACCGGGATGTCCTCGGCGTCGTCCGGCGCACCGGTGGCCACCTGCAGGAGCCGGACCGCGGCCGCGGCGACGTCCACCGGGTCGAACTCGGCGGTGAGCCCGGCGAGCATCTCGCGGACCCCGTCGCCGGACTCCTCGTCGAGCAGGTCACCGCGCAGGTCCTCCACCAGCCGCTCGCGCAGGGCGACGGAGGTGCGCTCCAGCCGCGCCGCGCGCAGGTCGGCGGCCGTCGGCACCGGGGCGAACTCGATCGGCTGGCCGGTGAGCCGCTCGACGGCGCGCATCGCGTGCACCTTCGCCGGCGGCACGAGCGTGATCGCCACGCCCTCGCGCCCGGCCCGGCCGACCCGGCCGATCCGGTGCACGTACGCCTCCGACGACTGCGGCACGTCGTGGTTGACCACGTGCGTGAGCAGGTCGATGTCCAGGCCGCGGGCCGCCACGTCGGTGGCGACGAGCAGCTCGGTGCGCCCGCTGCGCAGCCGCTCGACCACGCGCGTGCGGTGCTCCTGGTCCATGCCGCCGTGCAGCGCCTCGGCCCGCAGGCCGCGGGCGGTGAGCGTCTCGGTGACGGCGTCGACGTCCAGCCGGGTGCGGCAGAACACGATCGCCGCCGTGGGCCGCTCCGCCTCCAGCACGCGGCCGAGCGCGGCCGTGGTGTGGCTGCGCGGCACCAGGTAGGCGGTCTGGCGCACCTTCGGGGCCTCGCCCTCGGGCACGGCCTCGCGCCGGATCCGGACGGTGACCGGCTCCCGCAGGTACTTCTGGGCGAGCGTCTCGATGCGCCGCGGCATGGTGGCCGAGAACAGGACGGCCTGCCGGGTGTCCGGGGTGGCGTCGAGCAGGGTCTCGATGTCCTCGACGAAGCCCATGTCGAGCATCTCGTCGGCCTCGTCGAGCACGACGGTCTCGAGCTCGTCGAGCCGCAGCGCGCCGCGGTTCAGGAGGTCGATCGCGCGGCCGGGCGTGGCCACGACGATGTCGACGCCCTGCTGGAGCGCCCGCCACTGCGGGCCGACGGGCGCGCCGCCGTACACGGTGACGACGCGTGCGCGCAGGCCGCGCCCGTAGCGGGTGACGGCCTCGGCCACCTGCAGCGCGAGCTCCCGGGTGGGGGCGAGGACGAGCCCGAACGGCGCGTCCCCCCTGGACTGCTCGGGCCGCTGCTGGGCGAGGCGCTCCAGCATCGGGAGCGCGAAGGCGGCGGTCTTGCCGGTGCCGGTGGCGGCCTGGCCGAGCAGGTCACGGCCCTCGACCAGCGGCGCGATCGACTGGGCCTGGATGGGACTGGGGTGCTGGTAGCCCAGCTCCTCGACCTCGCGCAGCAGCTCGTCGCGCAGCGGGAGGTCGGAGAAGCGGGGTACGTCGAGCTGGTGCTCGTTCTCGATCAAGAATCGTCTTCCGTCGCAGGGACGGGAGCACCGACGGCGCTCCCGCGGGATGAGCCCGCGGGGCCGTCGGCACGATCACTACCCGGCCGGTGCGGTCTCAGGTGGTCCAACACACCACCGACCACACATAGTCCCAGGTGACCGCGATCACGCGCACACCGCCCTACCGCAACGCGGGGAGCACGTCCTTCTCCCACGCCGTGAAGAACCCCTCCATGTCGTGGCCCATCTGCGAGACGTACACCTCGTCGGCGCCGGCGTCGGCGTACTGGCGGACCTGGGTGACCTGCGCGTCGACGTCGTCGCCGCACGCCACCGACCCGGCGATCATCTCCGGCGTCACGAGCGTCTGGGCGTCCATGAAGTCGCGCGGCCGCGGCAACGTCTGGGAGAGCTGGCCGGGCACGCCCTGGTTGCCCCAGGTGCGGTGCGCGATGTCGAGGGCCCGCTCGGCGTCGCGGTCCCAGCACACCTTCGTGCCCGCCTGCACCGGCTTCCCCGCGCCGCCCGCCTCGCGGAACACCCGGATGAGGTCGGCGTCGGGCATCGTCGTGATGTACCCGTCGCCGATCCGGCCGGCCAGCTCGGTGGCCTGCGGGCCGAACCCGGACACGTAGATCGGCACGGTCTCGGCGGGCAGCGTGTAGATCCGCGCGTCCTGCACCTCGTAGTACGTGCCGTGGTAGCTGATCTCCTCGCCCGCGTGCAGCTTCCGGATGACGTCGAGCGCCTCTTCCAGCATCTCCAGCCGCACGCCGACGGAGGGCCACTGGTCACCCAGTATGTGCTCGTTGAGCGCCTCCCCGCTCCCGACGCCCAGCACGAACCGGCCGTCCAGCTGCACGGCGGCGGTCGCGGCGGCCTGGGCGATGATCGCGGGGTGGATCCGGAACGTCGGGCACGTCACCGCGGTCGTGACCGGCAGCGACGTCGCCTGTGACAGCGCGCCGATCACACCCCACACGAACGGGCTCTGGCCCTGCTCGTCGTTCCACGGGTGGAAGTGGTCGGAGATCCACAGCCGCTCGAAGCCGGCAGCCTCGGCCCGTTTGGCCTGGTCGATGAGCTCCTTCGGGCCGAACTGCTCGCAGGACAGGAAGTAGCCGATGCTCGCCATGTCCTGTGCGGTACCCGCGATCCGGGCCGATCACCCCGCCACGGGGTCGTGAGTGGATACGGGTGCCGGAGCACCCGTATCCACTCACGGCCCGCTATCGCTTGTCGCCCCCGGCGAGGCCCGCCCGGCGCAGGGCGTCGGCCATCGCGCTGTTCGTCGGCGCGGGCGCGCCCTGACGCTGCCCGCCGCCCTTGCGGTCGCCCCCGCGCTGCTCCCGGCGGTCGCCGCCGCCCTTCTGGCCGCGCGGCCCGCCCTTCTGGTCCCGGGGCCCGCGGTTCTGCTCGCGCCCGCCGCGGTTCTGCTCGCGCGGCCCACGCTGCCGCGCGCCGCCGCCTGCCTCGTCGTCGAGCCGGAGCGTGAGCGAGATGCGCTTGCGCGCCTCGTCGACCTCGAGGACCTTGACGCGCACGACGTCGCCGGACTTCACGACGTCGCGCGGGTCGGACACGAACCGGTCGGACATCGCGGAGACGTGGACGAGGCCGTCCTGGTGCACACCGACGTCGACGAACGCGCCGAACGCGGCCACGTTCGTGACCACGCCTTCGAGGAGCATCCCCGGCTTCAGGTCAGCGATCTTGTGGACGCCCTCGGCGAACGTGGCGGTGCGGAACGCCGGGCGCGGGTCGCGGCCGGGCTTCTCCAGCTCGGCGAGGATGTCGGTGACGGTCGGCAGCCCGAACTGCGCGTCGACGAAGTCCTGCGGCCTGAGTGATTTGATCTTCTGGGTGTTGCCGATCAGCGCGTCGATGTCGGTCTTCGCGCGGGCCAGGATCCGGTGTACCACCGGGTAGGCCTCCGGGTGCACGCCGGAGACGTCGAGCGGGTCGTCGCCGCCGCGGATGCGCAGGAAGCCCGCGCACTGCTCGAACGCCTTCGGGCCGAGCCGCGGGACGTCCGCGAGCGCGGTGCGGGTGCGGAACGGGCCGTTCGCGTCGCGGTGCTGCACGATCTGTGCGGCGAGGCCCTCCGTGATGCCGGAGACGCGGCGCAGCAGCGGCACCGACGCGGTGTTGACGTCGACCCCGACCGCGTTCACGCAGTCCTCGACCACGGCGTCCAGCGAGCGCGACAGCGCCGACTCGGCGAGGTCGTGCTGGTACTGCCCCACGCCGATCGACTTCGGGTCGATCTTCACCAGCTCGGCGAGCGGGTCCTGCAGCCTGCGCGCGATCGAGACGGCGCCGCGCAGCGACACGTCGAGGTCGGGCAGCTCGGCCGACGCGAAGGCCGATGCGGAGTACACCGATGCCCCGGCCTCGCTGACCATGACCTTCGTGAGCTTGAGTCCGGGGTTGTGCGCCACGAGCTCACCGGCGAGCTTGTCCGTCTCGCGGGACGCCGTGCCGTTGCCGATCGCGATCAGATCGACGGAGTGGGCGGTGGCCAGCTTCGTGAGCTTCGCGAGCGCGCCGTTCCAGTCGTTGCGAGGGGCGTGCGGGTAGACCGTGTCGGTGGCCACGACCTTGCCGGTGGCGTCGACGATCGCGACCTTCACGCCGGTGCGCAGGCCCGGGTCGAGGCCCATCGTGGTGCGGCTGCCGGCGGGCGCGGCGAGCAGCAGGTCGCGCAGGTTCGACGCGAAAACCTTGATCGCGCCCTCCTCGGCCACCGTGCGCAGCCGCACCCGGATGTCGATCGACAGGTGCAGCAGGATCCGGGTGCGCCAGGCCCACCGCACCGCGTCGGAGAGCCACTTGTCCGCAGGCCGGCCCTCGTCGCGGATCCCGAACGCGGCCGCGATCGTGCGCTCGTAGTCGGTGACGATGCCCGGCTCGATGGGCTCGGACTCCGGTTCGATGGCGACGTCGAGCACCTCCTCCTTCTCCCCGCGGAAGGCCGCGAGGATCCGGTGCGACGGCAGCTTGGTGAACGGCTCGGAGAAGTCGAAGTAGTCGGCGAACTTCGCGGCGGCCACATCGTTGGGCGCCGACTTCCCCTCCCGCACCTTCGTGACGAGCCGCCCGCGCGTCCACATGCGCTCGCGCAGGCCGCCGATGAGGTCGGCGTCCTCGGCGAACCGTTCGACGAGGATGGCCCGGGCGCCCTCCAGCGCGGCGGCGGCGTCGGCGACCTGCTCGTTCAGGTAGCCCTCCGCGAGCGCGTCCGGGTCCTGCGTCGGGTCGGCGAGCAGCGTGTCGGCGAGCGGCTCGAGGCCGTTCTCCCGCGCGATCATGGCCTTGGTGCGCCGCTTGGGCTTGTACGGCAGGTAGATGTCCTCCAGCCGCGCCTTCGACTCGGCGGCCATGATCCGCGCCTCGAGGGCTTCGTCCAACTTGCCCTGCTTGCGGATCTCGTCGAGGACGACGGTGCGCCGTTCCTCCAGCTCGCGCAGGTACCGCAGCCGCTCCTCGAGGGTGCGCAGCTGCGCGTCGTCGAGGGCGCCGGTGGCTTCCTTGCGGTACCGGGCGATGAACGGCACCGTGGCGCCGCCGTCCAGCAGGTCGACCGCGGCCGTCACCTGGTGCGGTCGCACACCGAGCTCGTCGGCGATGCGGTTCGGGATCGAGTGGGGCTGCGGCGGCCCGGACTGCTGCGGGGTCGAGAGCGACGTGCTGGTCACCCCCACATCGTCCCGGGTCGCGCGTAGCGCCGACCGTGGGGGCCCGGTTCGCCCGACGAGCGGCACGCTCGTCCGACGGGGCGCGACGATCGTGCCGGTCGTACGGTCAGCGGCGCGACCCGAGCTCCTGCTCGATCAGCGTCGCCGCGTGCGCCGTGCCGCCTTCCTCGCGCAGCTCGCGACGGATCTCCGCGCTGCGCGCGGCGACCTCCGCCGAGCCGGTGAGCTCCAGCAGCGCAGCGCGCAGCTCGCCGGCCGTGACCGACTCCGAGTCGACCCGGCGGGCGACCCCGGCCGCGACCAGTGCGTCGGCGTTCCCGAACTGGTCGACGGCCTGCGGCGCGGCGATCATCGGCGTGCCGGTCCACAGGCCCTCGACGGAGCCGCCCATCCCGGCGTGCGTGAGGAACGCGTCGGCCTGCTCCAGGATGGCCAGCTGGGGCACCCAGGGGTGCACCTCGACGGACGCCAGGACCTCGCCGAGCACGGCGGGATCGACGTGCTTGCCGACCTGCAGGACGACGTGCCAACCGGGCAGGTCGCCGAACGCCGCGATGCAGCGGCGGTAGAAGTCCGGGTGGTCGGTGAACGCGGACCCCAGGGAGACCAGGAGCACCTTCTCGGCGTCGGCGGGCCGGACCCACTCCCCCTGCGCGGGGCGCGGCGCCAGGCAGGGCCCGACGAACGTGAACACCGGGCCCACCCGGTCGGCGTTCGGCTGCAGGACCCGCGGGATCAGCACGAGCCCGCGCTCGGGCCGCCCCATGAACATCTCGTCGGGCGGCATCCCGTTGTCCACGAGCCAGTCGATCAGCGTGCGGTAGTAGTCGGCACCGCGCGGGTCGGCCTTCCACCCGTCGTTGATCGGCCGCATGTCCTCCTCGTAGCCCTCCCAGGCCACGTACGTCGGCGACAGCTGGATCACCGGGATGCCCCACCGGGTGGCCAGGATCCAGGCGGCGCCGCCTGCGATGTCGTACAGGAACAGGTCGGGCCGGTCGCCGGAGTACGCGGTGCGCAGCTGCGGGAGCATCGCCATCGCGTCGTCGAGGAAGAGCCGCAGCGCGTCGATCGCGTCGCCGTTCCAGCCGTCCTCGCGGTGGAACGGCAGTGTCGAGCGGTACGGGACGAGCTCGGCGCCGGCGTCGCGCACCGTCTCGGCCCATGCGGCGTCGTTCGCGTAGGTGACGCGGTGCCCGCGGGCCACCAGCTCCCGGATGATCTCGAGGCTCGGGTTCACGTGCCCTGGCGCCGGGATGCTGACCATGGCGATGTGCGCCATCGGGCTCCTTCCACTGCAACGAGACGGTCCGTCTCGGCATCCGAGGGTGCACGAAGCGCGGCACCATGTCAAGACGATGCGTCTCGTCTCGCCTGGCTCTATGCTCGCCCGGTGCCCCCCGATCCCTCCCGGCGTAGCGAGCGCTCCCGCCGGGCGATCCTCACCGCGGCCACCGAGCTGATGCACGAGGTGGGCTACCGGAGGCTGACGATCGAGGCGATCGCGGCCCGCGCGGGCGTCGGCAAGCAGACCATCTACCGGTGGTGGCCGTCGAAGGGGGCCGTGGTGCTCGACGGCTTCCTCGCGTCCGTGAACGCGACCCCGGACGACCTCTCGCTCCCCGATACCGGCGACGTCGCCGCCGACCTCCGGGGCGTGGTGCGCGCGATCGTCGCCGAGCTCGCCGACCCGAAGCTCTCGGGCACGACCCGCGGCCTGATGATCGAGATGCAGGAGGACGCCGAGTTCGCCGGCATGGTGCTCGACCGCCTGCTCGGCCCCCAGCTCCGAGCCATCGCCGACCGGCTGCGCGCCGCCCAGCGGGCCGGGCAGCTGCGCGCCGACCTCGACCTGTCCGTGGCCGTCGAGCTGCTCGTCGGGCCGCTGTACCACCGGTGGCTGCTGCGTACGGCGCCGCTGACCGAGGACTACGCCGACACGGTGACGGACCTCGCCCTGCGCGCCCTCGTGCCCTGAGCCTGGACACGCAGCGTCGCGCATTCATCCGGCCGTGACACGGCGGACACGTGGGCTGCTCACGCTGCTCTCGTGTAGTCCGCACGCCTCGACCCCGGAGCTGCCATGACCGCCACACCCACCACCGGCCCGACCGCGGGCACCCCGTTCCCCGCCGGGTCCGACCAGCTCGCCGGCAACGTCCTCGGCCTCCCCTCGGTGCTGTTCTGCATCGTCACCGGTGCCGCCCCGCTCGCCGCGATGCTGTTCAACGTCCCCGTGGCGACGCTCGGCGGCGGCTACGCCTCCCCGGCCGCGTTCGCCGTCGCCACCGTCGCGCTCACGATCTTCTCGGTCGGCTACATCGCCATGTGCCGGCGGGTGACGTCGGCGGGCGGCTTCTACACGTTCGTCACGCGCGGCCTCGGGCGCGTGCTCGGCCTGGGCTCGGGGCTCTTGATCGCGCTCTGCTACATGGTGTTCGCCGCCGCCGTACTCGGCACGACCGGGTACTTCGCCTCGACCACGGTGGCGAGCCTGACCGGCCTCGACCTTCCCGCCTGGGCCTACATGATCGTCGGGCTCGCACTGATGACCATGTTCGCCCTGTTCCACATCGAGCTCACGGCGAAGGTGCTCGGCGTCGCACTGATCGCCGAGGTGGTCGTGCTCACGGTGCTCGCGGTCGGCGTCCTTGCCAGCGGGGGCGCCGAGGGCTTCTCGCTCGCCCCGCTCAACCCGCTCGCGATCTTCGACAACCCCGCAGCGATCCAGGTCTTCGGCGCGGGCGCGTCCGGCGTCGCGCTGTTCGCGGCCTTCTGGTCGTGGGTCGGCTTCGAGATGGCGCCCAACTACGCCGAGGAGACCCGCGACCCGCACAAGATCGCCCGCATCGCCACGTACGGCTCGGTCATCGGGCTCGGTGTGCTGTACGTGATCATCTCCTACGTCTACGTCACCGGATGGGGCCTCACGGGCGCGGTCGAGGCGGTGAAGGCGCAGTACGCCGGCGACATCGCCTCGGCGTTCTACCCGCTCACCGACCGGTACGTCGGCACGTGGGCCACCGTGCTCATGGAGATCCTCATCGTGACGGGGTCGTTCGCCTGCACGATGGCGTTCTACAACACCAGCGCCCGCTACCTGTTCGCGCTCGCCCGCGAGGGCGTGTTGCCTCGTGCGCTCGCCCGCACGTCGAAGCGACTCAGCCCGGCCGTCGCGTCGATGACGGTCACCGTCGTCGTCGGTCTGTACTGCCTCGCCTTCGTGCTCTACGACCCGAGCAACGAGGGCGCGCTGCTCAAGCTCGGCACCTGGTCGCCGTTGCTCGGCGTGCTCGGCATCCTCGGCGTGCAGGCGCTCGTCTCGATCGCGATCATTCGCTACTTCCTGACCACCGCGCGCGACGGCTTCCACTGGTGGTCCACGCTCGTCGCCCCCGTACTCGGGTTCGCCGCGATGGCCGGCGCGTGCGTGCTGCTGATCGTGAACCGCTACGACCTCGCGGGCGCGGGCGACGCCACGTACATCGTGGTGCTGCCGTGGGTGGTGCTCGCCGTGTTCGTCGGGGGCCTCGTCTTCGGACTGGTGCTGCGCGGCCGCTACCCCGACCGCTACGCCCGCATCGGGCAGTTCGAAGTCCCGGAGTCCGACCCCCAGCCCACCGGAGCCACCGCATGACCGCCGTCGAGGAACCCACCGTCGCCACCTCGGCCCACCCGCTCGAGCCCCTGACGGCCGACGAGATCGGCACCGCGGCCGCGGTGCTGCGCGAGGAGCAGGACCTCACCGACTCCGCGCGCTTCGTGTTCGTCACCCTGCACGAGCCGCCGAAGTCCGCGGTGCTCGGGTGGACGCCGGACGCGGCGCCGCTCCCGCGGGAGGCGCACGTCGTGCTCTACGACCGCGCCACGCGCACGACGTACGAGGCCGTGGTCTCGCTGACCGACCGGACGGTCCTGTCCTGGACACCGGTGGACGGCGTGCAGCCGCCGATCATGGCCGAGGAGTTCACGTCCTGCGAGGCGATCGTGCAGGCCGACCCGCGCTGGCAGGAGGCCATGCGCAGGCGCGGGATCCAGGACTTCTCGCTGGCCATGATCGACCCGTGGGCGTCCAGCTGGACCGGGCCGGAGGACGACCCGTCGGCCCGCCGCATCGCCCGCCCGCTCACCTGGGTGCGCTCCGCGCCCGGCGAGCACGGCTACGCCCGTCCCGTCGAGGGCCTGGTCGTGGTGGTGGACCTCGACGCGGGCGAGGTGGTGGACGTGGCCGACCACGGCGTCGTGCCGCTGCCGGCCCGGCCGGGCAACTACGAGGAACCGTGGCTCTTCGAACCCGGCAACGTGCCCGCCGTCGAGGCCCACCGCACCGACGTAGCCCCGATCTCGATCACGCAGCCCGACGGGCCGAGCTTCACCGTCGAGGGCCACGCGGTCAGCTGGCTGGGCTGGCGGCTGCGCATCGGGTTCACCCCGCGCGAGGGGCTCGTCCTGCACGAGGTCGGCTACGCCGGCCGGCCGATCGTCTACCGCGCATCCCTCGCCGAGATGTACGTGCCCTACGGCGACCCGGCCCCGACGCACCGCTTCAAGAACGTGTTCGACCAGGGCGAGTACGGCGTCGGCTGGCTGGCGAACCCGCTCACCCTGGGCTGCGACTGCGTGGGCCACATCCACTACTTCGACGGCGTCGTCAACGACAACGACGGCGCCCCCGTCACCATCCCGAACGCCGTCTGCATGCACGAGGAGGACGCCGGGATCGCCTGGAAGCACACCGACTTCCGCACCGGCGCCGTGCAGGTGCGCCGCCGCAGGAGGCTGGTGATCTCGACGATCGTGACCGTCGGGAACTACGAGTACGGCTACTTCTGGTACCTCTACACCGACGGCACGATCGAGTACGAGGTCAAGCTCACCGGCGTGATCTCCACCGGCGCCGTGGCCCCCGGGGAGGTGCCGGCGCACGGCACCCTCGTCGCCCCCGGCCTCTACGGGCCGCACCACCAGCACTTCTTCTGCGTGCGGCTGGACATGACCGTGGACGGCACGGCCAACACCGTGGTGGAGGTCGACTCCGCGCCGAGCCCGCCCGGCCCGGCGAACCCGCACGGCAACGCGTGGCAGACCCACCGCACGGTGCTCGCCGGCGAGTCGGTCGCCCAGCGGGACGTCGACGCGTCGAGGGCCCGCTACTGGAAGATCGAGAGCGCCGAGCGGACGTCCGCGCTCGGCGCCCCGACCGCGTACGCGCTGATGCCGGGGGCGAACGTGCCGCCGATGTACTCCGCGGATGCCGTGTTCGCCCCGCGCGCCGGGTTCACCCGGCACCAGCTGTGGGTCACCGCGGCCGACGACACCCAGCGGTACGCCGCGGGCGACTACCCCAACCAGCACCCCGGCGGCCAGGGCCTGCCGGCGTACATAGCGGGTGACCGGCCGCTCGAAGGCCAGGACGTGGTGGTCTGGTACACGTTCGGTGCCCACCACGTGGTGCGGCCGGAGGACTGGCCGGTGATGCCGGTCAGCACGGTGGGCTTCATGCTGAGACCCAGCGGCTTCTTCGACGGCAACCCCTCACTGGACCTCCCACCGTCGGCACCGCACTGCCACACCACCTGAGGCGGTCCGGCACGGGAGTTCATCGCGGCCCCGAATCTAAGCTGGGCGGGTGGAGCCGGAGCGGATGACCGCGCCCTCCTCGCGGATGGTGCGCGAGGCGAGCGCCCGGCTCGTGCTCGACCACATGTGGCAGGCACCCCCGGTGACGGGCACCGATCTGATGGCCGCCACCGGGCTCTCCCGCGCCACCGTCCACGACGTCTGCGAGGAGCTCATCGCGCGGGGCTGGGTGCGCGAGGTGGCCAACCAGCGCGAGCACGGCGGTTACCAGAAGGGCCGCCCCGCCCGGCGGTACGCGTTCGACCCCCTCGCGGGCCTCGTCGTCGGCGTGGACGCGGGGCAGCACCGGGTGGACGCGATCGTCACCGACCTGCGGGGCGCCGAGCTGGGCAGGCACCACGGCCCGCCCCGCGGCGGGTTCACCGACGCCGACGAGCGGGTCGCTGCCGTGGGGGACGCCGTCACGGCCGCGCTCGCGGGCCTGCCGGCCGAGCGCGTGCTGGCCGTGACGGTGGGTGTGCCGGCCCCGGTCGACGCCGGCGGCCGCACCACCTTCCGCGGCAACCCGTACTGGGAGGTGATGAACCCGGACCTCGGCGAGCGGCTGCGGGCGCACCACGGCCTGCCGGCCGTCGTCGAGAACGACGCGAACCTCGCCGCCCTCGCCGAGGGCTGGCGCGGCCACGGCCGGGGCGTGCGGCACTTCGTCGCGCTGCTGGCGGGTGAGCGCCTCGGCGCCGGCATCGTCGAGGACGGACGGCTGGTCCGCGGCGCGCGCGGCGGCGCGGGCGAGATGCGCTTCCTCGGCCTGGTGGGCGGCGTCGGCTCGGCCGACGGCATCGCCAGGATCGCGCGGGACCGGGCACGGGAGGCGCTCGCCGCCCCTGGCGCGCGCTCCGTGCTGGCCGACGACCCCGACGCCGCCGCGGTGTTCGCCGCGGCCGCCGCGGGCGACGCGCTCGCCGCCGGGGTCGTCGACCGGATCGCCGAGCGGATGGCCAGGGTGATCGCGACGCTCGCCAGCCTGGTGGACACCGAGCGGGTGATCATCGCCGGGCGGGTGGCCGCGTCCTGCGGCCCGCTGCTCGCCACCCTGGAGGAGCGCCTCGCCCACCACGGCGACCCGCCGCCGCGCGTGCTCGCCTCGGCACTCGGTGGCGACGCCGTGATGCTCGGCGCGGTCAAGCGGAGCATCGACCACGTCCGCGACCACGCCCTCCACCTCGTCCTCGCAGCTCAGAAGCCGTGAGTGGATACGAGTGCCAGAGCACTCGTATCCACTCACGGCATGAGCAGGGCGACGCTCTCGAAGTGGTGGGTCATCGGGAACGCGTCGAAGGCCCGCAGCGCGTCGAGGCGGTACCCCCGCGCGTCGAACAGCGCCAGGTCCCGGGCGAGCGCCGCCGGGTCGCAGGCCACGTGCACCACGCGGGCGGGGGCACGCGCGCACAGCGCGTCGACGAGGTCGCGGCCCAGCCCGCGCCGCGGCGGGTCGGCCACGACGACGTCCGGCCTGCCGTCGAGGGTGGGCAGCACGTGCTCGACGCGCCCGGTGCGCCAGGCGACCTGGGGCAGATCGGCCAGCGCCGCCCGCCCGTCGGCGACGGCCGGGGCCGACGACTCGACGACGACGACCTGCCCGTCCGGCCCCACCTGCCCGGCGAGGACCGCCGCGAAGAGACCCACGCCGCCGTAGAGGTCCCAGGCGGTGCCGGAGGCCGGTGCGGCCGCCCACTCCGCGACCACCGACGCGAGCGCGTCCGGCAGCGCCGGGTGGACCTGCCAGAAGACGCCCGGCGAGAGCAGCCACTCGCGCCCCGCGGCGCGCTGCACAGCCGGGCCGCTCCCGACGTGCACGACGCCGTCCGCGTCCACGACGACCTCGACCTCGTCCCCCGGCGGGAAACGGCGCTCGAGCACCGGCGGGAGCGTGCCGGCCGGGGTGATCGGGCAGTCCGCGATCGGCAGGACGTCGTGGCTGCGGTGGGCGCGCAGACCGGGCCGTCCGTGTTCGTCGACGGCCAGCCGCACCCGGTGCCGCCAACCGAGCGCGCCGCGTGGGAGCTCCTCGACCTCCACCGCCCGCTCGATCCCGGCGAGCCTGCGCAGCTGCTCGGCGAGCACCGCGGCTTTGAGCTCGCGCGCCACGGCCGGGTCGGCGTGCTGGAAGTCGCAACCGCCGCAGCCGCCCGCCCGCGCCCACACGCACGGCGCGGGCACCCGGCCCGGCGCCGCCTCGCGCACGGCCACGGCGTCGGCCCGGCAGAACCCGCCGCCGCCATCCTCGACGACCACGGCGAGCACCCGCTCCCCGGGCAGGGCGTGCCGGACGAACACCACGCGCCCCTCGTGACGGGCGACGCAGTGCCCGCCGTGCGCGACCGGGCCGACGTCGAGCTCCAGGACCCGGTCGGTCCAGTCGAGTGCGGGCTCCGAGACGCGTTGCCTCATCGCCGCCGCTGCCCCACGCCCGCCTTGGGCTGTGCCGCGGAGCCGTCGTCGCGGGCCACCGGCTCGTACCCGCGCCGCGACGCGCCGGGCGGGGTCTCGGGCCGCCGCGCGACCATCCGCTCGGACGAACGCAGCTGCCACGGCACGCTCGTGACCATCACCCCCGGCTGGAACAGCAGCCTGCCCTTCAGCCGCAACGCGCTCTGGTTGTGCAGGATCTGCTCCCACCAGTGGCCCACGACGTACTCCGGGATGAACACGGTGACCACGTCGCGCGGGTTGTCGCTGCGGATCCGCTTGACGTAGTCGAGCACCGGCTTGGTGATCTCCCGGTACGGCGACTCCACGACCTTGAGCGGCACCGGCAGCTTGCGCTGGTCCCATTCGCGCATGAGGCGCTTGGTGTCGGCGTCGTCCACGTTGACCGTGACCGCCTCCAGGCGGTCCGGGCGGGTCGCCCTGGCGTAGGCGAGCGCGCGCAGCGTGGGCTTGTGCAGCGTGGAGACCAGCACGATCGCGTGGTTGCGCGAGGGCAGCACGGCGTCGGTCTCCCCCACCACCAGCTCGACGGCCACGCGGTCGTAGTGCCGCCGGATCGCCTCCATCATCACGTAGAACACGACCATCGCGGCGATGGCGATCCAGGCGCCCCGGGTGAACTTCGTGATGAGCACGACCACCAGCACGACGCCGGTCATCCCCGCGCCGAACCCGTTGATCACCCTCGAGCGCTTCATCCGCCGCCGGGCGGCGGCGTCGGTCTCGGTGGCGAGCAGCCGGTTCCAGTGGCGCAGCATCCCGGCCTGGCTGAGCGTGAACGAGGTGAACACGCCGACCGTGTAGAGCGCGATCAGGCGGGTGACCTCGGCCTGGAACCCGATCACCAGCACGATCGCCACGGCCGCGAGCACGATGATGCCGTTGGAGAACGCGAGCCGATCGCCGCGGGTGTGCAGCTGCCGGGGCAGGTAGCGGTCCTGGGAGAGGATCGACCCGAGCACGGGGAAACCGTTGTAGGCGGTGTTGGCGGCCAGCACGAGGATGAGCGCCGTGACCACCACCACGAAGAAGAAGCCGGCGGTGAAGTCGTCGAACACCGCCTCGGCCAGCTGGGCGACCAGCGTCTCCTGCACGTAGCCCGGCGGGGCGTTGACGATCTGCTCCGCCGGGTGCTCGGCGATCTTCGCGCCGGTGAGCTGCGCCAGGGCGATGAGGCCGGAGAACATCAGCACCGAGACGGTGCCCAGCAGCAGCAGGGTGGTGGCGGCGTTGCGGGACTTCGGCTTGCGGAACGCCGGCACCCCGTTGCTGATCGCCTCCACCCCGGTCAGTGCCGCACACCCCTGCGTGAACGAGCGCAGCACGAGCATCGCGAGCGCGAGACCGGTGAGCGCGTCGCCCTCCGCGATCAGCTGGACGTCGGCGCTGGGGGCCAGCACGACGTCCCCGAACACGAGGATGCGCGTGAACCCCCAGATGATCATCGACCCGATGCCGACGATGAAGGCGTAGGTCGGGATCGCGAATGCGACGCCGGACTCGCGCACCCCGCGCAGGTTCATCGCGGTGAGCACCAGGATCGCGACGACGGCGAACGCCACCCGGTTCTCGGCGACGATCGGCAGCAGCGCCCCGATGTTCGCCGCCGCCGAGGAGATCGAGACGGCCACCGTGAGCGTGTAGTCGACCAGCAGCGCGCTGGCGACGGTGAGCCCGGCCCGGCGCCCGAGGTTGACCGTGGCCACCTCGTAGTCGCCGCCACCCGACGGGTACGCGTGCACGTTCTGCCGGTAGCTCGTGACGACGGTGAGCAGGACCACCACGACCGCGAGGCCCACCCACGGTGAGAACGCGTACGCCGAGAGCCCCGCGACCGACAGCGTCAGGAAGATCTCCTCCGGCGCGTAGGCGACCGAGGACATCGCGTCGGAGGCGAAGACGGGCAGCGCGACCCGCTTGGGGAGCAGTGTGTGGGAGAGACGGTCGCTGCGCTGCGGCCGCCCGACCAGTACGCGCTTCAGCGCGATGCCGAGCTTGGGCACGGGGGAAGCCTATACAGGGGGCCGGTGAGCCGGCGGAGCCTGCGGAGCCGGCGGGGTGGGTAATCACGGTGTGGTGGCCCGCCACGCGATAGCGTTCCCGCGACCGGGGAGGGCAGTGCGTTGTACGTCGTGATCATGGGCTGTGGACGGGTCGGAGCGGCCCTGTGCGCAGGGCTGGACCGCCTCGGCCACGAGGTCGCGGTGATCGACCGCAACCGGCAGGCGTTCCGCAGGCTCTCCCCCGAGTTCCGGGGCAAGCAGGTGGTCGGCGAGGGCTACCACCGCGATGTTCTGGTGGAGGCGGGCGTCGAGCGGGCCCAGGCGTTCGCCGCGGTCTCCAGCGGCGACAACTCCAACATCATCTCCGCCCGGGTGGCCCGCGAGACGTTCGGCGTCGAGCGCGTCGTCGCCCGGATCTACGACGCGAAGCGCGCCGCGGTCTACGAGCGGCTCGGGATCCCGACCGTCGCCACCGTCCCGTGGAGCACCGACCGGCTGATGCGGATGCTGCTCCCCGACGGCGTCGCCTCGGCGTGGCGCGAGCCCACCGGCACCGTCGCGATCCTGCCGCTGCCGGTGCACGAGGAGTGGGTCGGCCACCCGGTCCACGAGCTGGAGGCCGCCGCGGGCTGTCGCGTGGCGTTCATCGTGCGGTTCGGAACCGGGGTGCTCCCCGGTCCCGAGACCGCGGTGCAGGCCGAGGACACGATCTACGTCGCTGCGGTGTCCGGCACGGTCAGCGACGTCACGGCGGCGGCCGGCGCACCGCCCCAGGAAGGCTGAGACAGATGCGCATCGCGATCGCGGGAGCAGGCGCAGTCGGCCGCTCCATCGCGCTGGAGCTGGTGGAGAACAAGCACCAGGTGATGCTCATCGAGCGTGAGCTCGCCAACATCGACCCCGAGTCGGTCGAACGCGCGGAGTGGGTGCACGCCGACGCCTGCGAGCTGGCCTCCCTCGAGGAGGCCGGGCTGGAGAGCTGCGACGTCGTCATCGCCGCCACCGGGGACGACAAGGTCAACCTCGTCGTGTCGCTGCTCGCCAAGACGGAGTTCGCGGTGCGCCGCGTCGTGGCGCGGGTGAACGACCCGCGCAACGAGTGGCTGTTCAGCGACAACTGGGGTGTCGACGTCGCCGTGTCCACCCCCCGGCTGCTCGCCGCCCTGGTGGAGGAGGCGGTGGCCGTCGGCGACCTGGTGCGGCTGCTCACGCTGCGGCAGGGCCAGGCCAACCTCGTGGAGGTCACGCTGCCGGAGCACACCCCGCTCGCCGGGCGGCCGGTGCGGTCGCTCGAGCTACCGGTCGACTCGGCGCTCGTGGTGATCCTGCGCGGTGGCCGGGTGATCGTGCCCCAGGCCGACGACGCCCTCGAACCCGGCGACGAGCTGCTGTTCGTCGCCACCTCCGCCGTGGAGGAGGACATCCGCGCCGCGCTGGGCGTCTAGGCCCGAGGTCGAGGTCGTTCTTCTCGCGGTCCCGACCGGCTCGGGGCGTGATCGGACCGGCCGTGGGCGCGCCGTGCCCGACCGGTCGCGGCCTGCCACCAACCTCGTCATGGCACGCCGCTGTCTTGTCCACAGCCTCGACATCGACGTGAGGGGTCTCAGTTCAAGATCGAACACCGGTCGTATCTACGCCGTCCGGTGGACAGCCTTCCGGCCGTGCACGGTAGGCGCGCGGCGCCACCGGGGCCCGTCAGGCGGGCGCCGGGTCGCGCCCCGCCCGGCGGACGGCCCAGATCGTGCCGAGCAGCGCCAGCCCGACGAGCGGGTAGCCCATGGCGAGCCGCGCGATGCCGAGCCACGTCTCCTCGTCGGCCTTGTAGAGCCAGCCCTGCACCACGACACGGGAGGCGAACACGAGGGTCCAGAGGGCCGTGGCGAACGTGTAGGCGCGCAGCAGGCTGCGGTCGGCGCGCCACGACTGGCCGTGACCGTTCACCGCGTGCCAGACGACTCCGGCGAGCGGCCACCGGACCAGCATCGACACCAGGAAGGCCAGGCCGCACGCCGCGCTGAAGAGCAGGCCGGGCAGGTAGAAGCCGCGAGCCTCGCCCGTGCGGTAGGCGATGAAGGCCGCGACCCCCACGCCCAACAGGCCGGACACGGCCGGCTGCAGCGCCTGCTTGCGGGCAACCCGCCACACCGCGATCGCGACCCCCGCCACGAGCGCGGAGATCAGGGCCGCTTGCAACCCGAATACGACGTTCGCCAGGACGAACACCGCGACCGGGATGGTGGAGGCGACGAGGCCCTGCACGCCGCCCATCTGCTCCAGGAGGCTCGCCGCCGCGCGCTCGTCCCGCGGCTTGTCGGCCGCCCGACCATCGGTCCGGGACTCGGAAGGGTGGCCTGGGGTCGGGCCGTGGGTCACGGTGCTCCTCGCGCGCGCCGGACCGGAGGCCCGGTGCATGTCTCGGCTGATCCAGGTGCTGTCGAGCGGGCCGGCGGACCGGCCTCGCCGAGGGTACCGGCCGGACAGCGGGTGCGGGTCAGACGGTGTTGGCGGGGCAGATCTCGTAGAACGGGTTGTAGAGCACCTTGCGCCCGTCCCGGAGCGCGAGCCGCCCGCGCACGCGCATCGTGCGGCCCGGCTCGATGCCGGGGATGCGGCGCCTGCCCAGCCAGATCAGCGTGACGCCGTCGGTGCCGTCGAACAGCTCGGCCTCCAGCGACGCCTCGGCGTCCTGCGGCCGGAACTCGACGCTGCGCAACCTGCCGAGCATCGTGACCTCCTGGCCGCATGCGCAGTCGGACGCGCGCTGCGCGCCGGACTTCTGCGCACCCGCCTCGAGGTCGTCGGCGTCCAGCTCGTCGGCGTCACTGGTGAGCCGGCGAAGCATGCGGCGGAACGCACCGCCATCGGTGCTGGTCATCTGTCCCCCAGCTCGCTCGGCGCCTCCATGCGAGGCCCGGATATGTTCTCAATGTAACCCCCAGGAAACCCACTCCGCTGACCTCACCGGGCCCCTTTTCCCCAGGCCACGACGAGCGGTCGACCGGTCGCGCCGTCCGGGCCGTCATGTTGCCCGGATCCGGGTCGGATGCCCGGTTCGTCCGCTCCGCGTTCCAGCCCGCCCTGGACGTGTGGGGAATCACGCTGGAGGCCGTGGCGCCGCGTCCCGGCGGGGACGTCGTCGCCGGGTACCGGGCCGCGCTGGACGCGGCGGCCGGGGGCCCCGGGCCGTTCCTCGTCGGCGGGGTCTCCCTCGGTGCGCACGTCGCCACGGCGTGGGCGGCCGAGCGGGCACCCGCCGGGCTCGCCGGGGTGCTGGTCGCCATGCCCGCCTGGACCGGCGCACCCGACGGCGCCCCCGCAGCCGCCGCGGCCAGGGCCACGGCCGCGCAGGTGCGGGTGGGCGGGCTCGCGGCGGCGGTGGCGGCGGCCCGGGCGGCAGGTCCCCGGTGGGTGGCCGACGAGCTCGCCCGCGCGTGGGCCGGGTACGGCCCCGGTCCCGGCGACGCCCTCGACGCCGCCGCGGCCCAGGCCGCACCGGACCGGGCCCTGCTCGGCTCGCTCACGGTGCCGGTGGGGATCGTCGCGCTCGTCGACGACCCGGTGCACCCGCTGGCCACGGCCCGCACCTGGGCTCGGGCGCTGCCCCGCGCGGCGATCCGCACGACGACGCTCGGCGCGGTCGGTGCCGACCCCGCCGTGCTCGGCCGGGCCGTCCTGCCTGCCTGGCAACAGGCAGCAGTCGGCGCGCGGTGAGCTCAGCGGCGGTGGCGGCGCCTCGGCCGGTTGGGATCCAGCTCGCTCAGCAGCGACTCCAGCCGGACCGTGGGGGACCCGTTTCCCGCCCCCGAGTGCCGGCCGCCGTCGCGCCGGTCGCCGTGGCCGTCGAGCGCGGCGACCCAGCCGGCGTCCTGTTCCCCGGTCTCGATCATGTACTCGGAGTTCGGGGTGCGGCGGGCGCCGCGCTCCGGCGGACCCCCGGGGCCGTGCAGCCACGGCTCCGTCTGCGTCCCGTCCCGGACCGGCGCCGGCTCCGGTTCGCGCAGGCGGCGCCGGCCACCAGTGCCGGAGAGCAGGTCCGCACCCGCGTCATGCCGGCGCTGCCCGACCGGTTCCACCGGCTCGGGGCCGGCATCGTCCCAGGGGTCGTGCAGCCGCCGCCGGACCGGCCCCGCGCCGCCCTGCTCGGCTCCTTCCCACGGCTCCCGCAGGCGCCGCCGTCCGGACGCGGCGACGCCCGGGCCGGGATCCGCGCCGGCCTCGTCCCACGACTCGCGCAGGCGGCGCCTGCCGGCCCCGGAGATGCCGCCGTCCAGGGGCCCGGGCGGTCCGCTCGACCGGTGCGGCCCGCCGGGGCCCGTCTCCCACGGACCGGCCCCGGCGTCGTCCCCGTCCCACGACTCCCGCAGGCGCCGCCGACCCGTCGCCGACACACCCGGTCCGGAGTCCTCCCACGGCTCCCGCAACCGACGCCTGCCCGGCTCCTCGGTGTCGGCCGGCCGGATCGACCCGGCCCGCGCGTCGCGCGGCGGGGCCTCGTCCCACGGCTCCCGCAGCCGCCGCCGTCCGGACGCCGACACGCCGGTGTCCGCCGCGGCCCCACCGGGGAGCACGGGCGGTGCGACGTCGGGCCCGCGCCTGCCGCCCGAACCGCTCGGGCCACCGGGAGCCGTCTCCCGGCGCGGCCCGGCGTCGTCCCAGGACTCCCGCAGGCGCCGGCGGCCGGTCGCGGAGACCCCCGCGTCGACGCCCGGCTCACTCGGCTCCCACGACTCGCGCAGCCGGCGCCTGCCCGTGGCGGACACGCCCGCGCCGGCCGCGGGCGCTCGACGGTCCGCACCGGCCGGACCGGGCGGGGCGAACGGTTCGGCGGGTCGTGGGGCGCCCCGCTCCCCCGGCTCCCGCAGGCGCCGGCGGCCGGACGCGGACACCCCGGTGTCGGCGACCGGCTCGGCCGACCTGCGCCGCCCATCGGGCGCGTCGACGGCCCACGGTGCCGTGGCAGCGATCACCCCGTCGGGCTCGCGCAGCCGTCGCCTGCCGCCCTCCGGGAGCGGCGGATCAGCGGGGTACCCGCGGGCGGGTGGGGGCAGGTCGGCCGCGGGCTCGCGCAGCCGGCGCCGCCCGCCGGGGCGGGGCTCCTCGACCGCGGGTTCCGGCAGGTGCCGCCGGCCTCCGGGGGGCGGCGGGGCTGCAACGGGCTCACCCAGCCGGCGCCTGCCCCCGGAGCCCGGCTCGACGTGGGGCAGCGCCTCGGTCGGGGGCAGGTCCGGGCGCGCCGCGGGTGCGAGGGGCAGCGCCTCGGTGGCGGGAGGGTCGGCGACCGGACGGGCGACGGGAAGCGCCTCCGCGGGCGGGGGCGCCGCAGGCCGGGCGCGCCACGCCGCGGCGGCCGCCCGGCGCGCGGACGGCGCCTGCTCGTGCAGCGGCGCGTCCGGACCGGGGCCCGTGGGGACCGTCCCGGCAGCCGGGTACGCACCGGTGCGGGCGCCGCGGGCGGCGGTCCCGGCGTCCGGGCGTTCCGCGGCGGCGGCCCGGTCCTCCGCCGCCTGCTCGGCGAGCGCCTCCGCCGCCGCCTTCACCGCGGCGGCCGCTGCGGCCTTGCGGGCGGCCGCCCGCCGGGCGGCGGCCTTCTTGGCGGCCGCGGTGGCCGTGTCCGAGTTCGGCGGCGCCGTCTTCCCGGGTGCCGTCTTCCCGGGTGCCGCCCTGCCCGGCGCCGACCTCCCCGCGCCGGCCTTGGCGGACGACCTCTTCTTCGTCGCCGTGACCGCGGCGGCGGCCGCGGCCTCGGCCTCGGCCGCGAGGTGATCGGGCATGGTGAGCGGCAGGATCGTGCGCACCGGGTAGGGCTGCTTGCCGCGCACCACGACGGTGCCCCGCAGCAAGCGGCGCAGCTCGGCATCGAGGGGTGCGGCCTGCCCGGAGGGTCCGGTGGCGACGCCGTAGACCATCCAGCGCGCCCCGTCCACCCCGACGAACACGGACGTGGCGCCGCCGGACGTCGCGTGCAGCTCCCGGCCCCACTCGCCGGGGAACGAGCGCACCCGCGCCCCGCCCTCGCGCAGCGAGGCGTCGATCTCGCCTGCCAGCTCGGGCCACAGCTTGGACGACTTCGGCGCGGCGAGCGCGCTCACCGACAGCCGGCCCTCCGGCAGCGCGATGTGCACGGCCTGCATGCGGCCGCCCGCGGTGGGCTCGACGGTGACGGTGCCGTCCGGTGGCACCGGCACGCGGAGCGACCCGAAGTCGACCAGACCGGCCGCGTCGGTGAGCTCGGGGTCGAGCTCGTCGCCGTCGTGCGGGCCGGTGGGTGGGAGCGGGCTCTCCGTGTCGAGGGCCAGCCCGCCCCCATCGACCTCGAAACCGTCGTCCGGGTCCGGCCGCACGCCGGACGCACCCCTGCCCCGTCGCGCCACTACGGCCCGTCCCCGGTGTGCAGCCGCTCGTGCCCGCCGGTGGAGCCGTGGCCACCCGCGCCCCGCTCGGAGGCGGGCAGCTCCCCCACCTCGACGAACCGGGCGTGCTCCACCTTCTGGACCACCAGCTGGGCGATCCGGTCGCCGCGGCGCAGCCGCAGCTCCTCGCGCGGGTCGAGGTTGATGAGACAGACGAGGATCTCGCCGCGGTACCCGGCGTCGACGGTGCCGGGGGCGTTGACGATGGACAGCCCGGCGCGGGCGGCGAGCCCGGACCGGGGGTGCACGAAGCCCGCGTACCCGCGGGGAAGGGCGATCGCCACCCCGGTGCCGACCATCGCGCGCTCCCCGGGGGCCAGCACGACGTCGGCGGTGCAGTGGAGGTCGGCGCCCGCGTCGCCGGCCCGCGCGTAGGACGGCGCGGGCAGCCCGGGGTCGAGCCGCGTGATGAGCACCTCGACGGTGGGGGCCGGATCTTCTGGCGCCGGGACGAGCGGTGCGGTGAGCGGCTCGCGGTGGGGAGCATCGACGGGGCCGGGCACGACGGGCGAGGCTACCCTCGGGTGCCGTGAACGAGCACCCGTCGGCCACCCCGCCTGCGACGTCCGGCACCCCTCGGTTCGACGAGCGGTTGTCGGTGCCGCTGTGGTGGTACCTGCCGGCGCTCGGACTGGCGGTGTTGCTCGGCGCCGAGGTGCACATGGGCTACCCGGGCATCCGCTCGTGGATCGGCTACGCGATCGCGGTGCCGCTCTGCCTCGGGGCGCTGGTGTGGCTCGGCCACCTCCGGGTGCGGGTCGCCGACGGCGAGCTCCGGGCGGGCGAGGCCCGCCTCGCGCTGCGCCACGTCGGCCGCGTCGACGTGGTGCAGCGGAAGGACAAGCAGGTGGCGCTGGGCCCGGAGCTCGACCCGGCGGCCCACCTCGTGCACCGGGCGTGGGTCGGGCCCGTCGTCCGGATCGAGGTCACCGACCCGGACGACGACACGCCGTACTGGATCGTCAGCACCCGCGACCCGGACGCCCTGATCGCCGCGCTCGGCCGCTGACGCCGGACGGGGGACGAGCCCGAGCACGACCCCGAAGCACGACCCCGAACACGACACAGCCCCGAACCGGGGTGCGGTTCGGGGCAGTTCGATTCCCCCCTTTGTGGAGCCTCAGGCCGCGCAGTCGCGGCAGATGTACTGTCCACCGCTGCTGGACGCGAGCCGGCTGCGGTGGTGGACGAGGAAGCAGCTCGCGCAGGTGAACTCGTCGGCCTGCTTGGGCAGCACCTTGACCGTGAGCTCCTCGCCGGACAGGTCGGCGCCCGGCAGCTCGAAGCTCTCCGCCGTGTCCGACTCGTCGACGTCCACGACCGACGACTGGGCCTCGTTGCGACGGGCCTTCAGCTCGTCGAGCGAGTCCTCAGCCATGTCGTCGGTCTCGTTGCGCCGCGGCGCGTCGTAGTCGGTCGCCATCGTTCCCACCCTCTTACACACTGTCGTCGTCGTGCGGCTGGACAACGCCCAGGGGCCGGGGTTTGTGCCCGGCGATTCTGTGACGCATGTCTCAACCCAGCCCCACTCGCAGCCGTGATGCGCTATCGCGCCCGCGATAGTGGAGCTCCCCCTCGGGGCGCCGAAGGGTAACCCAGTGCGCGGCCGGCCACACCCCTGCCCGTGTCGCCCGGAGGTGGCGTCCACATGCGCGGTTAGGGTTCGCGGGTGGCTGTCTCTCCCGAGCGCGGGCATCGCCCGCACCCCGCGCCGGCGCCGGGGGCCGACCCGGACGACGTCGGCGCGTGGCTCGCGGCGGAGCTCGGCGACGATCGCTGGCGGGACTGCACGCTCGAGCCGCTCGGCGCGGGCCGGTCGAACCTGACGTACCGGGTGGACAGCCCGGCAGGCGCCGTCGTGCTGCGCCGGCCGCCGGTGGGCCGGGTTGCGGCCACGGCGCACGACATGGGCCGCGAGCGGCGGGTGATCAGCGCACTGGCCGGCACCGCCGTCCCGGTGCCGCGCGTGCTGGCCGCCTCGGCGGACGGGCCGCCGGTGGACGCGCCGTGCTACGTGATGGAGCTCGTCGAGGGCGTCGTACCGCTGGGCGAACTACCACCCGGATGGGCGAACACGGAGGACGAGCGGCGCCGGGCGAGCACGGCGCTCGTCGACGTGCTCGTGGCGCTGCACGGCGTCGACCCGCACGCCGTCGGGCTCGGCGACTTCGGCCGCCCGGACGGCTACCTCACGCGGCAGGTGCGGCGCTGGGTGGCGCAGTGGGAGCAGGCCCGCGACGGCGTGCCTGCGGACGCGGCCACCGCCGCCGAGCTGTCCCGGCTCGCCGAGCGGCTCACCGCCGCCGTGCCCGCCACCCAGCGGCACACGATCGTGCACGGCGACTACCGCATCGACAACTGCCTGTTCGACGCCGCCGACCCGGGGCGCATCCGCGCCGTGCTCGACTGGGAGCTCTCCACGCTCGGCGACCCGCTCGCCGACCTGGGGCTGCTGCTCGTCTACTGGCACCAGGCCGACGAGCACCCGGTGTGGCGGGCCGCCCAGCACCTGCCGAGCCCCACCCGGCTGCCCGGCTTCCTGCGCCGCGCCGAGGTCGCGGACGCGTACGCCGCCGGGTCCGGCATCGACCTCGCCCCGCTGCCGTGGTATGTCGCCTTCGGCGCGTTCAAGCTGGGCGTGGTGCTCGCCGGCATCCTCGCCCGGGTGCAGGCGGGGATGGTGCCGGCATCCATGGCCGCCGGGCTCGACGGCAGCCTCGCCCCGCTCGTCGCGCTGGGCCAGCACGTGCTCGCGGAGGGACTGGACCGATGACCGCTACCCGAACCCGCCCGTACCAGCGCCGCCGGCAAGGGCCGGTGCTCGTCGTGGTCAGCGTGCTGGCCGTGGCGGCGATCGCCACGTGGAGCATCGTCTTCGTCAACGCGGGCGGCGCGGCCAGCGCGTCCTCCTGCCCGGTGCCCAACCCTCCTGCGGGCGAGGTCCTGGAAAGCGGCGCCCTCGACGACGTGCCGTCCGCCCCGCCGGCCACCGTGGAGGTGCACGTGCTCAACGCGGGCGGGCAGCGCGGGCAGGCCAGCCTGGTGGCGGCGCAGCTGGGCGACCTCGGTTTCGCCGTCAAGGGCACCGGCAACGACCCGCTCTTCCCGAACGAGGACATGGAGTGCTACGGCCAACTGCGCTTCGGCGCGGCCGGGGAGACGGCGGCGAGCACCCTCACGCTCGTGATGCCCTGCGTCGAGCTCGTGCGCGACGGCCGCCCGGACGCCGGGGTGGACATCTCGGTGGGCACGGGATTCGGCGACTTCAACCCGGGCCGCGCCGCGCGCGACGCGCTCGACCAGCTCACCGAGCCGGGTGGCGGCACCGACGGCGCGGCGAACGCCGACCCGGACGCCGCCGCTGCCGCCCCCGCCCCGCCCACCCTGCCCCCGGAGCTCGTCGAGGAGGCGCGCAGCGCCAGCTGCTGACCCCGAACCGGCGCCCATGGCGTCGCACACCGACCTCGGGGCTCCCACCCCAACTGCAGTCGGTGCGGGAGCGCCAGTGTTGCTGTGCGAGGGGCCGTCAGACGTCCGCGGCCCCGTGCTCGCGGGCCAGGGCGGCGAGCTCGTCGGCGATGGCGGGGGTGGCGGCGAACAGGGCGTCGGCGCCGAGGCCGTCGTCGGGGGGCACGCTGCCCGTCGGTCCCGGCGTGCGCACGAGCGCGCCCGCCTCCTCGGCGATGAGCGCGGCGGCCGCCCAGTCCCACCAGTTGCAGCCGTGCTCGAGGTAGGCGTCCGCCCAGCCGGCGGCGACGGCGCACAGGTCGAGCGAGGCCGCTCCGGCCCGCCGCACGTCCCGCACGTGCGGCAGCATGCCGCCGATCATGCGCGCCTGCCGCACCCGGCGCTCCGGGCGGTAGGAGAAGCCCGTGCCGAGCAGCGACAGCGACAGGTCGGTGGCACCCGACACGCGCAGCGGGCGTCCGTCGCAGGTGGCGCCGGCACCCGTGGCGGCGCTCCACAGCCGTCCGGTGGCCGGCTCGATCACCGCTCCGGCCAGCGACACGCCGTCCCGGACGGCGGCCACCGAGATGGCGTACCAGGGCATGCCGTACAGGAAGTTGACCGTGCCGTCGATCGGGTCGACGAGCCAGACGGTGCGCGACTCCCCCGCCGTGCTCCCGTGCTCCTCCCCCACGACGGCGTCGTCGGGCCGCAGCTCACCGAGCCGCGAGCGGATGAAGGCCTCCAGCGCGTGGTCGGAGGCGGTGACGACGTCGGTCGGGGTGCTCTTCGTGGCGACACCCGCGGCGCTCCCGCCGCGCTCGTCCCACGGGCGGGGCAGCCCCTCGAGGTGCCCGGCGGCCTGCGTGACGAGACCCTCGGCGATGCGGCGCAGGTCGGCGGGCTCGTCGTCGGCGCGCGCGGCCGGCTGAGCGGGAGTGGTCGGAGCGGTGGGACGGGCCTCGTTCACGGTCTCCATCCGACCACACCGCGCCGCACGGGTGCGCAGACGAGGCCGACCGGGCTCAGCTTCGGCCCGCTGGAGCACACGCAGTTACAATGGCGCAGTACCCCGACGCGGGATGGCCCTCAACACCAGACACCGAGCGCCGCCCGTCGAGGTGCCAGCACAACATTCTCGTCCAGCAGCCGGAGCTCGACGTCTCCCGGCGCACCATAGAGCGCACGCAGCGAGAGGGCCTAGTGGCAGCCGCAGACTCCGCAACCCGTATCGACCCGACCGTCGACCAGGCGGCAGGTCCCGCACCCGCTCGCCGATCCGGCAAGCGATCGGGCGCAACCGCGAAGACCGGCACCACCCGGTCGCGCTCGGGCGCCGCGAAGGGTGGGGCCCCCAAGACGGCGGGCAAGTCCACCAAGAAGGCCGACCCCACCGCCGAGGGCGAGCCCACCGACCTCGACGGCGAGGTGGAGCTCGACGGCGCCCCCGAGGCCGTTGAGCTGGAGGATGTCGACGTCGAGCTCGATGCCGAGCTCGCGGACGACGTCGTCGAGGTCGTGGACGACGACGAGGACGAGGACGACGAGGACGAGGAGCCGGCCAACACCGGCGCCAACCGTCGTGCCCCCACCACCCGCAGCTCCCAGCAGAAGCAGTCGGCCGACTTCGTCTGGGACGAGGAGGAGTCCGAGGCGCTGCGGCAGGCCCGCAAGGACGCCGAGCTCACCGCGTCGGCCGACTCCGTCCGCGCCTACCTCAAGCAGATCGGCAAGGTCGCGCTGCTCAACGCGGAGGAGGAGGTCGAGCTCGCCAAACGGATCGAGGCCGGCCTCTACGCCGCGGAGCGCATGCGCCGCTCGATCGACGCGGGCGAGAAGGTGTCGCCGCAGATGCGCCGCGACCTGCGGTGGATCGTCCGCGACGGCGAGCGCGCCAAGAACCACCTGCTCGAGGCCAACCTCCGCCTCGTGGTCTCGCTGGCCAAGCGCTACACCGGCCGCGGGATGGCGTTCCTGGACCTGATCCAGGAGGGCAACCTCGGCCTCATCCGCGCGGTCGAGAAGTTCGACTACACCAAGGGCTACAAGTTCTCCACCTACGCCACGTGGTGGATCCGCCAGGCCATCACCCGCGCCATGGCCGACCAGGCCCGCACCATCCGCATCCCGGTGCACATGGTCGAGGTCATCAACAAGCTCGGCCGCATCCAGCGCGAGCTGCTCCAGGACCTGGGCCGCGAGCCCACGCCGGAGGAGCTGGCCAAGGAGATGGACATCACCCCGGAGAAGGTGCTGGAGATCCAGCAGTACGCCCGGGAGCCCATCTCGCTGGACCAGACCATCGGCGACGAGGGCGACTCCCAGCTCGGCGACTTCATCGAGGACTCCGAGGCCGTCGTCGCGGTCGACGCGGTGAGCTTCACGCTGCTGCAGGACCAGCTGCAGTCGGTGCTCGCCACGCTGTCCGAGCGCGAGGCAGGCGTCGTCCGGCTGCGGTTCGGCCTCACCGACGGCCAGCCGCGCACCCTCGACGAGATCGGCCAGGTCTACGGGGTCACCCGCGAGCGGATCCGGCAGATCGAGTCCAAGACGATGTCGAAGCTGCGCCACCCGTCGCGGTCGCAGGTGCTGCGCGACTACCTCGACTGAGAGCCACCCACCGAACGCCCTCCGAGCCGCGGAATCCGGCTCGGAGGGCGTTCTGCTGTGCGTTCACCCCGCCGGCACGGCCTCGATCGCGCTGGACGTCGCGGTGACGGGCGACACGGCAGCGACCGAGAAGCCCGCCGACTCGAGGAGCCGCCGCCAGTCGGCCGCGGTGCGCTCCGGGGCCGCGTGGGCCACCAGCATGTTCATGTCCGCGCGGGCGAGGGCGTGGAACTCCTTGCCCGGCTTCATGCGTTCGGGCATCAGCCGCTCGATCAGCACCAGCCTCGACGTCGCGCCCATCGCCCTGCGGACGTTGCCGAGGATCTCCGCGGCGCGCACGTCGTCCCAGTCGTGGATCACGCTCTTCATGACGTACAGGTCGGCGCCGCCCGGGACCTCGTCGAAAAAGCTCCCGCTCACCACCTCGCAGCGGTCGAGGACACCGTTCTTCTCCAGGTGCGGTCGCGCGCTCTCGATCGCGTGCGGGAGGTCGAAGAGGATGCCGCGCGAGCCGGGGTGGGCGGCCAGGATCGCGGCGATCAGCTCGCCGTAACCGCCTCCGATGTCGGCGATGCGCGCGTACCCGCCGAAGTCGTAGCCGGCGACGAGCGAGCGTGCGTTGAGGCGGGTGAGCTCGGCCATCGCCCGGTTGAAGATCGCGGCCCGCTCCGGGTCGTCGCGCAGCGGCTCGAAGCCGGGCTTCCAGTCGCCCCGCTTGCCGGTGGCGATCTCCCGCCCGCTCCTGCCCGTCCGGACGGCCTCGAGCATGAGGCCCCACTCGTCCCAGACGTCCCGGCCCTGGTAGATCGTCCACGACCGGACCGTGCCCTCGACGTCGGTCTGCAGGAGCCGGCCCGACGCCGTGAGCTCGAACGTCCCGTCGTCGCGCTCGCTGACGACGTCGATCGCGACGAGCGCACGCAACAGCCGGTGCAACGACGGCGCGTGCGTGCTCGTGGCCTCGGCCAGGTCCGGCGCGGACCGGGGACCGTGGGCGAGCAGATCGGCGATGCCCAGCTCCGCCGCCGTGCGCAACGCCTGCGGCATCCAACTGCTGTTGACCATCTCCAACAACCGGCCAGCATTGGCCAGGACGTCATCGTCCCTGCCGGACTCGGGCACGGGCCACCTCCACGAAGGCTCGGCGATCCTCGAATCGTGAGCAGATCGCGGTCCGGTCGACAACGCCCCTTCCACCGCACGAGAGCACGGACGGGCGGCCGGTCCCCACGGCCCGGGCCGGGGGTCAGGCCTGCGCGCGGGCCGGCAGCGGCTCGGGCTGGCCGGGCTCCCTGTGGTGGTAGGTCCGCCCGCGCATGGCCGAGGCGAGCGCGGCGACGAGGCACGCGCCCGCGGCGAAGCCGAGCGCCAGGGTGAGGCCGGAGGCGAACGGACCGGAGATCAGCTCCGGGAAGAACGTGCGCCCGGTGAGGAACTGCACCTGCTGCGGGGTGAGCGTCGCGAGGACGTCGGGGCCGAGCATGTTCTGGATCGGGTTGTCGCCGAGGAGTGCCGCGAACAGCGACCCGACCGGCGGCAGGTTCGCGACGCGCGTGGCGGCGTCGGCGGGCACGCCGTTGTCGACGAGGCCCTGGTAGAGGGTGCCGGGTAGGGTGCTGGCGAGCCCCAGGATGAGCATCGAGAAGAAGACGCCGATGGACAGCACCGTCGCCGAGTTCTGGAACGTCGAGGTCATGCCGGCGCCTACGCCGCGCTGGCCGGGCGGCAGGCTGTTCATGATCGCGGCCCGGTTGGGCGAGCTGAACAGGCCCATCGCGAGGCCGTTCAGCGCGAGCAGGGCGGCGAACGCCCGGTAGTCGAAGTCGACCGGCAGCAGGTCCATCAGGGCGAAGCTGGCGGCGGCGAGCACCATCCCGCCGGTGGAGAACGGGCGGGCGCCGAACCGGTCGGAGAGCATCCCCGAGATCGGGCCCGCGACCAGGAAGCCGATGGTCAACGGCACCATGTAGATGCCGGCCCACAGCGGCGTCTGCTCGAAGTCGTACCCGTGTTCGGGCAGCCAGATCCCCTGCAGCCAGATGATCAGGATGAACTGCAGCCCGCCCCGCCCCAGCGCGGCGAGCAGGCTGGCGATGTTGCCCGCGGTGAACGCCCGCAGCCGGAACAGCGACAGGTGGAACATCGGCTCCGGTACGCGGGTCTCGATCCACGCGAACACGGCGAGCACGGCGATCCCGCCGATGATGCAGGCGAGCACCATCGGGTTGCCCCAGCCCATCGCCCGGTCCCCGTAGGGCTGGATGCCGTACGTGATGCCGACGAGCACCGCGACGAGCCCGACGGCGAACGTGATGTTGCCCCACCAGTCCAGCCGGGCCGGCAGACGGGCGCCGCTCTCCCGCAGCTTGAGGTACGCCCAGATCGTCCCGAACACCCCGACGGGCACGGACACCAGGAAGACCAGTCGCCAGTTCAGCGGGGCCAGCACCCCGCCCACGATGAGCCCGATGAACGACCCCGCGATGCCGGCGACCTGGTTGATGCCGAGCGCGAGCCCACGCTGGTGGGCCGGGAACGCATCGGTGAGGATCGCGGTGGAGTTGGCGAGGAGCAGCGCCCCGCCGACGCCCTGCAGGACCCGCATGACGATCAACCAGAGCGCCGCGGCGTCACCCTGCATCCACACGCACGCGAGCAGCACCGAGAACACGGTGAACACCGCGAAGCCGAGGTTGTACATCCGGGTGCGGCCGAAGATGTCCCCGAGACGCCCGAAGCTGACCACGAGCACCGCCGTCACCACGAGGTAACCCATGATCAGCCAGAGCAGGTAGCCGATGTCGCCCGGCGCGAGCGGGTCGATGCCGATACCCCGGAAGATGTCGGGCAGCGCGATCAACAGGATCGACATGTTGATCGTGACGATCAGCACGCCGATGGTCGTGTTGGAGAGCGCCACCCACTTGTAGCGGGAACTCTCCGCATCGCTCGTTAGCATTGACAATAACTCTACGCCAGAGCGACCGGCGCGACCGTGTGATCCGTCATTGCCAGCCGAACGACCCGTTCCACGGCACCCGGTGGTCCGCAGCGTCGGACTGCAGCGCCTCCAGCTCGGCCGCGCGCTGGAGATCCGCCACCGCGATGAGCCCGACCACGCGACCGTCCTGCTCGACGACGATGTCCCGCCCGGGGCAGTGCGGGCGCCGCACGATGCGCTCGAGCGGCACGTCGTGCTCGACCACCTGCTCGGCCGGCACGGGGCGCGCCACGGCGGCGACGGTGGTCGTCCGGCGGGCGCGTGGGTCGATCGCGGCGATCTCGGCGAGATGCAGGCGCCCCACCAGCCGCCCCTCGAGGTCGACCACCGGGAACATCCGGTGCCGGGGCCCGTCGGGCCCGAGCAGCTGCTCCACCAGGGCCTGCACCGTCCACCACCCCGGAGCCAGGAACGGCCGGGGCATCATCACGTCGCAGGCGAGCAGGCCACCGAGCCGCTCGCCCGCCCGCACCCGGCGGGGGCGGGCACGCCTGCGCATGAACCGCTTCCCCAGCAACGCGACCCCCAGCAACACGGCACCGGTGCTCGTCGAGAGCGGGGTACCCGGGGGCATCGCCCCCGACGCCCCCCGCGCGCTCCACGGGCGGCGGGGCGCCAGAGGTGGGCCGGGGCGGTCGCACCCGAACCGTTGCGCCCACACATGAGCTGCAGCTGGTGCGCGAACACCACGGTTGGTGCGTGACGGCTCGGCGCGACGAGGCCAGGCACTGACACACCAACAGAAGCGCCCACACACGAACTGCAGTTGCTGCGCGAGCACCACGATTGGTGTGCAACGGCCCGGGCGGCGTGGCCACGGTGGCCGCACACCGGCCTCGGCTCAGCGGGCGGCCGGCCGGGCTCCGAGTGCCGCGGCCAGCAGGGCGGAGACGTCGGCGTCGACCGCCGTGTAGTGCACGAACGTGCCGTCCCTCCGGCCGCGGACGAGGCCGGCGAGTCGCAGCTTCGACAGGTGCTGGCTGACCGCCGTGGGCGAGGCGCCCACGAGCTCGGCGAGGCAGGCCACCGACGTCTCACCCTGCGAGAGCGCCCAGAGGATCTTCACCCGGGTGGGGTCGGCGAGCAGCCGGAAGCGCTCGGCGGCGGCCCGTGCCTCGTCCTCGCCGGGCATGTCGAAGTCGGGCAGGGTGTCGTGCACGTCCCGAGGGTAGCGGAGGCCACAACTACCTGACTGCCTTTGAACCTTCGCATATGCGCAGCTATTGTTCCACGCCGTGGTCACCCTCGAACGTCCCGCCCTGCCCGCCGTCCACCGCCGGGCGGCGATCGGCGCACTGCCCGAGGTGCGGTGGGCCGCGGTGGCGCTGGCGCTCTTCACGGCCGGTGGGGCCGCCCAGCTCACAGGGGCACCCTCACCGGTCTGGTGGGCGCTGTACCTCGCCTGCTACGTGGCCGGGGGCTGGGAACCCGCGCTGGCCGGGCTCCGCGCGCTGCGCGGGCGGGCGCTCGACGTCGACCTGCTGATGGTGGTGGCGGCGATCGCGGCCGCGATCGGCCAGGTCTTCGACGGAGCCCTGCTCATCGTCATCTTCGCCACCTCCGCGGCGGTGGAGGCCGTGGTCACCCGGCGGACCGAGGAGTCGGTGCGGGCGCTGCTCGACCTCGCTCCCGAGCGCGCCGCTCTGCTCCACGCCGACGGGACCGAGGAGAACATCCCGGTCGCGGACCTCGACGTCGGCGACGTGGTGCTCGTCCGGCCCGGCGAGCGCGTCGGAGCGGACGGCGTGGTGATCTCCGGGACCAGCGAGGTGGACCAGGCCTCGATCACGGGCGAGGGCCTGCCCGTCCCGAAACGCCCGGGCGACGAGGTCTTCGCCGGCAGCCTGAACGGCACCGGCGCGCTGCGGGTCCGGGTCGAGCGCGTCGCGACGGAGTCGGTGGTGGCCCGCATCGCGGCGATGGTGCGGGAGGCGTCGGCCACCAAGGCGCGTACCCAGCTCTTCGTCGAACGCATCGAGCAGCGCTACTCCGGGGCCGTGGTGGTCGCCGCGCTGGCGCTGGTCGCGATCCCGCTCGCGTTCGGCGCGGCGTTCGAGCCGACGCTCCTGCGCGCGATGACGTTCATGATCGTCGCCTCCCCGTGCGCGGTCGTCCTCGCGACGATGCCGCCGCTGCTCGCCGCGATCGCGAACGGCGGCCGGCGGGGCGTCCTCGTGAAGTCCGCTGTGGCGATGGAGGCGTTGGGCCGCACCACCGTCGTCGCGTTCGACAAGACGGGCACGCTCACCGAGGGCCGGCCGCACGTCGAGTCCGTCACCGCGTTCGACGGGTTCGACGAGGACACCGTGCTCGCGCTGGCCGCGGCCGCCGAGCGCCCCAGCGAGCACCCCCTCGCCGCCGCGGTGGTGCGGGCCGCGCGGGAACGCGGGCTGGCCGTCGCCGACGCCGGCGACTTCGGCTCCCTGCCCGGCCGGGGCGTCCGCGCCACCGTCGGCGCGACGGCCGTGGTCGTCGGCTCGCCGACCATGCCGGACGCGGACCCGGCGATCAGCCGGCTGCAGGCCGGCGGCGCCACGGTCGTCACCGTGACCGCCGACGGCCGCCCGGCCGGGTTCCTCGCGCTCGTCGACCGGCTCCGGCCGGACGCCGCCGACACGGTGGCACGGCTCGCGGAGCTGACCGGGAACGCGCCCGTGCTGCTCACCGGCGACCACGCGGCCGCAGCGCAGCGGGTGGCCGACGCCGTGGGGATCACCGACGTGCGCGCCGGGCTCCTCCCCGACGCCAAGGCCGCCGCCGTGCGCGAACTGCAGGCCTCCGGGCACCGCACGCTGCTCGTCGGCGACGGGGTGAACGACGCCCCCGCGCTCGCCACCGCCGACGTCGGCGTGGCGCTGGGCGGGCGCGGGATCGCGCTGGCGGTGGAGACGGCGGACGCCGTGATCGTCCGCGACGACCTCATCACCTTGCCGAACCTGCTCGGCCTCTCCCGCCGCGCGCGCCGGGTGGTCCTGGCCAACATCGGGATCGCGGCCACGGTGATCGCCGGCCTCGTGACGTGGGACCTCCTCGGCACCCTCCCCCTGCCACTGGGCGTGGCCGGGCACGAGGGCTCCACGGTCGTGGTGGCGCTCAACGGCCTGCGCCTCCTGCGCGCGGCCGCATGGCGGCGCGCCGGAACACCGGGCCGCCCGCGCGCGTTGCGCTACGGCGACAGGTGAGCGGCGGCCACGCTCTTCGGCACCACCATCCGCCAGGCGTCGACCACCAGCTCGCGCATCTCGTCCTCGTCGAGCGCGGCCGTCCAGGCGTGCACCCAGTGGAACCGCTGGTCGGAGAGCCCGGGCAGGTGGAACTTGGCGGGGTCGGACGCGATGAGCGCGTCGCGTTCCTCCTTCGGATAGGCGAAACCCATGACCGTCTCGTCCCGGGAGAACGCGACGTAGACGATCTGGCCGACGCGGAACTTCACCCGGTCGTGGATGAGGTGCTCGGTGGTGCGGGGCAGCGACAGCGCCAGCCGCCGCACGGAGTCGACCGTGACCATGGCCCCAGCTTCCACCGGGGGCACGACAGTTCCGGAACGCGTTCGGGGCCGTGAGGGGTCTCACCACGATCTGGATCGATTCCGGGCGGCCTTGCCGGGATGCTGGAGACAGGTGCCCGCCGTCGCCGCGCCGTATGCCCGCAGAAGTCGACGATCACGTGGAACCGGAACCCATATGCCCTTCCCCCTGGATCCCGCACGCCTGCGAGCGGCCCGTCGCCGCAGGTCGACCACCACACCCGTGCGCCGGCACCGCATCGCCGCGACCCTGCTGTTCACCGTGGACGGCGCCGTGTTCGGGTCATGGGCCTCGCGCATCCCCGACGTCGCGGCGGGCGTCGGCGCGGGGCCGACCACGCTCGGCCTCGCCCTGCTGTGCGTCTCGCTCGGCGCGCTCGCCAGCATGCAACTGACGGGCGTGCTGTGCGCCCGGCTCGGCCCCGGGCTCACCGGGGTGGCGGCCGCGATCGCCACCTGCGCCGCGATCGCCCTCCCCGGCCTCACCGGCTCGGTCCCCGCGCTCGCGGCCGCGCTGCTCGGGTTCGGCGCCGCCACCGGAACGCTGAACGTGGCCGCCAACGCCATCGGCGTGCAGGTCGAGGCCGCGCTGCACCGTCCCGTGCTGCCGTCCCTGCACGCCGGGTTCAGCGCCGGCGGGCTCGGCGGGGCCACCGCGGGTGGAGCCGTCGCCGCTGTCGCCTCGCCCGCCGTGCACCTGCTCGTCGTCGCCGCGCTCGGCGCGCTCGTGACGGCGGCCGTGGCGCCCGCCCTGCTCGCCGCCGACGGCGAGCACTCCCCGGACGGCGCCGACCCGGCGCCGCGCGGCACCGCCCGCGGCATCGTCGTGGTGCTGGGCGTCATCGCAGGCTGCACGGCGTTCGGGGAGGGCGCGGTCACCGACTGGGGTGCGCTGCACCTGCAGGAGATCGGCGCGACGCCGGTGCTCGCGGCCGCGGGCTACTCCGGCTTCTCCCTCGCCATGGCCTGCGGCCGGCTGGCCGGGAACGGCCTCGTCCACGCCGCCGGCCCCACCCGCGTCGTGACCGGTGGGGCGCTGCTCGCGACCACCGGAGCGCTGGTGGTGGCCACCGTCCCGGCCGTTCCGATCGTGCTCGCGGGCTTCGTGCTGATCGGGCTGGGCCTGGCCAACGTCTTCCCGATCGCCATCGCGCGCGCGGGCGCCCACGCTGGCGCCGGCGGCGTCGCGCTCGCCTCGACGGTCGGCTACACCGGGCTGCTCGGCGGCCCGCCGCTGCTGGGCATCGTCGCCGAGGCGGTCGGGCTGCCCGTCGCCTTCGCGACGGTCGCCGCGCTGGCCGCGGTGGCCGCAGGGCTGGCCGTGCCCGCGCTCGGCGGCGGCGAACGCGTGCTCCACGCCGTCAGCACCGCCCTCCGCGCCGCCGTCGCGCGGCACACCTCCCAGCTCGGCGTGCTCCACACGCAGCTCTCCGGACCCGCCGCCGACCGGCGCCCGTACCCGGGCCTGGAAGCCCTCGCGACCTGATGACAAGGAGGCTTCGACATGGAAGCTGCCACCCTGACCCACCCCACCTCCGTCCCGACGTTCGCCGCGATCCACGGCAAGCTCATGCAGGGCGTGAGCTACGCGATCCCGTTCGTGGTCACCGGCGGCGTGCTGCTGGCGCTCGGCTACGCGCTCGGCGGCCCGGCGATCGGCACCGCGCCCCCGGTGACCGACGGCTTCGACTGGCTCGCCGGGCAGAGCTGGGCGGCGCTGCTGCACCAGCTCGGCACGCTCACCTTCGGCCTGCTCGTGCCCGTGGTCGGCGGGTACGTCGCCCACGCCATCGCCGATCGGCCCGCGCTCGTGCCCGGGTTCGTCGGCGGCACCGTCGCCGCGCAGACCGGGGCCGGCTTCCTCGGCGGGCTCGTCGCCGGGGTGCTCGCCGGTGTCGTCGTCGACCGGCTCGCGCGCTGGCACCCACCCAGCGCCGTCGCGGGCCTGCGTCCCGTGCTGGTCCTGCCGCTGGCGGGCACCCTGGTCACCGGCGCCGTGATGTGGCTCGTCGTCGGCACGCCGCTGGCCGCCCTGACCTCCGCCCTGACGAGCGGCCTCGCCGACCTGTCCACCGGCAGCCTCGTGCTCGCCGGCGCGACGCTCGGGCTGATGGTGGCCGCCGACCTGGGCGGGCCCATCAACAAGACGGCCTACACGTTCGCCGTCGCCGGCCTGGCCACGGGCACGCCGGCGGCGCTGACGGCGATGGCCGCCGTCATGGCCGCCGGCATGACGCCGCCGCTCGCGATGGCGCTCGCCACCACGCTGCGCCGCCACTGGTTCACCCCCGCCGAGCGGGAGACCGGGCGCGCCGCCTGGCTGCTCGGCGCCGTCTACGTGACCGAGGGGGCGATCCCGTTCGCCGCAGCCGACCCGCTGCGGGTGCTCCCGTCGCTCCTCGCCGGCTCGGCGGTGACGGGCGGTCTGACGGCCGCCCTCGGCGTCGCCGCCGCCACCCCGCACGGCGGGATCTTCGTGGTCCCGCTGGTCGGCAACCCGTTCGGCTACCTCCTCGCGATCGCCACCGGCACCCTCGTGTCGACCGCGGCCGTCCTGGCCCTGAAGGCGCGGGAACAGCGGATGCGGGAATCCCGCTCCTGAGATCCCCTGTGCCACGATCCGTGACCAGGACGGAGCGGGGGGTCACGTGACGCGGCACGAGGGTTCGATGATCCGGCGGCGGGTGCTGGCCCGCCAGCTGAAACTGCTGCGCGAGCAGTCGGGCCTCACCCTGGAGCAGGCGGCACCGAAGCTGGACTTCTCGGTGAGCAAGCTGTCCCGGATCGAGAACGCCCAGGTCGTCATCGACGTGCACTGGGTGAAGAGCATGCTCGACGTCTACGACGCGGGCGGCGCACGGTGGAACGAGCTGCTGGATCTGGCCCGCGAGGCTCAGCAGCCGGGGTGGTGGCGGGCGTACGGGCTGGGCAACAACAGCTACATCGCGTTCGAGACGGAGGCGAGCCGGGTCCAGGTCTTCACCCTCGGCTACGTGCCCGGGCTGCTGCAGACCGCCGGGTACGCCCGGGCGTTGATGCGCGCGGTGCCGGTGCGGCGGACCGACGAGCAGCTGGACAACGAGGTCGCGGCCCGGATGTACCGCCAGCAGCGGTTGTCGTCGGCCGAGAACCCGCTGGAGCTGGTAGCGGTGGTCGACGAACCCGTACTGCACCGTCCGGTCGGCGGGCCGGACGGGCTGCGTGAGCAGCTCGACCATCTGGCCATGCTCGCAGAGCTGGACAGCGTCACCCTGCACGTGCTGCCGGCCGCCGTCGGCGCTCACGCGGCACTGGCCTCCGGATTCAGCATCCTCAGCTTCGGTGAGCTCGAAGAGCCCGACATGGCCTACATCGAGCACACGGTCGGAGCATTGATGCTCGACAAGGCTGAGGAGGTCGTGCGGGCTAAGCTGGCGTTCGAGCATGTGCTGTCCGATTCGCTAGACCCGGCCGAATCGCTGGCGCTGATCCGCCGGTCAGCCGGGGGGTGAGACCGTCCGAAGGAGAAGGCCGTGGACGACGACGAGCTCCGCTGGTTCACGAGCAGCTTCAGCGGCGGCAACGGTGACTCCTGCGTCGAGGTGGCGTTCCTGCCCGATGCCGTCGCGGTGCGGGACACGAAGGACCGCGCGCTGCCCCCACACCGCTACCCCGCCCCGAGCTGGACGGAGTTCCTCACGGCCGTGCGGTCGGGCGAGTTCGACCGGTCCTGACCCGACGTCACGCACGGAGCAGGCCCTTCGCACAAGGCAGACAAGGCCGGCCTCGTGTGAAGCCCGGGCTGGGTCTGTGAAGTGGCCTCGGGGCCGGTTCCTCTTCCGAACCTGCCGGGTCTGCCCCTGCATGACATCCGAACTCGATGCGGCCCGCGAGCTCCTCGACGGGCCGCACACCGCGATCCTCTCCACGGCGAACCGCGACGGCCGGCCACAGTCGTCCGTGATCTTCGTGAAGCCGACGGGCGGGACCGTCGTGTTCAGCACGATCCGCGGGCGGCTGAAGACCCGCAACATGGAACGCGACCCGCGCGTGAGCCTGCTGGTGCTCGCGCACTCCGGCCGGTACGTGGAGATCCGCGGCCACGTCGACATCACCGACGACCCGGACAAGACCCTGCTCCACGAGATGTACGGGCGCTACCTGGGCGGGGCGACGCCACCTCCCGAGCCCGGGGCCGAGCGCGTGATCGTGCGGATCCACCCGGAGCGGCTCTACTTCTGGCCCCCGCTCTCTGCCGGATAGCCGAAGGCCGTGACGAGGCCGGGGTCGGCGAACACGACGATGCGGCCGATCCCGTCCTCCGCGACGGTCAGCACCGCCACCCCGAACGGCTCGTGGACGCCGGAGGGGCCGCGGCGGTACGCCACCGCGGCCGGCTGCCCGTTGGCGCGGGCCGGCACCATCCGCCAGTCCCCCGGTGCCCCGAGCACCGGCGGGCTCGTGATGTACGGCAGGCAGGTGTTCAGCCCGGAGAACCAGGTGCGCGAGCCGACCATCTCCAGCGCGGCGTCCTCGCGCAGCACCTCCTCGAAGGCCGCGGCGTCGGCGTTCTCGAAGGCGGCGATGTAGCGGTCGAGCAGGGCGCGGGCCCGCGGCTCGTCCGGCTCGACGAGCGCATCGGCGCTCGGCGCCGCCTCCTCCACCCGGGCCCGGGCGCGCTGCAGCGCGCTCTTGACGGCCGGGACGCTCATGTCGAGCACGGCGGCGACCTCGGCGGCCGGGAACGCCAGAACGTCGCGCAACAGCAGCACCGCCCGCTGCCGGGCGGGCAGGAGCTGCAAGCTCGCGACGAGCGCGAGCCGCAGGTCCTCCCGCGCCACCACCGCAGCCGCCGGGTCGTCGGGATCGGCCGTGACCAGCGCGTCCGGGATCGGCTGCACCCAGCTGACCTCCGGCCCGGCGGGAACCGGCGGTGCGTACGGGTCCTCGGACGGGCCTGCGAGGCCGGAGGGCAGCACGCGGCGGCCGCGGCGTTCCAGTGCGGTGAGGCTCGCGTTCGTCGCGATCCGGTGGAGCCAGGTACGCACCGAGGAGCGCTGCTCGAACCCGCCGTAGCCCCGCCACGCCCGCAGGTAGGTCTCCTGGACGACGTCCTCGGCGTCCTGCAGCGATCCGAGCATCCGGTAGCAGTGCGCGAGGATCTCGCGGCGGAACGGCTCGGTGCGGGCGGCGAAGTCACTCGTGGTCATGACAGGTAGACCCGTCCGGCGGCGAAGGGGAATCGGTCGGCTCGGGCCGTTCGCCCAGCGCGTCCGCGACGGCCCGGACCACCCGCCGGGTCTCACCGCGGCGGACCACCCAGGTGGTGAGCGAGAGCGGCAGGTCGCGCAGCGGCGTCCAGCGCCAGCCGGACAGCTGCCTGCACGCGGTGCGCGCCCCGACGACCACCGCGTCGGCCCGGTGGGCCTCGGCCGCGGCGAGCGCGTGTTCGACGAACCGGGCGAAGAGCCAGGTCGGGTGCACGCCCGCGGTCGCGGCGGCCGCGAGGAGACCGTCCTGCTGGCCGGGCACCTGTCCCCGCGAGTGGATCAGGACGCGCAGGCCGTCCAGGTCGGCCAGCCGGTGCTGCGCCGCGTCGGCGAGCCGGTGGCCGGGGCGCAGCGCGATGCCGAAGGGCTCGGTCCAGAGCAGCTTCCCGATGTGCCCCGAGGGCGGCGCCTGGTGGACGATCCCGACGTCGAGCTCGCCCTTCTGCAGCGACCGCAGCTGTTCTGACGTGTTCGCCTCCACGAGCGCCAGCGTGCAGTCGGGCACGTCCGCCCCGATGGTGCGCACGGTCTCCACCAGCCAGTCCGGCGGGATGCCGGGCGGCACCCCGACCGACACGGTCTCCCGCACCCGGTCGGTGCCCGCGACGACGTCGGCCGTGGCCGCCTCGAGGGCCAGCAGCTGGCGGGCGTGGCCCGCGAGCGCCGTGCCGGCCGCGGTCAGCGCGACGCCGCGCGCGCTGCGTTCCAGCAACGGCCGCCCGAGCTCGTGCTCGAGCGCCCGGATCTGGCGGCTCAGCGACGGTTGGGCCACCAGGAGGTGGGCCGCCGCCCGGTTGAGCGAACCGAACTCCGCGACGGCGAGGAAGTAGCGCAGGTGCCGCAGTTCCACCCGGCCACCTTATGCCTCCGAAGCAGAAGTAGCGGTAGCGAGCAGGACCTGGACAGGACGGACCACAGATCCTGTACTCGCTCTATGCCTGGTTGTTCTAACGAGCGCGTCGCCGTGGTCACGGGCGGCGCCGGAGCGCTCGGGGCCGCGAGCGCCCTGCGGCTCTCCGCCGACGGCGCCGTCGTCGTGCTGGTCGACGTCGACGGCGACGAGGCCGCGCGGCAGGCCGAGCGGATCCGGACCGGGACCGGCCGGCCCGCCGTCGGCCACGAGGCGGACGTCACCGACGAGGACGACGTCGAGCGGCTGGTCGACGAGCTCGGCTCCCGGTTCGGCCGCCTCGACCAGCTCGTGAACGCGGCGGGCCGCAACGCACGGGGCGGCTTCGCCGAGATGCGCGCCGACTGGGACCTGGTCGTCGCCGTGAACCTGTGGGCGCCCGCGCTGCTGTGCCACGCGAGCGCGGACCTGCTGACCGTGGGCGGCGGCGCGATCGTCAACATCGGCTCCCGGACCTGGCTCTCCGGTGGGCCCGCAGCGTACGCGGCGTCGAAGGCGGGCCTGGTGGGGCTGACCCGGGCCCTCGCGGTCGAGCTCGGCCCCCGCGGGATCACCGTGAACGCGGTCGCGCCGAGCATGGTGGTCACCCCGTTCACGCGCGGCGGCCGCAGCGACGCCGAGTTCGCCGCGATCGCCGAGCGGCACCGGGCGATGGCCGCGATCCCGCGCCTGGCCACGCCCGAGGACGTCGCCCACGCGGTGGCGTTCCTCGCGTCCGACCGGGCCCGGTTCATCACCGGCGAGGTCCTGCACGTGGCCGGCGGCGCGCAGCTCGCGCCGAGGCCCTGACGGAGGCGACGGTGCCCGTTCTCCAGCTGCCCGGCGTGCAGCTCCACCACACCGACGAGCCGGGCGGTCCCGGCCGGCCCGCGCTGCTCGTGCACGGCTGGCTCGACAGCTCCGACACCTGGATCCACCTGCTCCCCGACCTGCGCCGGAGCCGCCGCGTGGTAGCCGCCGACCTGCGGGGTCACGGCTCCAGCAGCGCCCCGGACTCCCGGTACGACGCAGCGGAGCTCGCGGCCGACCTCGCCGCCGTGATCACCGCGCTCGGCATGGGGCCCGCCGTGGTCGTCGCGCACTCGATGGGCGCGTCGCTGGCGTCCCGGCTGGCCGTCGAACGGCCGGACCTCGTGCACGCCCTCGTCCTCATAGACCCCGACTACGGCGGCGACCCGCAGGAGCGGGAACGGCTGCACCCGATCGCCGAGCAGGACGACCCGGAGGCGGTCGTCCGCGACGTCGCCCGGCTCGTCGCCGCAGGCCCCGACGCCCGGACGGCCGCACCGCACCTGCGCGAATGGCACCAGCGGACGCTCGCGCGGGTGCCGCCGTTCGTCGTGGCCCGCAGCATGCGCGCGAACCTCTTCGCGCCGAGCTCGATCCGGTTCCGCCCCGCCGCGGACGAACTGCTCGCCCGCCGGACCCAACCGGTGCTCGCGTTCCACCGCGACCCGGCGCGCGCGGCGCTCGAACGGTCGCACCTGCGCCACCCCGCGTCCCGCGTGGTCGACGTGCCCGGCGTCGGCCACTGGATCCACCAGGAACGCCCGCAGCTGGTCGGCGACGAGGCCGGCCGGTGGCTCGCCCACCTCGAAGGAGAACCCGATGACGGTCAACGCTGATCGCCCCCTCGCACCACCGGTCCACAGCAGCGCGCGGGCGTGGACGGTCACGGCCGCCGTCGTCGGCGCGGTCGTGGTGGTCTTCCTCGACAAGGCACTGCTCGGCATCGTGGCCAACCCGGTGCGGGAGGACCTCGGCCTGTCGTCCACCGCGTTCGGCGCGCTCGGGAGCGCGTCGTACGTCCTGCAGCTCATCGCCTGCCTCGGTCTCGGGCTGCTCGCCAACCGCGTATCGCCCCGCCTGCTCCTGCTGGCCTCCGGCGTGCTGTGGGCCATCGGCCAGGCGCCCGCCGTCCTCGCCACCGCCGCGGTGGCGCTCGTGGTGAGCAGGCTCGTCGTCGGCGCCGCCGAGGGACCGGTCGTCCCGCTGCTGCACACGGTGGCCTACTCCTGGTTCCCCAACGAGCGGCGGGGCCTCCCGGCGTCGCTGATCACGAGCGGTTCCGCGGTGGCGAAGGTCGCGCTGCTGCCGGCGCTGACGGTGGTCGTCGTCGCCTTCGGCTGGCGCAGCGGGTTCCTGACCGTCGGCGTTCTCGCGCTGGTGTGGACCGTGATCTGGTGCGCCGTGGGCCGGATGGGGCCGTTCGCCACCGAGTCCACCCCCGTCGGGGCGGAGGCGCCGGCGCGCTGGACCCGCTTGCTGCGCAGCCGCACGTTCCTCGTCGCCGCGTTCGCCTACTTCGCGCAGGGCGCGCTGGCCGCCGTCGTGTTCACCTGGCTGCCGTCGTACTTCGAGAACGGCCTCGGCTTCACCGCCACCGCGTCCGGGCTGCTGTACGCGCTCCCGAGCGCGATGGGGATCGTCGCGCTCCTCGGGTGCGGGTCGCTCGGCGACCGGATGCTGCGCAGGGGCACCGGCTCCCGCACGGTCCGCGGCATCGCCGGCGGGCTCGTGCTGGCCGCCTCCGGCGCGCTGCTCTGCGTGCTGCCGTGGGTGTCCTCGACCGTGGTCGCCATCGCGGTGCTGGTGCTCGGCTACGGGTTCTCCGTCACGGTCAACACGGTGACGCTGCCGATGATCGCCGAGATCGCGCCCGCCGCGAAGCGGGCCGGGGCGCTCGCCGTGCTGATCGCGGCGGGCAGCTGCGCCGGCATCGTGAGCCCGCTGATCACCGGCCTGATCCTCGACTCGACCTCCTCCCCCACCGCCGGTTACACGACCGCGTTCCTGATGTGCGGCGGGCTGCTCGCCCTCGCCGGGCTGCTGTTCGCCGCCGTCGCCGACCCCGAGCGCGACGCGGTGGCCCGATGATGCTCGACCTCAGCGCGCACGAGCTCGTCACCACGACCCGCGCCGTACGCAGGCGCCTCGACCTCGACCGGCCCGTCGACCCCGCGCTCATCGAGGCCTGCGTCGAGATCGCCGTGCAGGCCCCGACCGGGCGCAACCGGCAGCGCTGGAGCTTCGTCGTGGTGACCGTGCCCGACCGCAAGGCCGCGCTCGCGGACATCTGGCGGCGCGGCACGCGGGCCGGCGGGACCCCGATGCCCGAGGAGGACGCCCGCCGCGCGTACGCGAAGCCGGGCACGATGGAGAAGGTCTTCGACGGTGTCGACCACCTGTACCGCACCCTGCACCGCATGCCGGCGCTCGTCGTCCCGTGCGTCACCGGCCGGACCGAGGGCGCGGCCGTCGTCGAGCAGGCGGGGACGTGGGGCTCGATCCTCCCGGCGACGTGGAGCTTCATGCTCGCCGCCCGCCTGCACGGCCTCGGCACCTGCTGGACCACCTCCCACCTGCACTTCGAGCGCGAGGCCGCGGAGCTGCTCGGCATCGACCACGAGCGCGTGATGCAGGTGGCGCTCACGCCCGTCGCGCACACCGTCGGCACGGATTTCCGGCCCGGCTCCCGCGTGCCCGTCGCCGAGGTCCTGCACTGGGAGCAGTGGTGATCCGCTACTCGTACGCGACGGTCGCCCTCCCGACCCTGACCCCCGAGGAGGCCGTCGGGTACGCCGCGGCCGCCGGCTACCGGGGACTGGAGTGGAAGGTCGGCGAGGCCCCGCACGCGGCCGGCAGCACCGCCGGGACGTTCCTGCGCGGCAACCGCTGCACGCTCGCGCTCGACCCGGCCGCGGGCGCCCGCGCCGCCCGCCTGTGCGCGGACGCCGGGCTCGCCGTCGTCGGGCTCACGCCCTACGTGCAGACCGGCGACCGCGCGACGCTCGACCGAGTGCTGGACGTCGCCGAGGCCGCCGGGGCACCGCAGGTCCGGCTGCAGGGCCCCCGCCCGCGACCGGGCGGGCCGGGCTACCACCCGCTGTTCGCGCAGGCCCTCGGCTTCCTCGACGAGGCGCAGGCGCGCGCCGCCCGGCGGGGCGTGCGCATCGCCGTCGAGCTCCACCAGGGCACGATCTTCCCCAGCGCGTCGCTCGCCCACCGCGCGGTGGCGCACTTCGACCCCGCGCGCGTCGGCGTGATCTACGACGTGGGGAACCTGGTGGTCGAGGGCTACGAGGACCGGCGGATCGCCACCGAGCTGCTCGGGCCGTACCTGCACCACGTCCACCTCAAGAACGCCGCGGTCTCCCCGGTCGACGGGCCCCGCTGGAGCCCGCTCGACGACGGCGCGGTCGACGTCGCGGGCGTGCTCGGACACCTGCGCGAGATCGGCTACGCGGGTTGGGTGTCGCTGGAGGACCTCAGCACCGAACGGGACCCGCTGTCGACCCTGCGCCACAACGCGAAGGTCCTCGCGGCGTGCGGGGCCCCCGACTGGGAGGAAGGGAAGGAACATGACCTCCGAGGATGCGCAGGCGATCCGCAAGCTGGTGGAGGACTGGGCGCTGTGGCGCGACGCGGGTGACTGGGAGCGGTTCGCCACCGTCTGGCACCCGAGCGCCGGCTGGATGACGGCGACGTGGTTCCAGGGCCCGGCCGCGGAGTTCGTCGAGGCCAGCCGCACCGGGTTCGAGAACGGCGTGCGGATCCTGCACTTCCTCGGCGGGCACACCGCGGACGTCCGCGGAGATCGCGCCATCGCCCAGACCAAGATGACCATCAGCCAGCGGGCCGAGGTCGACGGGGTCGAGGTCGACGTCGTGTGCACGGGGCGCTTCTACGACTTCCTGGCCCGCGACGGCGGCCGATGGCTCATCGTGCGCCGCCAGCCGATCTACGAGAAGGACCGCCTCGACGTCGTCGACCCGGACGCGACGCTGCACCTGGACCCGCAGCTGCTCGGCCACTTCCCGGAGGGCTACCGCCACCTCGGCTACGTGCAGACGAAGGCCGGGTTCACGGTCGAGGGCGGGCTGCCGGGGCTCACCGGCGAGGCCGTGGAGCGGCTCTACGCCGAGGGGGCGGCGTGGCTCGCGGGCTCGGACACGGCGGGAGACCCGCGATGACCCGCTCCACTGCGGCACTCCCGGACGAGGTGCTCGTCCACGATCCGGGCCTCTACCCGGAGGGCGTCGAGTGGGACGGGGCGAGGTTCCTCGTGAGCTCGGTCGCCCGCGGAACGGTCACGGCCGTCCGCGACGACGGCTCCCTCCAGGAGTTCGCCGCGGCGGACGGGATCACCAGCTCGCTCGGTCTCCACGTCGACGCCGCCCACGGCCGGCTGCTGGTGGCGGGCGCCGCCTTCGCCGCCGTCGGGGACCCGCAGGTCGCAGGCGAGGCGAAGCTGGCGATCCACGACCTCGCCACCGGGCACCGGCGCCACCTCGTGGACCTGGCCGCGCTGCGCCCGAATGCCCGGCACCTCGCCAACGACGTGGCGGTCGACCCCGCCGGGAACGCCTACGTCACCGACAGCTTCACGCCGGTGATCTACCGGGTCACGCCGGACGGGCGAGCGAGCGTCTTCGTCGAGGACCCACGCCTGTCCGGAGAGGGCATCGGCCTGAACGGGATCGAGTACCTGCCGACCGGCCACCTGCTCGTGTCGCTGGCGAGCGCCCGCACGCTCTTCCGCGTCCCGCTCGACCGGCCCGAGCGGCTGACCGAGGTGCGCCTGCCCGAACCACTGGCGGCCGACGGCCTCCTGCTCCTCCCCGACCGGGCCGTCGTCACCCCGGCGCCGTTCCACCCCGCCGTGCTGGAGCTGCGCAGCGACAGCGGCTGGGCGTCCGCCCGGGTGACCGGCCGCCGCCTCACCACGCCGGAGGCGACCACGACCACCGCGGCGCTGCGCGATGGCGCTGTGTACGCCCTGAACGCCCACTTCGCGGAGATGGGCGGCCCGCAGCCGGTGGCGACGTTCGAGATCTTCCGGGTCGAGCTCACCGGCTGACGCGCCGGTCAGCCGCCCTGCGCGAGGGTGGGCCTGCGCTCCGCGAACGCCGCGGTGAGCTCCTCCAGTGCCGGCAGGGCGGCCAGCAGCGCGGCCGCGGTCTCCGGGGGGAGCTGCTCGACCACCGCGAACAGGATCGCCGTGCGGCGTTCGAGGATCCGTTTGCTCTTCTCGCGGCCCTCGACGGTGGCCTCGGCCACCACACCGCGCTGGTCCGACGTGGCCGAGGAGCGCTCGATCAGCCCCTTCTGCTCCAGCACGCCCATCACCCGCGAGAGCATCGTGGGGTTGACGCCCTCCAGCTCGGCGACCGCGGAGATCCGGATCGGGCCGCGCGCGACGACCACGCCGAGCACCGACGCCTGCGTGGGCGTCAGCTCCTCGCTCGACGCGGACTCGTTCATCGACCGGGCCAGCTTGCTGATCACGCGTCGCAGCCGAATGGCGGCGTCGGTGTCGAAACCCGCGGCAGCCCCTGTGCCCTGCATCCGCCCATGAAACCAGGACGGGCGATGCCATGTGGTCACGACCCGTGGTTAAATTGCTTGCCGAAAGGCAAGTTGGGGAGGGGGCCCGGTGTCCGTCACAGTCGATGCCGCGCCGCGCCGCCCCCTCGTCCGCTGGCTGGTGTTCGCCACCGTCGTGCTCGCCATGCTGATGCACGCCATCGACCAGACCTCGGTCGCCACGGCGCTCTCGGCGATGCAGGCCGACCTCGGAGCGAGCCTGGCGTGGATGGGCTGGACGATCACGATCTACTCGGTCGGCCAGATCCTGATCCTGCCCTTCGCAGGCCCCCTGGGCGACCGGTTCGGCGCCCGCCGCGTGTACCTGGTGGCGGTCGCCGCATTCACGCTGATGTCGGTGCTGTGCGGGCTGTCCTCGGGCACCGTGGAGCTGATCATCGGTCGGTTCCTCCAGGGGCTCGCAGGCGGTGTCCTGCTCCCGGTGGCCACCGCCATCGTCTCGGCCGAGTTCGGCCCGGACCGCGACCGGGCCATCGCGCTGTTCAGCACGGCCTTCCCGATCGGCGCGGTGCTGGGGCCCCTCGCCGGCGGGCTCATCCTCACGTTCGCGTCGTGGCGGGAGATCTTCTTCGTCAACGTGCCGGTCGGGATCCTGCTGGTGTGCCTCGGGCGCGCCCTGATCCGGGAGACCCCGCGCGCGGCGATGGGCGGCGTCGACCTCGTCGGCGTCGGCTGGCTCACCGCACTCCTGCTGTCCGGGATGATCGCGATCACCCGGATCGGGTCGTTCGGCGAGGGCTGGACCGGCCCGGCCTCGGTGGTCGTCGCGGGCGCCGTCGCGCTCGTGGCGGGCCGGTTCCTGCTGCGCCACCTGCACCGGCACCCCGACCCGATCATCCCGCCGCGCCTGCTGACCGGGCACTCGCTGGGCGTCATGAACGTGATGAACGTCCTGTTCGGCGCCGCCGTGATCGGGTTCTCGGCGCTGCTGCCGCACTACGCCCAGATCCGCTACGGCATGTCCCCCATCGCCTCCGGCGGCCTGCTGACGGTCCGCGCCGTCTTCATGATCGTGGTGTCGGCGGTGGCGGTCGGCCTGCTGCGCAGGCTCGGGCACCGGCCGCTCCTGCTCGCCGGGATGGCCGCGATCACCGTGGCGCTGGTGCTCATCGCACTGCCACCGGTGCACAGCGGCCCCGAGGTCTGGCTCTCCCTCGGCGCCGCCGTGATGGGCCTCGGGATGGGCTTCGCCTCCCCGTCCTCGGCCAATGCCGGGATGCACCTCGTGCCGGAGCAGGCCGCGGCCGTCTCGGGCCTGCGGGTGCTGTTCCGGCAGGCCGGCGCGATCGTCGCGGTCTCGCTGGTCACCGCGGCGAGCTCCGCGGCCGCCGACCCGGCCGCGGCCAACACCGTCGCCTTCCTGGCCCTCGCCGTGGTGATGGGCGGGGCAGGTGCACTGGCCATGCGGATCCCGAACCAACGCGGACGCTGGTAGTACCTCCTGCATGCGCCTGACCTTGCGGGACGAGGAGCCGCCGGCCGGGCCGTGGCGCATCGAGCCGCTGGCCTCCCTCACAGCCCTCCTGCTCGAGCCGCCCCGGACGACGAAGGCCCGGCCGCCGATCGCAGCGGTGGACGGGCGAGGGGCCAGCGGGAAGACCACGCTCGCCGGGCGGATCCGGGCCGCGCTGCCGGGGACGCAGGTCGTGCACACCGATGACATCGCGTGGGAGCACTCGCGCTTCGGCTGGGACGACCTCATGATCGCCGGTGTGCTCGAGCCGCTGCACGATGGCCATGACGTCCACTACCAGCCGCCGGCCTGGGCTCCTCACGGTCGGACCGGCCACATCGACGCCTCAGCACGGGCACCACTCGTGATCGTCGAAGGCGTCGGCGCCTCCAGACGGGAGCTCTCCCACCTGATCGACACTGCCGTATGGGTGCAGTCGGACTGGCCCACGGCCGAGCGCCGCGGCCTCGTTCGCGACGGCGGCGACGCGAGGGCACTCGAAGGCTGGCGGCAGTGGGAGGCGGAGGAGCTCCCGTTCCTGGCCGCCGATCGCCCGTGGGAGCGGGCGAGCATCATCGTCGCGGGAACGCCACAGATCGGTCACGATCCCGAACGCGAGGTCGTGGTGGCGCCGCCGCTCTCCGGTCGATCGATCTGAGCAGGTTCACGAGAACCTCGGGATGCGTCACCTTCCGCAGGAAGGCGCCGGCGACCAGCGACGACAGCCCGAACGATCGATCGCCGTTGACGGCGCCCCGCAACCAGGTCGCATACTCCCCGTGCCGGGGGTCGTCGACGTTGTGGGCACGGATCAGGTCGTTGACGTCGCAGGAGATCACGGGCGCTCGTCCATCAGCTCGAGCATCGCGGCGTTGTCATCGAGATCGACGCCCGCCTGGTAGTCACCGGCGCGGAAGGTGCGCAGCTCGAATGGCATGATGCATGCCGCTCACGACCACCACCCGCACGCGGGTTGCGTCGGCGGGACGGGGCGGGCGCTACTCCTCGGACTACTCCTCGGACTCCCCCGAACCGGATCGCGCAGGCGCGGACCTCGGGCGGGCGAAGAGCCACATCAGGATCGCGCCGACGACCGCTCCACCGATCAAGGCGATGACGACCGTCAGGGGTGCGGCCTGCCCGGTGCCGCTCGCGGTGTTCTCGATCGCGACCTGGCTGGGCTCGCCCTGCGGGGCCGCCCCCGGCTGCGCGGCGCCCTGCCCCAGGAAGTCCCGCAGCATCCCGGTGTCGGTGATGACGTTGAAGTTCTGCCCGATGAACGGCACGGTCATCTGGCTGTTGATGCCGAGGACCTCGCCGCGGGCGTTGATGGTGGGCCCGCCGGAGATGCCCTCCGCGAGGTCGGCGTTGATCTGGTAGACGGCGACGCCCTGGCGGAACTGGCGGGCCGTGATCGTGCCGCTGGTGTTCACCGGCTGGAGCCGGGAGTCCTGCAGCACCTCGGCGGGTGTCTTGCCGCCGCTCGCCAGGCCGCGGATGTCGACGCCGTCGGTCTCGTCGATGTTGATCCCCGGGAACCCGATCGACGTCACGGTCTCCCCGAGCTGCGGCTCCCCAGGCGCGATCGCCAGCGGCTTCGCCGGCGGCATGCCGTACATCTCGAGCTTGGCGGTGTCGCCCTCGTCGGCCTTGCGGAAGCTGTCGACCCGGACGATGACCGGCGCCGTGATGACGGCGCCCTGCAGCTCACGCGGCTGGAAGGCCCAGACCGTGCGCTTCGGCTCCGGACGCGCGCCCTGGCTCGGCTGGGGTGCGCCGGTGGTCGGGTCGACCGCGGGGCCCGCACGGTTGTCGAGGGCCTGCCTGCCCTCCGCCGGGTCGACGCAGTGGCCCGCCGTCACGATCGTGGTGGGGGAGTCGAACCAGCCGGTGCAGATCGTCATGACCGGCAGGTCGTCCCCGGGAGCCGCGGGCGCGGGCGCCGGGGCGAGCGCGAACGGGTCCTGCGGTTCCTCCCAGGTGATGACCAGGCCCACGATCGACTGCTGGACCGACTCCAGCAGCCCGGGGTCGATGAGGCCGTTCAGCGGCGGCGGCGCCGGTTCGTCGGCCTGCGCCGGCGCGGCCCCGGTGAGCAGCGACACCGCGACGACGGCCAGCGCCACCGCCAGCCCGGACAGCCGTCTGACCAGTGCCCCTGTCGACACCTTCCCAACGGATCTCACGCTTCGGTTCCCCCCATGGGCTCGTGCACGGTGGAACGCGCGCTTCCCGGCCTCCGATCGGCAGCGTCCGCCCCCCGGCGAACTCCCGTCCACACCCCGTACCGGGAGCCGCTCGCCCCGTCGTTCTCGTCCTCGTCGATGCCCACGAGTGTGCCCGCCGTCAGCCATTGGTGCACGACTTCTGCGCGATTCGTGACCGGCCTGCGGCCCCGTACACCCGATCACGTCACACACCTCATGTGGACCTCACACCGGGACGAGCACCAGCGGACACGTGACGTGGTGGGCGCACCGCTGCGCGACCGACCCGGCGAGCACACCGGTGAGCCCGCCGCGGCCGTGGTTGCCCAGCACCAGCAGGTCGGCGTCGCGCGCCACCTCCAGGAGCTCGGTGGCCGCGTCCCCGTGCCGCACCTGCCGCTCCACCAGCTCCCTCGCGTCGGCCGGCAGCGCCGCGATCGCCTCGGACAGCCAGGCCTCGGCGGCCGCGGTGAGCTGCTCGTCGTCGAGCGCGGGCTGCGCGATGAACGCCCCGCCGACCTCCGGGCCGCCCGCCACCGGCAACGGCGGTTCGGTCACCGCGACCGCCAGCACCCGCGCTCCGGTCACCCGCGCGTGGTCCACGGCCCAGCGCAGCGCTGCCACGCCCTCGGCCGTGCCGTCCACCCCGACGGCGAGTTCCTGGGCTGTCACCGCGCCTCACCTCCCCCGGCCGGGAACGACCTCCTGGAGCTTGGTCTTGATGCCCTCGGCGACCAGGTGGAACGCGTCCGGGTCGCCCTTGAGCACGGCCTGCGCCGCCGACTTCGCCTGCTCGAACGTGGCGTGCGGCGGGATCGGCGGCACCTCGGGGTCGCAGTGCACGTCGAGGACGGAGGGCCGGTCGGCGGCGAGCACGCGGTCCCAGGCCGGCCCCAGCTCGTCCGGGCTGGTGACCGTGATCGCCTCCAGGCCGAGGCCGCGGGCGAAGTCGGCGTACGAGACGTCCGGCAGCACCTGCGACTCCTCGAACTTCGGCGCCCCGCCCATCGCGCGCAACTCCCACGTGACCTGGTTGAGGTCGTTGTTGTGCAGCACGCAGACGATGCAGCGGCGGTCGGACCAGCGGTCCGCGTAGCGGGCGATCGTCAGCAGCTCGGCCAGTCCGTTCATCTGCATCGCACCGTCGCCGGTGAGCGCGATCGCCGGGCGGTCCGGGTGGGCGAACTTCGCGCCGATCGCGTACGGCACCGCGGGACCCATCGTGGCCAGGGTGCCCGAGAGCGAGCTGCGGATGTCTCCCCGGATGCGCAGGTGACGGGCGTACCAGTTGGCGGCCGAGCCAGAGTCGGACGTCACGATCGCGTTGTGCGGGATGCGCTCGGAGAGCTCCCACACGATCCGCATCGGGTTCACCGGGTCCGCGTCGACCATCGCCTCCCGCCGCATGGTCTCCCACCAGCCCGCGACGTTCTCCTCGACCTTCTCCCGCCACGCCCGGTCGGTGGGCCCGGCCAGCAGCGGGAGCAGCGCCCGCAGGGTCGCCCCGGAGTCCCCGACGAGGTTCACCTCGGTCGGGTAGCGCATCCCGATCATGGTGCCGTCGATGTCGATCTGCACGGCCCGCGCCTGCCCGAACTCGGGCAGGAACTGCGAGTACGGGAAGCTCGATCCGACGATCAGCAGCGTGTCGCAGTCGCGCATCAGCTCGTAGCTGGGGCGGGTGCCGAGCAGCCCGATCGACCCGGTGACGAACGACAGCTCGTCCGACAGGACGTCCTTGCCCAGCAGCGCCTTGGCGACGCCTGCGCCCAGCACGTCGGCCACCTGCTCGACCTCGGCGGCGGCGCCGCGGGCGCCCTGCCCGACCAGTATCGCGACCTTGTGCCCTGCGTTCAGCACCTCGGCGGCGCGGACGAGCTCCGCCTCCGCGGGCACCAGCGTCGGCGCCACCAGGCCCGGCTCGCTGGAGGGCACCTGCTTGAACGCGTGCTGCGGCGGCGTGTACGGCTCGGTCTGCAGGTCGCTCGGGATGATGAGCGCGGTCGGCGCGCGGCGGCTGAGCGCGGTGCGGAACGCCCGGTCCAGCGCGTTCGGCAGCTGCTCGGAGACGTTGACCTCCACCAGGTACTCGCTGGCCACGTCCTTGAACAGGGCCTGCAGGTCCACCTCCTGCTGGTAGGACCCGCCCATCGCGCTGCGCTCGGTCTGCCCGACGATCGCGACGACCGGCACGTGGTCGAGCTTCGCGTCGTACAGGCCGTTGAGCAGGTGGATCGCCCCCGGCCCCGAGGTCGCCATGCAGACGCCGACCTTCCCGGAGAACTTCGCGTACCCGACGGCCTCGAAGGCCGACATCTCCTCGTGCCGGGACTGGATGAACCGCGGCCGGTCCTCCGCCTTCCCGAACGCGGTCACGAGACCGTTGATCCCGTCCCCCGGGTAGGCGAAGACCTCCTCGACACCCCACTCCCGCAACCTGCGCAGGACGTAGTCACCCACTGAGTCGGCCACGTGCACTCGCCTCCACTGCTCGTTCGCCGGTCCTACCGGGGGGCTTACCCGAGATCAGCGGCGTGACACCGCGTCGTGCGGGTGCGAATCGGCCAGTTTGCGACGGGCACCACGGGTCACCCACCGGCATGCGAGTCGTCGTCGTGGGCGCCACGGGCAACATCGGGACCAGCCTCGTCCCCGCACTCGTCGCCGATCCGGACGTCACCTCGGTGCTCGGCCTCGCGCGGCGCTCACCGGCGTGGCGCCCGGACGACGTCGAATGGGCCACCGCGGACATCGCCACCGACGACGTGGCCGCGCACCTGCGCGGCGCCGACGCGCTGGTCCACCTGGGCTGGCTGATCCAGCCGTCGCACGACCCGATCCTCACGTGGCGGGTCAACGTGCTCGGCGGGATCCGGCTGTTCCGCGCCGCGGTCGAGGCCGGCGTGCGCACGATCGTCCACGCATCCTCGGTGGGGGCATACTCACCCGGCCCGAAGGACACCCCGGTCGACGAGAGCTGGCCCACCGACGGATGGCCCACCGCCGCGTACCCGCGGGAGAAGGCCTACCTGGAGCGCGTGCTCGACCGCATCGAGGCCGAGCACCCGCAGCTGCGCATCGTGCGCATCCGCCCGGGCTTCGTCTTCAAGCGGGAGACGGGCGCCGAGCAGCGGCGGCTGTTCGTCGGCCCGTTCCTGCCGAACCGGCTCGTCCGGCCGAGCCTGATCCCGGTGGTGCCGGACCTGCCCGGCCTGCGCTTCCAGGTGGTGCACTCCCTCGACGCGGCCGACGCGTTCCGGCGGGCGGTGGTCCGGGACGTGCGGGGCGCGTTCAACGTGGCCACCGACCCGGTGGTCGACGCGCAGCAGCTCGCCCGGCTGCTGGGTGCCCGCCCGGTGCGGCTGCCGGCGCGCCCCGCGCGGGCCGCCGTCGCGACCGCGTGGCAGCTGCGGCTGACCCCGGCATCGCCCCACCTGCTCGACGCCCTGCTCCGGGTGCCGATCATGAGTACCGACCGGGCCCGTTCCGAGCTGGGCTGGCAACCGCGCCACGACTCGCTCGAGACGCTCGACGAGTTCCTCGGCGGGCTCCGCGACGGTGCGGGGATGGACACGCCCCCGCTCTCCCCGCGCACCGGAGGACCGCTGCGTTCCCGCGAGGTGGGCACGGGCGCGGGCGAGCAACCGTAGCCGGATCAGGGCACCGGCCTTGCTCAGCAGTTCGGCGCGTTCCCGGGCCGGATCCGCCCGTGCCCGCGAAGACCGCCTCCGCTACGCGCGCCAGGCCTGGATGTCGATCTCCACGCGCAGGGTGCGGCCGACGGCCAGGGTGCCGGCGAGCACCGGCTGGTTCCAGCTGATCGCGAAGTCGTCGCGGGAGATCTCGGTGGAGGCGGAGAACGCTGCGCGCGTGCCACCGGTGAGGTCCGGGCCGGTGCCGCCGTAGACGACGTGCAGCGGCACGGGGGCGCTCACGTCCTTCAGCGTGAGCACGCCGTCGAGCGTGAAGCGTTCCGCGTCGACGCGCCGCAGCCCCTCGCTCTTGTAGCGGATCTCCGGGTAGCGGACGACGTCGAGGAAGTCGGTGCTGCGCAGGTGCGCGTCGCGGTCCGGCTCGTCGGAGTCGAGGCCTGCCGGGTCGATCGTGACCTCCACCGAGCTGCCCTCGAACGGGTCGGCCACCTCGATGTGCCCGCCGAAGCGCCGCAGCCGGACGTGGATGCGGCTCATCCCGAGGTGCAGTGCGCTCACGCGGATGCTCGAGTGCTGCGGGTCGATCGTCCAGGTGCCCGGGGCCGGGAGCGGGGCGCCGGCTTCGGGGGCCAGCTCCAGCACGCCGAGCGGAGTGATCCGGTCGTCGGCCACCGTCACCGCGCTGGCCCGCGGCTGCCGGCCGGGCGCGGCGACCACCACCGTGTAGCCGCCCGCGGGCAGCCCGTCGATGAGGAAGTGGCCGTCGTCGCCGCTCGCGGTGCGGGCGGCCTGCCCACCGGTAGCGTCGACCGCCGTGAGTGTGCCGACGAGCGGCCGCCCGTCGGAGGTCGCCAGCCGACCGGCGACCGCTCCGCCGGTCACCGGTACACCTCTTCGGCGTCGACGGACGGCGGGACCAGCTCGACCACCGTCGTGGCCGTCGTCCCGGCCGACACCTGCACGACCTGCGCCACCGGGTCGTAGGTGCGCGCCCTGAGCGTGTAGGTGCCCGGGGGCAGGTCGGCGAACTCGAACGTGCCGCCCGGGCCGGTGATCGTGGATGCGACCACGGTGCCGTCGGCGTCCACGAGGGTGGCGACGGCGTGGTCGACGACGGCGCCCGTCGCGAGGACGGTGCCCCGCAGGACGGCGCGGGCGGGCAGGGCGATGTCACGCTCGGTGTGCCGATCCGGGTCGAGCCGCACGCTCAGCGCCACCGGTGGGTGGCCGGGCGCGGTGGCCGCCAGCGTGTACTGGCCCTCCGGGACGCCGGGGAGCCGGTACCGGCCGCTGCCGTCACTGCGGGTGGAACCGGCGACGACGCCCCGCACGTCGATCAGCGTGACGGACGCTGCGGGCACCGGGCGCGGGAGCCCGTCGGCGCCGGCTGCGGTGCTGGTGACGAGGCCGTACACCCCGCTGCTGCCCGAGAGCACGATGTCGTGGCGGACCGGCTGCTCGGCCACCGGCACCAGGGCGGCGCGCGGCTCCAGCGCGCCGGATGCGGCGACCACCAGGTACGTGCCGCCGCTGGTCAGCGTGACGCGGTAGGTCCCGTCGTGGTCCGTGGTGGTGCTGCCCTCCTGCCGCCCGACCTGGTCGGTGACCGTGACGACCGCCCCGTTCAGCGCGGCGCCGTCGGCGCGGGAGACGGTGCCGTGGACGCCCGGGCCGGTCGGGGTCCGGCGCGGGCGCGGTGACGGCCGCTCGGTGGCCGGAAGAGCTCCGGGGACGGCGGCGTGCTTGCCCTCCCCGTCGGCGGGCCGGTGGCCGTTGCCGTTGCCGTTGCCGTTGCCGTTCGTCGCGCCGAGCCGTTCCCACTCGTACGCGCTGCCGTTCAGCCGCGTGCCGTTGCCGCTCGGGGCGACGGCGCGGTCGGTAGCAGTGCGGTCGGTGACGGCGCGGTCGGTGACGGCGCGGTCGGTGACGGCGCCGGCCTCGGCCCGCTCGCGCTCCATCCCGGTCTCCGTGCGCAGCGGGACCTCACGGATGGCCAGCACGGCGATCAGGGTGATGATCGCGAGGGCGCCGGCGATCATGAAGATCCAGGCGGTGGCGTCGCCGTAGGCCGCGCGGACGATCGCGGCGATGGCCGCGGGCAGCTCGTTGAGGTTGCCGATGCCTGCGCCGCCCGTGGGGGCGGCCACGCCCGCGGTGGCGAGGCCCCGTGCGGTCAGCTCGGCGACCCGGGACGCGAGCACGGCGCCGAGCACCGACACGCCGATCGTGCCGCCCATGGAGCGGAAGAACGTGACGGTGGAGCTCGCGGCCCCGAGGTCGGTGGCGGCCACGGAGTTCTGCACGGCGAGGACGAGGTTCTGCATCGACATGCCCATGCCGAGGCCGAGGACGAACAGGAAGGACCCGACCAGCACCAGGTTCGTGCTGTGGTCGATCGTGGAGAGCGCACCGAACCCGAGGAGCAGGAAGATCGCGCCGAGGACCAGGTAGATCTTCCACTTGCCGTACCGGGTGATCAGGGAGCCCGAGCCGGTCGCCGCGATCATGGATCCGAGGATCATCGGCAGCGTGAGCAGTCCGGCCGCCGTCGGCGAGAAGCCCCGCGCGATCTGGAAGTACTGGCCGAGGAACACCGCGCCGCCGAACATGGCCACGCCCACGGCGATGCTCGCGAGGATGGCGAGCGTGGTGGTGCGGTCGCGGAACAGCCGCAGCGGGATGATCGGTTCCTTGGCCCGCGCCTCCACCACGAGGAAGAGCACGATCAGCACCAGGCCGAGCCCGGCGAGGGCGAGCGAGGTGGTGGAGCCCCACGCGAACTGGTTGCCGGCGAGCGTCACCCAGATCAGCAGGGCCGACACGCCACCCGCGACGAGCGCTGCGCCCAGGTAGTCGATGCTGACCTTGCGCTTGACGACCGGCAGGTTGAGCGTGCGCTGCACGACCACCAGCGCGACCACGGCGAGCGGCGCGCCCACCCAGAAGCACCAGCGCCATCCCAGCCAGTCGGTGTCGACGATGAGGCCGCCGATCAGCGGGCCGGCCACCGGGGCCACCGACATGACGGTGGAGATCAGACCGGTGTAGCGCCCCCGCTCGCGGGGGCTGATCATCGCGGCCATCACGATCATGATCAGGGCCTGCAGCCCGCCGAGGCCGATGCCCTGCAGCACCCGCCAGCCGATCAGGATGCCGACGGAGTGCGAGAAGCCGGCGAGGATCGAGCCGACCGTGAAGATGGTGATCGCCAGCTGCACCAGCAGCTTCTTGCTGAACAGGTCGGCGAGCTTGCCCCAGATCGGAGTCGTGGCCGTGGAGGCGAGCAGGGTGGCGGTGACCACCCAGGTGTACTGGCTCTGCGTGCCGTGCAGGTCGGTGATGATCGTCGGCAGGGCGTTCGACACGATCGTCGACGACAGGAACGCCGTGAACATCGCGAGCAGCATCCCGGAGAGCGCCTCCAGGACCTGCCTGCGCGACATCCGCCCGCTGTCGGCTGCAGCCGGTTGTCGGGCGACGGCGGCCTGGGCAGGCAGCGTCTCCTCTGCTGTGGTGGTCAATCCTTCTCCTCGGGCCGATGCTCGGGACTCTGCTCGGGCACGTGTCATGTGGTGTGTGTTCAGGAGGCGGACCCGGCCGCCACCCGCGCGGGCGGGCGGTGGTGGGCGGCCAGCGCGCAGTGCAGCTGGGCGACCAGCTGGTTCATCCGCTCCACCAGGTGGGCGACCTCGGCGTCGTCCCAGCCGTCGAGCGCATCGGCCACCCACCGCGCCCGCTGGGCGAGGTACCCGTCGCGGGCGGCGAGCCCGGCGGGTGAGACGGCGAGCAGCTGCGCCCGGCCGTCGGCCGGGTCGGGGCGACGCGTGACGAGGCCGAGCTGTTCCAGCGTGGCCACCTGGCGGCTGGCCACCGACGGGTCGACCTCGAGGTGCGCCGCGACCTGGCCGAGGCGCTGCTCCCCCTCCCGGGCGAGCAGGCCGAGCACGGCGAACTTCCAGCCGGGCATGTCCTCCGCCTCGGGACCCAGCCGTGCTGTGCGGCTCGCCCGCATGACCGTGCGGAGGAGCTCCAGCAGCTCGTCGGCGGTGGCCGCAGTGATCACAAGAGCCTCCAAGTTGGTTGCTACCAACAACTATACGCAATTAGTTGGCCTCTACAACTGATTTGGGTGTGTCGTCCGACACCGGCGGCGCGCGGCACGATGCGACCGTGGAAGCACCGATCGGGCCCGCGCGGGCCGACCCGCCGCCCATGCCGCGCCCGCACCTGCTCACGCAACACTGGCTCGACGTGGCGTTCCTGCACTGGGCCGTCGACCCGGACGCGGTGCGGCACCTGCTCCCGGCGGGCGTGGCGCCGGACGTGGCCGACGGGTCCACCTACGTCGGGCTGATCCCGTTCCGCCTGGTCGGCACGGCCGTCGCGGGCGGCCCGCCGGTGCCGTGGGGCACGTTCCTGGAGACCAACGTGCGGCTGTACTCGGTGGATGCCGCCGGCCGCCGCGGCGTGGTGTTCCGCTGCATGGCCGCGGAGAGCCGGCCCGCCGTCGCCGCGGGCCGCGCCGTGTTCGGGCTGCCGTACCGGTGGGCCAGCATGCGGTTCGGCCGCGCAGGCGCGCTGCGCGGCTACTCCGCCCGACTGCGCGGGCCGGGCCCGCCGGTCCGCAGCCGGGTCGCCGTCGCGCCAGTCGGGCCTCCGATCGACGGTCCGCTGGAGCGGTTCCTCACCGCCCGCTGGGGCCTGCACGTCGGCCACCTCGGCCGCACCTGGTACCTGCCCACCACGCACGTCGCCTGGCCGCTGCGGCGCGCGGAGGTGCACGAGCTGGACGACGGGCTGCTGGCCGCGGCCGGGCTCGGCGACCTCGCGCGGCGCCCGCCGGACCACGTCGCCTTCAGCGGCGGGGTGGCCGCGACGTTCGGGTGTCCGGTCCTCACGGCCCCTGTGTCGACTGGTCGCCCGGACAACGGGGCAGCGCCGTCGGGGTGAGTCACGTGACCCACGGTCACACCCGCGCGACGGGTAGCGGGGCGGGCACTCATCGTGAGGCTCGGTGCTACTGCTCCGTTCGGCCTGATCAGCACCGTCGATCAGCACGAAGAGGTGGCGTCCACATCGGTGGGTGGTAGTTCCGGGACGTTCGGTGGCGGTGGACGAGGTCTCGCGGCTGATCAGGTGACGTCCGACGAGCGGGCGAACAGCGTCTGGCCGTCCCCCGCGCGTGGCGAGTAGGAATCGACTCGCCCCCGATCTGGACCTGCACGAACACCCGGAAGGCGTGACCCGTGGAACACCCCACCTGTTCGCACGGCCCCCGCGCCAGCAGGGCCGAAACGATCAGCGTCGCCGAGCTGCTCGCCCGGCACGCCGGGGCACCCCCGCCTCCCCCGCGACCGACGGGCCCGGCAGGCGCGGTGTCGGTCGCGGCGCTGCTGCGCCGTGAGGGCCGCGGCCCCCACGTGGCCGACCGCCCGCTGCTGCCGCGTGGCCACGCCCGGGTCCCGCAGCCTGCGCCCGAGCCACCCCGGCGGAACGTCCGCAAGGTCGCGGTCGCGGCCGGCGCCCTGTTCGCCGCCACGGCCGTGCTCGGACCGTCGGTGGTCGAGGACGCCGCGAGCCGCTCGGCGCCGGGCCATGACCGCGACATCCCGTTGCCGTCCGCGGGCGCGCCGGGTGACTCCGGATACGGCTCGTCCGGCGGCACCGGTGCGGACAGGTCCGTGTTCGCCGCCATGCGCCTGCTGTTCGCCGACGGGATCCCGTCCGAGGTGGACGGCACCGCTCTCGGTGTCCCGGCGACCCGCCCCGCGGCGTTCGGCCGCTCCGACCCGGTCCAGCGCCCCCTGACTCCGGACAGGGCACCGACGGGGCCGGCCGGTCCCGCAGTCGGGCCCGAGCCCGGGACCGTCCCGCCCGGCGGAGCCGGCACCCCGCCGGGCGGGACGTGGTCGTGGACGCCCCCGCCCGGCGCATCGCCCGCGCCGCCTGCCACCGGTACGGGCGGCGGTACGGGTCCGGGTTCGGGGCACGCCCCCGGCGGCGGCATCCCCGGCGGCGGCGCCCCCGGCGCGTCCCCCGGCAATGAACCGGCCGGTCCGGGCGGAGGCGGCTCGCAGACCGGCGGGGGTGTGGTGCTGGCGGCCCCCGCGGTGACGACGCCGGCCGTGCAGCTGCCGGCGACGGGCGCCGAGCTGCCCGCCGTGGGCCCGCTCCGCACTCCGGCGGTGACCGCCGGGCCGGGCGCGGTCGTCCCACCGGTGGTGGCCGTCGCAGCCGCGCCGGGAGAGGTGTCGGTGTCCACCACGCCCGCCGAGGTCCGCACGCCCGACCTCGCCGCCTCGAGCGCGCGCGTCGGCCCGGTCGCGACGTCCGGGGCGCCCGTCACGACCCCCGACGTCGAGGTCTCCGGGGCCCGCCTCGCGCTGTCTTCCGACGCACCGCCCGAGGTCGCCCTCCCCGGGGCGAAGGTCTCCGCCACGACGATCGAACCGCCCGGCCTCGCGCTGGGCCCCGCCGAGGTCGACCTCCCCGACGTCGAGGTCCCGGCCGTCGAGGTGCCCTCCGTGACGCTCGGGAGCGCGGACCGCGAGGACGACACCGACACGGACACCGGCGACGCGACGCCCACGGCCGACGAGCCGGGGCGGGAGGTCACCGACACCGTGGGCAACGCGGTCGGCGGCCTGACCTCCGCCCTGCTGGGCGACCGGTCGGACGAGGACTCCCGGGCCGACAACGCCGCCGCTGACGACGACAGGACCAGCAGCGACGACGACCCGCGCGACGCCATCCGGGACGACGACAGCAGCACCGACAGCAGCACCGACGACAGCAGCACCGACGACAGCAGCACCGACGGGGCGAGCACCGACGACAGCAGCAGCGCCGACGACGCGGACGGGGACGACAGCAGCGACGCTCGCAGCACCGACGACAGCGACAGCAGCAGCAGCGACGCCGACGACGACAGCGAGCACGCCGACAGCAGCGGCGACGACAGCGAGCACGCCGACAGCAGCGGCGACGACAGCGAGCACGCCGACAGCAGCGGCGACGACAGCAGCAGCGCCGACAGCAGCGGCGACGACGAGAGCGCGCAGAGCGACTGATCCCCGGCCGCTCACGCATCACCCCGCTGAAGGGATCGGGCCTACGCACGGGCGGGCGCCGTGCGAGGTCGGGGGTGGGTGGGCGAAGCGGGCCGCCCGGCCCGTCGCGCCCCGGCGCCGCCCTCACCTCGGCGGGGGCGGGTCCCGGTAGATCAGCTCGAGCGCCGCGGACCGGGCGCGGCGGCGGAGCCCCCCGAGCAACCCGTGGTCGGCGAGCGCGGCGCGGGCCGCGAGCCAGCCGCACACCCCGTGCACCCCACCACCGGGGTGCGCCGATGCGCTGCCCAGGTACAGGCCGTCGACCACCGTCTCGGACCGGCCGAGCCCTGGCACGGGGCGGAACACGAGCTGCTGGTACAGCTGCGCCGTGCCGCCGCCGACCGCCCCGTCCACGAGGTTCGGGTCGGCCGCCTGCAGGTCCCGGGGCCGCTGGACCATCCGGTGCACCACGCGGTCCCGGAAGCCGGGCGCGAACGCCTCGACGACCTCGTCGATCCGCTCGGCCAGCCCGTCCGCGGTGCGGTCGTCGGCGACACCGCGGGGCAGGTGGGTGTAGGCCCACGCGCTCTCGGTGCCTGCCGGGGAGCGGGAGGCGTCGGCCGTGGTCATCTGCCCGAGCAGCAGGAACGGTGTGGCCGGGACGGTGCCCGACTCGATCTCACCCGCCCACCGCACGAGGCCCCGCGCGTCGGCGCCCAGGTGCACGGTGCCGGCCCCGGCCGTGCCCGGGTTGCGCCACGGGATCGGCTCGCGCAGCGCCCAGTTGACCTTGACGGTCGGGGTTTCCCACACGAAGCGCTCGAGATCGGCGCGCAGCCGGGACGGCACCGCGGCCGCCGGCAGCAGGTCGCGGTAGAGCGCGGGCGCGGCGACGTCGGCGATCACGGCGCGGCGGGCCCGCACCGTGCGGCCGGTGGCGCAGTGCACGGCCACCGCACGGCCACCGCGCACGTCGATCCGTTCGACCCGCTCCCCCGTGTGCAGCTCGGCACCCGCCGCCGCGGCCCGCCGGGCGAGTGCCGCGGCGAGCTCCCCCGCCCCGCCCACCGGCACGGGGAAGCCGTGCTGCTGGCCCAGCATCGCGAGCAGCCACCCGAACACGCCGCTGCCGGGCGCGTCCGGGGGGATGTCGGCGTGCCCGCCATTGCCGGCGAGCAGCAGGCGCGCAGGCTCGCGCGCGAACAGCTCCTCCCCCATGCGCCGGACCGGCAACGCGAGGAAGCGGGCGAGCCGAAGGGCGTCCGCGGTGCCGGTGCGGCGCAGCAGCTCCAGCGGCCCCCGCACCGGCGGGAACGCGGTGAAGAGCGAGCGGAGCACCGCGTCGCCGATCGCGTCCCACTGCGCGCACAGCCGCAGCCACGCCTCGCCGTCGCCCGGCCCCAGGGCGGCCGCGGTGCGCTCCCGGTCCCGGTGCAGGACCGCCGCGGGGGCGCCGTCCGGGTGCGCCGGATGGGCGAGGACGGCGGGCGCGTGGGCCCAGCGCAGCCCGTGGCCGCCGAGGTCGAGGGCGCGCAGCACCGGCGACCCCGCCGTGAGGGGGTAGAACGCGCTGAACAGGTCCGCGGTGAACCCCGGGTGCAGCTCGGCGGAACGGACGGCGCCGCCGAGCACGTCGGTGGCCTCCAGCAGGCACACGTCCCAGCCGGCGTCCGCCAGCACCGCCGCCGCGACGAGGCCGTGGTGCCCGCCGCCGATCACGACCGCGTCGGCGATCTCCATGTCCCACTTTTACCCGGGACGTCATCGATCGTGCCGCGACCGGCCGCCAGGCTGGTCCCATGAACACCCGACAGACGGTCGACGAGCTCCTGCGCCGCATCGCGGCGGGCGACCCGGACCGGATCGCGCCGCTGTTCGCCGACGAGGTGGACTGGGAGCTCGACTGGCCCGACGGCGACTACACGCAGACCGTGCCGTGGATCCGCCGCCGCGGCACCCGGGCCGAGGCCGCCGACAACTTCCGGGAGATCGCCGAGCACCACGTGCCCGGGGAGAGCGACGCCCGCGTCCACGCGGTGCTCGTCGACGGGGCCGACGCGGTGGTGCTGGGCGAGATCGCCCACACCGCGAAGCCGACCGGCCGCAGCTACGTCGCCGCGTTCGCGCTCCACGTGACCGTGGCGGACGGGCTGATCACCCGCTACCACATCTACGAGGACAGCCTCGCCGTGGCGCGGGCGTTCGACGCCGTGTGACGGCGGGCCGCCTGCCGGAACCGGACCCAGGCGACGCCGGCGCCGGCGGCGAGAACGGCGCCGGCGACGACGAGCACCGTCCGCACGCCGAGCGCCGCGGCCAGGCTGCCGGACAGGGCCACCGCGAGCACGGACACCGCGGCGGGCACGATCGACATGACGCCGACGAACCGGCCCATCAGGGCGTTGTCGACCTCCGTCTGCGTCAGCGCGCCGATCCCGGTCCCGATCGCGACGGTCAGCAGGCCGAAGAGCAGGTGGACCGCCATCAACGCCGGGACCGTGGTGGCCAGCGCGGTGGACGCGATCACCGCCGCCAGCGCGAACAGCCCGGTGACGACCAGCCTGCGCGGCGCGAGCCGCCGGGCGAGCATCGCGACGAGCAGGCCGCCCACGATGTTGCCCGCGGTGTCCCCGGCCTGGATCGGGCCGATCCATGCGGTCGAGATCCGCAGCGTGTCCACGACGTACGGGGTGAGCAGCACGGCCATCGGGGCGAGCGCGAAGGTGAGCGCGCCGAACACGATGAGCAGCGCCTGGAGCGTGGGCGCGGAACGGACCGCCGACAGGCCGTCGCGCACCGCCGTCCAGGTCGCGGTGTCCCCTCCGGCGGCGCCCGTCGCGACCCCGCGGATCGTCGCGACGAGCACGGCCGACACCGCGAACGTCGCCGCGTCGACCCCGAACGAGATCCAGTAGGTGTGCAGCCCCGCGACGAGGACGCCGGCGAGGGTCACGCCTGCGAGCTCACCGGTCACGGTGGTGGTCTGGACGAGGGAGTTGGCGCGCAGCTGCTCGTCGGCGGGGACGATCACCTGCATCAGCGCGGCCCGCGCCGGGTTGAAGAAGGTACCGACGACCGATTGCAGGAACGCGATCACGTAGATCGTGGGCAGGTCGACCGACCCCCGGGTGACCAGCGCCAGCACCACCAGGAGGGCCGCCCGCAACACGTCGGCGACGATCATGATCTGGCGCCGGTCCCAGCGGTCGACGTAGGCGCCGGCGAGCAGGCCGACCGCGATGCCCGGGACCGCGATCACCACGGTGAGCCCGCCGACCGCGGCCACCGAGTGCGTCGTCTCCGTGATCAGCAGGACGAGGGTCAGCGTCGTGAGCGCGTCGCCGAAGGTCGAGACGCTGTGCGCGGCCCACAGCGCGGCGAACCGGCGGTCGCCGGCGACCGCGCTACGCGGTGATGCCATGGAGCAGGAGGTCGACCAGGCCGTCGGTGGTGACGCTCGCGTCGCCCGCGCCCCAGCCGCCACCTCGCCCGAGCGACATCACGATCGCGAGCACCATGCCGGCGACATCCGGCGCGGGCATGCGGAGCTCCGCCGCGTCCGGTTCGAGCACGGCGGCCACGGCGGCCCGCAACCGCGCCCAGGACGCGTTCCGGCGCTCCGACAGGCGCGCCCGCTCGTCCTCGGGAACGTCCTCCCGCCGCGGCCGCGACATGCCCGCGAGGCTGACCGCGTCGACGACCGCGCCGGTGCGCTCCCCCTGCGCCCGGACGGCCTCGATCAACGCGATCAGGCGGTCCCGCAACGGCAGGCCGGGATCGATCGCGTCGAGCTCGTCGACCACGTGCCGGGAATCGGTGATCTCGGTCAGGCAGGCGGCCAGCAGCTCGTTCTTGTCCGCGAACGCGCGGAAGATCGTCGGTTCGCTGATCCCGGCGGCGCGGGCGATCTGCAGGGTCGTGACGGAGGGCCCGATCTCGACCAGCAGCGGGATGGCGGCCCGGACGATCATCGCGCGCCGCTCCTCGGTGCTCTGGCGCGGCGCGCGCCGGCGTGGGGTGTCTTCGGAAGGCATGCCTCCACGATACGTAGTGAGTCCTCACTACGCAACTCACCGCAGCGCGGGACGGCCGCGCACCCCGTCTCGCTCCACGCGCCCGTCGACGGGGGCGCCCGCCCACGCGGGGTGCCCGAGCCGACACGGGTGCGCCGGCGGGGCCCCGCGTGCCACCCGCTAGAAGACGATCTCCGCCGGCTCGATCCCGGCTTCCTCGCAGTAGTCCGTGTAGCGCTTCAGCTTCGTCTCCGCCGTCTCGACGTAGGCGAGGTTGCCGTCGGCGTCCATGTACTCGATCGGGCCGTGGATGGAGAACAGCGTGAGCATCGGCTGCGACTCGTCCTCGACATCGGCCACCAGCGTGTGGACGTCGCCGGGCGGCTCGAAGACGTAGGCGCCGGGCGTGGCCTGCCAGTCGTGCTCGATGTAGTGCCACCTGCCCTGCAGCACCCAGCCCTCCACCTCGGCGAGGTGGCGGTGCCGGTTCACGACGCCGCTCTTGGCAACCTTGAGCAGGTTGACCCAGCTGCCCTTCTCCAGGTTGATGCGGATCGGCTTGAACCAGACGTTGTTCGAGCCCTGCGGCACCCAGGGCAGGTCGGCCGACTGGACCAGGAAGTCCAAGGCGTGCTCGCTCGCGAGGTCACTCATCGCCCCGTTGTACCTCCGGACGCGCGCAGCGTGAATCGCGCTTCGTGGATGCCGGCATGCGCACGGCTGATGCTGCGGTCAGTGGAGCGGCAGGTCCGCCGGGCGGGACGGGACCGCGTCGAGCGCGGCGAGGATCTCGCCGTCGAGCGTGACCGCGCCCGCGGCGACGTTCGCCTCGAGGTGCTCGGGGTCGGCGGTGCCGGGGATGAGCAGCACGTTCGGGGCGTGCCGGAGCAGCCAGGCCAGGCCGACCTGCGCCGGCGTGCAGCCGAGCGACCGCGCCGCGTCCCGCACCGCGGGCTCGTCGGTCACCTTGGGCATGGTCGGGAACGCGCCACCCAGCGGGAAGAACGGCATCCAGGCGATCCCCTCGGCGACGCAGAGCGCGAGCACGTCCTCGTCGTCGCGCGCCACGAGGCTGTACAGGTTCTGCACGCAGGCGATGCCCGCCGGGATCGCCCGGCGCAGCACGTCGATCGTCACACCGCTCAGCCCGATCGCTCCGATCTTGCCCTCGTCGCGCATGGCCGTCAGCACCGCGAGCTGGTCGTCGGGGTCGACGACCTGGTCGCCCTCGGCCCGGAGCCCGGGGCCCGCGTCGAGCCGCCGGAGGTTCACGACCGGGATCCGGTCCGTCCCGAGGCTCCTGAGGTTGTCCTCGACGCTCGCCCGCAGCTGCTCGGGCCGCTGAGCGGGGCGCAGCGGGCGGGGGGCGCCCGGGTCGGGGTCGGCGCCCACCTTGCTCACGACGACAACGCCGTCCTCGGGGCGGAACGCCTCGCGGATGAGCCCGTTGACGAGGCCGTTCCCGTAGAACTCCGCGGTGTCGACGTGGCCGACGCCGAGCTCGACGGCGCGGCGGAGCAGCGCGACGGCGGCGGCGCGGTCGCCGTGCAGACGTTCGAGCTGCATCGCGCCGTACCCGATGCGGGACACGGTGCGGCCGGCGAGGATGCCCGCGCCGCCGGAGCGCGTGACCTCGGACGACGGGGTGTGGGTCGACATTCGAGAGCTCCGTCCTCGTGGGATTATGGCGGAAGCGGAGGCCCCTCCGCCGCAGCAACCGTACCATTATCGGAGGTGCCTCCGGTTTGGCTCCCGACCTCCCCGTCCGCGCCCACGCCCGGCGCAACCGCGAGAAGCTCATCGCCACCGCCCGGGCCGCCTTCGCCACCGCCGACGGCACCGTCTCGCTCGAGGGCATCGCCCGGCAGGCCGGTGTCGGGATCGGCACGCTCTACCGCCACTTCCCCACGCGCGAGGCGCTCGTCGAGGCCGTCTACGGCGCCGAGCTCGACGACGTCACGAGCAGCGCCTCCGCCCTGCTCGACGAGCTCCCGCCGGCGGTCGCGCTCCGCGCCTGGATGGACCGCTACGCGGCGTTCGTCTCGACGAAGCGGGGGATGCTCGACACGCTCCGCGCCGGCTGGGCATCGGGACGGATCGCCACCCCGACCACCAGGGAGCGCATCACCGGCGCGATCGCGACGATCCTCACGGCGGGCGCACGGGAGGGCTCGCTCCGCGCGGACGTCCCTCCCGGCGACGTCACCGCGATGCTCGTCGGGGTGCTCCTGTCCGCCGGGACCGACGGCACCTCGGAGCAGACGGGGCGGCTGCTCGACCTCGTCCTCGACGCCCTGATGGTGCGGCGCGGCCCGGGGACGTAGGGTCTGGCCGCGATGCTGAGATCGGACATGCGGCTGGAATGGCTGGTGTCGTTCCTCGCGGTCGTCGACACGGGCAGCTTCGTGGCCGCCGCCGAGGCCACCCACCGCTCCCAGCCGCGCATCAGCATGCACGTCGCCGCGCTGGAGCGCGCGGTCGGCATCCCGCTGTTCAACCGGCGGAAGCGGCCCGTCGAGCTCACCGAGGCGGGCACGGCGCTGGCCGAGCACGCCCGGTCGATCCTGCGCGAGGTCGAGACCACCGAGGCCGCCATGGCGGCGTGGCGCGGCGGCGCCCGGGGCGTCGTGACCCTCGGGAGCCACCCCAGCGCCAGCGCCGCGTTCGTGCCCCACGTGCTCCGCCAGGCCGCACGCAGCAGCCCGGACGTGCGCGTGGTGCTCGTCGAGCGCTCCACGCTCGAGCTCGACGATGCGCTCGCCGCGGGCGAGCTGGACCTGTGCATCCGGCCGGTGAGCCCGGCACCGGCCCGGTCGACCGTGCGCAAGCACGTGTTGTGGGGTGAGTCCCTCGTCGCGCTGCACCCGCCCGGGCACCCGCTGTCGGAGCTACCGGAGCCGTTGCCGGTGGCGGAGGTCGCCACGCACCCGCTGCTGTCCATCGGCAGGCTCGACGCGCCGGAGACCGGCGAGTTCGAGTCCTACCGGCGCTTCCGGGAGTGCGGGTACGAGCTGGAGCCGGTGCAGGCCACCAACCAGCCTCAGACGCTCATGTCGCTGGTGCGCCACGGCTTCGGGGTCGGCATCACCAACGCGCTCGCCGCGCGGGTGACCGACACCGCGGGCGTCTGCGTCCGCAGGCTGGAGGGCGGTGCGGGCCGACGCGTGGCCGTCCACTGGGACTCCGCCCGCCACCTCACCGCCGCGGCCCGCACCCTGCTGCAGCAGATCATCCGCCAGCCCCGCCCCGACGGCACGGAGCCGGTGCCGGATCCGACATCCGAATAGCCCCATCCGGAACTCGCTCTTCACCGCCGCGACCGGCCACTCCTACCGTCTGGCCGTGGCTCCCACCTCCCCCTTCGCACTCGACGGCCGGCTGGCCATGGTCACCGGCGCCGGGTCGGGGATCGGCCGCGCGATCGCGCTCGGCCTCGCCGCGGCGGGCGCGGACCTGATCCTGCTGTCCGAGCGCGACAACCTGGGCCCGGTGGCCGAGGAGGCGGGCGCCGCGGGCGCCGCGGTCACCACGCAGCTGCTGGACCTCGCCGACCGTTCCGCCCGGAGCGCCGTGGTCGAGCGCCTCCTCGAGGCCCACGCCGTCGACATCCTGGTCAACAACGCCGGGCTGATCCGCCGCGCCCCGGCCGCCGAGTTCAGCGACGAGGACTGGTACGGCGTCATCGAGGTCAACCTGCACGCCACGTTCGAGCTGTGCCGGGCGGCGGGGCGCCGGATGGTCGCACGCGGCTCCGGCAAGATCATCAACGTCGCGTCGATGCTGAGCTTCCAGGGCGGGCTCCTCGTGCCCTCGTACACGGCGAGCAAGCACGCCATCGCCGGGCTCACCCGCGCGCTCGCGAACGAGTGGGCCCCGCACCGCGTGAACGTCAACGCGGTCGCCCCCGGTTACGTCGCCACCGCCACCACCGCCGCGCTGCGCAGCGACCCGGCCCGCAGCTCCGAGATCCTGGCCCGGATCCCGGCGGGCCGCTGGGCCGAGCCCGAGGACGTCGCGGGGGCCGCCGTCTTCCTCGCCTCCCCGGCCGCCGACTACGTCCACGGGCACGTGCTCGCCGTCGACGGGGGCTGGCTCTCCCGCTGAGCAGGGCCCGCGATGACGTCGGCGGCGACGTCCTGCAACGTCGTGGAGCGCTGCCGCGCCGCGGCGCGCAGGGTGCTGAAGGCGTGCTCCGCCGAGCAGGTCCGCTCCGCCATGACGATTCCGATCGCCTGGTCGATCGCCGATCGCGAGGCCAGCGCCTGGCGCAGGCGGGCGGAGTGCGCGGTCTCGTCGTAGTTGCGCATCGTGCCGGTCACGGCCACCGTGGCGAGGCCGGCGACCAGGTCGGCGTGCCCGTGGTCCGGCCCGCCGAACGCGGCTGCCGCGGCTCCGTAGACGGTGAGCACGCCGATCGGTGGGCAGTCACGCACCAGCATCGGCACGGCTCTGATCGCGCGTATCCCGGCACCGGCGGCGGCCCTGGCGTAGACGGGCCAACGCCGTTCCGCGCTCAGGTCGCCTGCCTCGACCGGATGCGCCACTCGGAGGGCGTCCGCCCCGGGACCTGCCGCGTCGCGCCGTTGCAGGGCCTCCAGCCGGGCCACGCGCTCGTCGACCGCGATCGCGTGCCCGCTCCACGCCGGCGCCGTGAGCGCGACGCTCGCCGACACGGCGGCCGGTACCACCCGCACCGTGAGCTCGGCGATCCCCACCAGCAGCTCGTCGACCGACGACGTCGCCACCACGAGCGCCGCCAGCTCGACGCCGACCTGCTCCCCCGCAGCTGCCCGCCCCACCGACGTCCCCCCGGCACGTTCACCCCGACCCCGGCAGGCGGTCGCTGCCCGTGCCTCAATCGTTACGGGGTGCCAGGCAGGCGAGGACGGCGTCGGCGGTGCCGGGTACGACCGGCTCGCGCAGGCCGATCCGCCGCAGCGCGTCGACGACGCGCTCGTTCTCGGCGGCGATGTGCAGGTGGGTGCCGCACCCGGCGGCCCTCGCGTGCAGGGCCCGCAGCTCGCCCGCGACCCGCACGTCCACCCACGTCACCGAGGTGAGATCGAGGATGACGTGCGGCGCCCGGTACAGCTGCTGCCGCACCCGGATCATCAGCACCGCGGAGCTGCGCAGGTGCAGCGCACCGGCGACCCGCACGATGACCGTGTCGGGGGTCGGCGCGTGCAGCCGCACGTCGAGCGGCTCGTCCCGATCAGGTGCGGCCTGATCGGGAACGGCGGGGTGGCTCTCCCGGCGCGGGGCGGGCACCAGCGCCGACAGGTCCATCGGCACGGGTTCCCGGTGGAGGAGGGCGCTGCCAGATCCGGACCTCCATTCGGTGCTCATCGTGCCGATGCACCGCCGGCGCCTCGGCCCGCGCCCCTCCACGCGGCCGCCTGGTACATCGCGAACAGGTCGAGCAGCGAGGCCTCGTACCGCGCGGCGGACCCGGCGTCGTGGCCCACCGTCCTGAGCCATCCCTTGCGCCGGGTCAGCTGACGCCCGGCCGCGGCGAGCGCGGCGGTCGTCGTGGGCGCGACCTCGCCCGCCCCGGTGAGGTCCACCAGCACGAAGCGCGCGCCGGCGATCAGCAACCCGTCCACCCTCTGCCGCAGCTCGGCGGCGCCCTCATGGCCGCAGGCGCCGATCACCTCGACGAAGGCGTGCTCGCGATCGGGCTGGACGGACATGATCCGCAGGGCCTGCGGGTCGGGAATGACGTATCGCTCCGGCTGCACAACAGCGTGCATGCTTTCCCCTCTGCTGCCGTTTTCTCGACTCGCGGAGCGCAGGCGGCGGATCAGGGGACCGGGGGCTCAGAACCACGCCAATGCCGCGCGTGCACTCACGCACCGGCTGTCGGTCCAACCGTTCGGGGATGCTACGAGAGGGGCGCGAGGACGGCAACCGTACGTCCATCTGCGGGTTCGCCCCGTGCGGACGGCGCGCCGTCGTGCCACGCTATGGGGCGCCCGGGACGTCGACCGGCATGTTCTCGGGTTCGCGGACGGGCACGCACATGACGGTGGATCGGGACCAGGACGACAGCGCGGCGGAGCTGGCGGCGCTGTTGCTGTCCACCGAGTCGTTCGACGATCTCCTGCGCGGTGTGGCGGAACTGTCGGTCCGGCTCGTCGCGGGCGCCACGACGGCGAGCATCACCCTGGCCGAACGGGGCCGGGTGATCACCGTGGCGGCCGCTGACGGGCTCGCATCCCAGATCGACGAGTACCAGTACGAGCGGGGCTCGGGCCCGTGCCTGGACGCCATGCGCACCGGGTCGCCCGTGCACGTCGCCGACGTGCGCGGCGAGGGGCGCTGGGGGGACTTCGCCACGAGGATGCTGAGCCACGGCATCACCGGCGCGCTCGGCGTGCCGCTGATGGGTCGCGACGGCCCGGTGGGCGTGCTCAACCTCTACGCCGCCGCGGGCGCGGGCTTCGACGAGCGCGACCTGCAGCTGGCGCAGGTCCTCGCCGCCCACGCCGCCGTCGCGCTGACCGCGGCCCTGCGCACGTACGACCAGGTGAGCCTCACCGACAACCTGCGCATCGCGCTGTCGTCCCGCTCGGTGATCGACCAGGCGATCGGGATCGTGATGGGCCGCGAGCGGTGCTCGGCCGACGAGGCGTTCGACGTGCTGCGCAGGGTGTCGCAGCAACGCAACACCAAGCTGCGGCACGTCGCCACGGAGCTCGTCACGGCGATCGCCCGCGCCGCCGGGGAGGGCCGGGGCGGCTGACCCCGCTCGCGAACGCGCCGGACTAGGCTGCCGGGATCCCCGACGCCTGGAGGTCTCCCACCGGTGGCTGCGCCGCCCGCCCACATCCGCGTGGCCCGGATCCTGGCGGCCGGTGTCCTCGCCTGCGCCCTGGCGGCGTGCAGCGCGGTCCCGGCCGACGCGCCCGCCGAGGGGGCCCGCGAGGAGGTGGCGCGCAGCGTCATCCTGATCCTGGGCAGCGGGATGGGCCAGGCCCAGCACGACTTCCTGCGGCTCGCGATCGCCGGGCCCTCGGGACAGCTCGCGATGGACCGGCTCGACGCGGGCGGGTCGATCGCACCCGTGGACCCGGTCTCCGACGCGGCGGCGGGGGCCACCACCCTCGCCACCGGCATGCCCACCGCCCCCGGCGCGATCGGGGTCGACGCCGACGGCCAACCGCTCACCACCGTGCTGGAGCACGCACGGGACGCCGGCAAGGCCACCGGCCTCGTGACCACGGCCGAGGTCACCGACCCGGTACCCGCCGCGTTCGCCGCGCACCTCGCCCCCCGGCCGCCGATCGAGAACCCGGAGGGCGACGAGGGGGAGGTCCCGGTCGATCGGACGATCGCGCGGCAGTACCTGGAGGGGTCGCGGGTCGACGTGGTACTCGGTGGTGGGGCGGCGCCGTGGTCGGACCTGCTGGGGCAGGCGCGCTCTCTCGGCTACTCCACCGTGACCGACGCCGCCGGGCTGCGGGCCGCGGCCGCCGACCGGCTGCTGGGGCTCTTCGCCGACGGGCCGATGTTCGAGCCGGGCCGGCCGGGCGAGGGCCGCTACGCGCCCGCCGTGCCGCTCCCCGACATGACGCGCGCGGCACTCGCCGCCCTCGACCGCCGCGAGGCCGGCTTCTTCCTCGTCGTCGACGAGGCGGGCATCGACGCGATGGCTCGCACGGGCAACGGGGGGCTCGTGCTGGAGGCGGGCCGGGCCCTGGACGCCACCGTGCAGGCCGCGCTCGACTTCCAGGCGGTCAACCCCGGCACCTTGATCGTCGTGGCGGGCGACCACGAGACGGGCGGCATGAACGTCAGCCTCGCCGACCCGGGCGCCACGCGGCCCGGCGCGGACGGCCCGTACCCCGCCGCCGACTCCGACCAGCAGCTGTGGCTGCGGTGGACCCGCACCGGCCCCACCAACGGCCCCGTGCCCATCACGGCGGGCGGACCCGGGGCGGAGGCGTTCGACGGCGCCATGGCGAACACGCAGGTCTTCCCCGAGCTGCTCGAGGCGATGAGCATCAGCGCCTGAGTGGCACCATCGAGCCGCGGGGCCATCGCCGAACCGCGGCACCCGGCCAGGAGGGGAGCGAACGTGACCGACCGCTTCGAGGGGCGACGCATCGCCGTCACCGGCGCAGCCGGCGGGATCGGGCTGGCGATCTGCGAGAGCCTCGCCGGGCAGGGCGCCCAGGTGTACGGGCTCGACCTCAAGGGGCTCGACGCGCTCCCGGCCGGCGTCACCGGCCACCCGGTGGACGTGACCTCCGAGGAGTCCGTCACCCGCGCGGTCCGCGCGCTCTACGCCGACGACGATCGCGCGGTCGACCTGGTGAACAGCGCGGGCATCGTCGAGGACGTCGCCGCGGAGGACATGCCGCTCGCCGAGTTCGACCGGATCCTCTCGGTGAACCTGCGCGGGGTGTTCCTCACCTGCCGCGAGTTCGGCCGCGAGCTGCTCGCCCGCGGCGGGGGCGCGATCGTCAACATCGCCTCGATGTCCGGCAACGCGATCGTCAACCACCCGCAGCGGCAGTGCGCCTACAACACGTCGAAGGCGGGTGTCAGCGCGCTCACCCGCTCGCTCGCCGTCGAGTGGGGGCCGCGCTGGGTGCGGGTCAACGCGGTCTCCCCGGGCTACGTGCAGACCCCGCTCACCATGGCGAAGGACGACCTGCACCCGCAGTGGATGCGCGAGACCGTGCTCGGCCGGTTCGCGCAGCCCTGGGAGATCGCGAAGGCCGTGGAGTACTTCCTCAGCGATGACTCGGCGTTCTGCTGCGGCACGGAGCTGCTGATCGACGGCGGTTTCGCACTCAGGTGACGAGAGGAAGGCGGCGACCGTGACCCTGCCCGTGATCGAGAAGGCCAGGTCGGGCGAGCTGGCGCTCGGGACGTTCGTGTTCGAGTTCGCCACGAACGGCATCGGCCGGCTCGCCGCGCACGCGGGCGCCGAGTTCGTGCTCTACGACGCCGAGCACACCGGCTGGGGCTGGGAGACGCTCGGTGGGCTCGTGGCCACCACCCGGCCCACCGGGGTGCCGGCCTGGATCCGGATCCCGTCGGCCTTCGACCGCACCACGGTGAGCCGCGCCCTCGACGTCGGCGCGAGCGGGATCATGGCGCCGATGGTCGGCTCGGCCGAGGTGGCCGCGCGGCTCGTGGAGTGGTCGAAGTACCCGCCGGACGGCAGCCGCGGCGCCGCGTTCGGCGTGGCTCACGACGACTACCGCACCGGCGACAACGTGGCCACGATGCGCAAGGCCAACAGCGACAACGCGGTGATCTGCCAGATCGAGACGGTCGCGGGGCTCGAGGCGGTCGAGGAGATCGCCGCGGTGCCCGGGGTCGACGTCGTGTGGGTCGGGCACTTCGACCTCACCAACTCGATGGGCATCCCCGGGCAGTTCGACCACCCCGACTACCTCGCCGCGCTCGACCGCGTCGCCAAGGCCGCCGCCGACACCGGGACGATCGCCGGGTTCATGCCGACGTCCGTCGAGCAGGCCACCGATCTGGCCGGTCGCGGCTTCTCGCTGCTCGCCTACAACGGCGACCTGTGGCTCTACCAGCAGGCGCTCGCGGCCGGGATCGCGGCGATCCGGTCGGTGTTGCAGGGCTGAACCGCGCTCGCCGGCGCCGGGCGCCCTGCCCCGCTCGGAGCTGCACGAACCGATGCGGCGTCAGTGGCGGACGCGCTCCGCCCCGCCGTCCAGGCCGAGCATCGCGAGCATCTCCGCGCACTCGGTGGCGTCGACGGCCCGGCCCGCGACCACCCGGGCGGCGCGGCGGTGCTGGTCGGCGCTCTCGGCCTCCGCGGCGGCCTGTGCCACGGCGAACCTGCCGTGGTCCTCGGTGCGGGAAGGCTGTCCGGTCCATCTCATGCGTCCGTGCTCCCTCAGCCGTCCGCCGAGGGCCGCGTGGTGCAGGGGCGACCGTCCGGCGCGACCGTTCGTCAGGCGGCGATCTGCACGAGGCGCACACGGTGTGCCCGCCCGACCTGACTCGGCTGACCCTACCCCCACCCGGCCGACCCGGCCGATCATGCGAGGTGGTGCGTGCGCCCGGGCTGCGTGCTCATACGCTGTCCGGCGGGGAGGACACGACGGAGGGGGCTGGGCGTATGACGGCGGATCCGGCGGCGGGACCGTCGCTGCTCTACGCCGTCAAGCAGGTCGAGCTGGCCGTCCGGTCCCGGCTCGACGAGCTGCTTCGCCCATCCGGCACCACGGTGGTGCAGTACACCGCGCTCACCGCCCTCGCCCGCCGCGACGGCCTGACCAGCGCCGAGCTCGCCCGCAACGCGTTCGTCACCCCGCAGTCGATGGGCGATCTCGTCACCGCGCTCGAGCGCCGCGACCTCGTGACCCGCCATCCCGACCCGCGCCACGCCCGCCGCCTCCTGATCAGCCTCACCCCCGCGGGACGCGACCTGCTGGAGCGCATGGAGTCGCAGGTGCGCGCCCTGGAGGAGCGGATGCTCGGCGACCTCACGACGGCCGAGCGCGCGGAGCTGCGGGACTACCTCAACCGCTGCCGCAGCGGCCTGGCCGACGGTCCCGCCCGCTGACGATGTCCGCGGCTCGCCCTTCCCCGCAGCGAGCCCGGCGAGGATCGCGCGCCGGGACGCGGCACCGGCCATCATTGGTGCCGGCAGGGTCCGGGTAGGCCGGAAGGATGACCGATCTGCCGAGCACGTCGCCCCGGGCGAGCACGGCCGTCGGTGCGCTGTGCGTGTCCGCATCAGCGGTGCTGATCAGCGTGTCCGCCACCTCCCCCGGCACGGCGTCGTTCTGGCGCACCGTCCTCGCGCTCCCCGCCCTGTTCGCACTGGCCGCGGTGGAACGGCGGCGCGACGGGCCGGAACGACCCGCCCGCCTCGTCGCGTGGTCGGCGGGCGCCTTGTTCGCAGGCGACATGCTCCTGTGGACACAGGCGATCAGCGAGATCGGCGCCGGGATGTCGACGGTCCTGGTCAACGTGCAGGTCGTGCTCGTGCCGCTGCTCGCCCTGCTGATCGACGGAGAGCACCCGACATGGCGCTACACGAGCGCCCTCCCCGTGCTGGCGGCGGGGGTCGTGCTGACCGCGGGCGTCGTCGACGGCGGCGGCTCGGCACCGGCCCCCGTTGCGGGCGCGGTACACGCCGTGCTCGCCGCGGTCTGCTACTCGGGGTTCCTGTACCTGCTGCGCCGGGGTGGTGGGGCCGGTGCTCCGCTGCGCTCCTACGCCGACGTGACGGTCTCGGCCGTGGTGTTCTCGCTCCTGGTCGGCGCGGTGTGGCACGGGGTCGACCTCACGCCCGGCTGGCCGGCGTTCGGCTGGCTGGCCCTCGTGGCGCTGACCGGGCAGGTGCTGGGCTGGCTCCTCGTCGCGCTCGCGTCGCCGCACCTGCCCGGTCAGACGGCCGCGGTACTGCTGCTGCTCACACCGGTCGGCGCGGTCGTGCTCGGCGCCGTGGTGCTCGGCGAGCGCCCCACCCCGCTGCAGGCCGCCGGCTGCGCCCTCGTTCTCGCCGGCGCGTACTGGGCGAGCACCGGCCGCCGTGTTCCGGTCGGCTCGGCCCGGCCTCCTGGCCGGGGATGACCTCGCCCCTCGCACGAGCGGACCGTCCGTCGGAACCTAGTGTCTCGGACCAAAAGTCCGGTCCGGGACACTAGCCGGCGAACGGCCCGCTCGTCGGGATCGTGCGGAGACCGGCCTCCGCAACCGACACCGTGACCCGGTGACCGGGCGCCAGGCCCTCGGCACCCGGCGCGCGACAGGCGAGGGTGCCTGCCGCCGTGTCCACGTCCACCCGGGTGGCGCCGCCGAGCGGAACGACCCGGCGCACGGTTCCGGGGATCCGCACCCCGCCGGCCCCCCCGATCGAGCAGTGCTCCGGCCGGGCCGCGCACAGCTCCGCGCGGCCGGTGACGGCGGGCGGCAGCAGGTTGGTGAACCCGACGAGCCGGGCGCAGTCGACGTCGACCGGCTCGTCCAGCACCCGCTCGGTCGGCCCGAGCTGCCGGATCCGGCCCGCGACGAGCAGCGCGGTCCGGCCGGCCAGCGCCACGGCCTCGTGCCGGTCGTGCGTGACGAGCAGGGTCGCGGTGTCCAACCCGTCGAGCACGGCGTGCAGGTCGGCGAGCAGGTCGGCGCGGGTGGTGGCGTCCAGGCCTGCGAACGGCTCGTCGAGCAGCAGCACCCGCGGCGCGACGGCGAGCGCACGGGCGATCGCCACGCGCTGGGCCTCCCCGCCGGAGAGCGTGCGCGCGGAGCGGGGCGCGAGGTGCCCGACACCCAGCGCGTCCAGCCACGGGGCCGACCGGCGCCGTGCCTCCGCCCTCCCGGTGCCGCGCAGCCGCAGGCCCGCCGCGGCGTTCGCCGCCACCGACCCGTGCCGCAGGATCGGCCGCTGCAGCACGGCCGCCACCGCGCACCGCAGCTCCCGTGACCCGGCCCGCCGTCCGTCGAGGAGCACCTCGCCGGTCCGGTGGAGACCGCCCAGGTTCGCGAGCGCCCGCAGCAGCGTCGACTTCCCCGCCCCGTTCGGCCCCAGCACGGCGAGGGCATCGCCCGCGGCGACGTCGAGCGCCGGGACGTGCAGCAGCTCCCGGCCGCGCGCGCTCACCCGCAGGTCGCGGCAGCCGATCCGCGGGCGCTGGCCCGATGGTTCGCTCGCAAGCTCGCTCATGGCCGATGATCCGCTCGCACGCTCGCTCATAGCCGATGATTCGCTCGCATGCTCGCTCATGGCCGACCGGCGAGCGTCACGACCAGGTTCACCGCGAACGCGAGCAACAACAGAACCAGCCCGAACGCGATGGCGAGCCCGAACTCGCCGCGGCTGGTGGCGAGCACCGCCGCGGTGGTGAGCACCCGGGTCTGCCCGGCGATGTTGCCGCCCACCATCTGCGCCGCGCCGACCTCGCTCACCACGGCACCGAACGCCGCCATCGCCGCGGCCAGCAGCGGCAGCCGCGCCTCGACCCCGAGCGCCCAGAGCGCCCGCACCCGGGTGGCGCCGAGCCCCTGCATCTGCACCAGGAACTCCGGGTCGACCTGCTGCAACGCGGCCGCCACCAGCGCGACCACCACCGGGGTGGCGATCACCGCCTGCGCCACCACCATCGCGGTGGGCGTGTACAGCAGGCCCAGCCCACCGAGCGGCCCGCTGCGCCACAGGAACACGGTGACGACGAGCCCGACGACCACCGGCGGGAGCCCCATCCCGGTGTTCGCCGCGGCGAGCAGCACCCGCCGTCCGGGGAACGAGCCGAGCGCGATCGCCGCGCCGATCGGCACCCCGACCAGTGCGGCGACCACCGTGGCACCGAGCGAGACGCGCAGCGTGAGCAGGGTGATCGCCCAGGTCCCGGCGTCGCCGGAGAACAGCAGCGACAGCGCCTGCCTCAGGCCGTCGAGCAGGACGTCCATCGCGCGGTCAGGCGCCGGTGGGATCCGGCTTGCCCGCATCGGGGACGAACAGCGGCTGCCCGTACTGCGCCCGGCCGAACTCTCCGATGCGCTGCTGCGCCTCCGGCCCCGTGATCCAGTCGGCGAACGCCGCGGCCGCATCGGGCTGCACCCGCTCGCCTGCGCGCTTCGTCACCTCGATCACGTGGTAGACGTTGAGCAGCCCCGGGTCGCCCTCGACGAGCAGCGCGAGCCCGCCGGGCTGGGAGAGGTACGTGGCCCGGTCGGACAGCGTGTAGCCGGCCTTCTCCGCGGCCACCCGCAGCGTGGCCCCCATGCCCTGGCCCGTCTCCTGGTACCAGGACCCGCCCGGAGCCACCCCCGCCTGCTCCCACAGCGCCTTCTCCCGCGCGTGGGTGCCGGACTCGTCGCCGCGGGAGACGAACACCGCCCCCGCGGCGACGATCCGGCGCATCGCCTCCTCGACGGGCACCCCTCGCACGCCTGCCGGGTCGGCGTCCGGTCCGAGCAGCACGAAGTCGTTGTGCATGACGAGCAGGCGGCGCCCCGCTGTGCCCTCGGCGACGTACTGCTCCTCGGCGGCGGCCGAGTGCACCAGCAGCACGTCGGCCTCGCCGCGGCGGCCCATCTCGATCGCCTGCCCGCTGCCCACGGCGACCGGCTTCACCGCCCACCCGGTGGCGTCGGTGAACGCCGGGAGCAGGTCGTCGAGCAGGCCGGAGTCCTGGGTGCTCGTGGTCGTCGCGAGGATCAGCGACCGCTCCGCGGACGGGCCGGCGGCGGGCGACCCGCACGCCGCGAGTACCACCAGGACGACGCCGGCAACGGCTGCTCGCAACTGTGCTTGCACAGACCGGGACTATAGGGTCGCCAGGCGTGACCCGGTACCGGGAGATCTGCGCCGAGCTGGCCGGCCGGATCGGCGCGGGCGAGCTCGCCGAGGGCGCCGAGCTGCCCGGCGTGCGCGAGATGGCGCAGCGGTTCGGCACCACGGCGTCGACGATCGGGCGGGCCGTCCGCACGCTGGCGGACGCGGGCGTGATCGTCACCGCCGACCGGCGCCGCACCCGCGTCGCCACCGGCGGCGCGATGGCCGCGCGCCGGTTCCTGCACGGCGAGCAGGTGTTCCGGCTGGCCGGCAGCGACGACCCGGCCCTCGACGTCGTCACCCGCGGGCTCGGCCGCACCGTCCGGTCGATCGGCACGGAGGGGAGCTTCGGCGGGCTACGGGCGGTGCGGCAGGGCCGGGCCGATGGCGCCGCCGTGCACCTGCTGCACCACAGCGGCCGCTACAACGCCCCGTTCGCCCGCGGCCTGCTGCGCGGGCTGCGGCCCCACCTCGTCCACTTGTGGAGCCGCGAGCAGGGCCTGCTCGTACCGCCCGGCAACCCCCGCGGACTCGCCGCGGCGGCGGACCTGGCCACCGTGCGCGTCGCCAAGCGCCGGTTCGGCACCGGCACCCGCGTGCTGCTCGACCGGCTGCTGCTCGAGGCGGGTCACGACCCGGACGCCGTGGCGGGCCCGGAGACCGGATCGCACCTGGAGACCGCGCTGGCGGTGGCGTCCGGCGTGGTCGACGCGGGCCTCGGCGTCCGCTCGGTGGCCCACGACCTCGACCTCGACTTCGTGCCGCTCGTGTCCGAGGAGTACGACGTCGTCCTCCCCGGCGACGCCCTCGACGCCGCCGCCCCGCTCGTGACGGCCCTGCTCGACCCGGCCACCCGGGTCGCGGTCACGGCCCTCGGCGGCTACGACACCTCCCGCGCCGGCCAGGTGGAGGACCTGGAAGCCTGAGACGTCCCCGCACGCCACGTGCCGACCGCGGAACTCGCCCACCCGAACGCGAGACTCGCCCCGTGGGACGCGAGTCCCCCGTTTCGACAGGCGAGTTCCTCGTTCCGACGCGGCGGCGTCAGGAGGCGACCCATGCGGCGAGGCGCGGGGCGAGCGCGGCGTAGACGGCGGGGTCGGTGCCCATGCCGGTGTGGCTGCTCCCGACCTCCACCCACTCGGCCTCCGGGTCCTGGCAGGACCGCCACCCGACCACGCCGTCGTCGCGGGAGTAGATCGAGACGGCCGGCACGGGGAGCGGGGCCGCGAGGCCGTGCGCGGCGGCCGCGCGGCACGGCCCGGTGAGGCAGTCGCCGTCGACCAGGCCGCGCACGCCCAGCTCGGACAGGCGCAGCACCGCCGGCAGCACCATGGCGGCGAGGCCACCCGCGTCGAGCGGGTCGAGAACGGGGCTGCCCAGCATCGCGAGCCCGCGCACGAGGTCGGGCCTGCGGACGGCGACGATGCGCGCCAGCATCCCGCCCCGGCTGTGCCCGACCAGCACGACCGGGCCCTCGGTGCGCTCGGCGTGCTCCCCGACGCGCCGCTCGAGCCGGTCGACGAGCTCCTCGGTGCAGCCGACGTTGATCCCCAGCCCGGCGCCGGTGGGGGTGTAGCCGCGGCGGGCGAGCCACCGGCGCAGCATCCCCATGGACGCGTCCGCGCCTGCGAACCCGGGCGTCACGACCACGCCCGTCCCGCCACCGTCGGCACCTCCCGCCTGCCAGACGGGATGGCGCACGAGGGCGGGGGTCGTCAGGCCCAGCGCCGGCCCGAGCGAACGCCCGACGTGCCGCGCCATGCGACGGACCTGGCTCCAGGGGGCCGCCGGCAGGTCCACCGTCACCTGCTACACCCCCCGCTCGACGGGCAGCAGACCGCGCTCGACAGCCTTGATCAGGGCGGCGTGGTCGGCCTCGGTCTGGTCGGCGTAGGCGCGGGCGAACCGGCACATGGCCATGTCCACGTTGTCGGAGCCGCCGACGTAACCGGCGATCATCGACGCGCCGCTGGTGCGCGCGTGGCCCTTCGCGAGCAGGTGTCCGAGCACACCGGCGTAGTCGGCGAGGGCGCCCGGATCGATAGCGTCCAGCGCCACCGTGCCCTTCATGTCGCGGAACTGCCGCACGTAGTACTGCTGCGTTTCCTTGTGGCGCCCAACCACGGTGGTCCAGCCCAGCAGCGGGTCGCTCACCGTCTGCAGCGCCTGCTGGTACTCCACCACCCGCTGGCCCTGGTGGGCGTGCCACGCCGACTCGCCGTGCACGTGCCGCGCCAGCACCGACCGGCGCGCCTGTTTGAGCTGCAGGAACACCACGTCGTCCGGCGAGGAGCCCTCCAGCAACGCCACGTAGGCGCGCAACCCGACGCTCCCGACGCCCACCACCTTGTGCGCGATGTCGACGATCGTGTAGCCACCCAGCGCCCGCCGCCAGTGCGGGGCGAGCGTGAGGAGGTACCGGTCCAGGGCCTCGGCGAGCTCGTCCGCCTCCGCGTCCGACACGCGCGTGATGAGCGGTGGCTCCTCGACGATCCGGCGCCTGCCCTCGACCTCCGTCGTGAACCGCGGCAGGGCCCGGTCGCTGGTGCGGTTGCGCGCCCGTTTCGCGGCCCGCTCGACCTCCGACCGCAGCGGCTTCGAGCTCTCCTGCGCGAGCCGGTCGACGTCGAGCCGCTGGTAGGAGCGCGAGAGCAGCGGCTGGTCAGCGAGGTGGCGCAGCTCGTCCCGGTACGCCTCGACGCACGCGCTCACGGCGGTCTCGCAGGCGTCCTCGCCGGCGCCGTTCTGCCGCCCGGCCACCCAGACGCTCGTCACGAGGCGGCGCACGTCCCACTCCCAGCTGCCGGGGTGGGCCTCGTCGAAGTCGTTGAGATCGATCACGAGGTCGCGTTCCGGGGAGGCGTAGAAGCCGAAGTTGCCCAGATGGGCGTCGCCGCAGACGACCGGTGTGATCCCCGTGGCGGGCAGGCCCGCCACGTCATCGGCCATGACGACCGCGGTGCCGCGCAGGAAGCCGTACGGCGACTCGATCATCCGGCCGACCCGCACCGGCACCAGCCGATCCACCCGGCCGACGTGGCTCTCCATGATCAGCTCGACCGGGTCGCGGCGGTCGGCGGGCGGGCTCCACTCGCCGAGCGACGAGCGCGGCACCCGCTTGCGCAACGCCTTGCCGAGCGCGTAGCGCTCCGCCCGCTCCACGGGCCGTTGGCGCAGCGACGAGTAGGGCGTGCCGTCGGCGTCGGCGAGAACGGTGTGGCCGCGAACCGGACCGGCAACCGGGAGCTGCGCACGGCCGGTCACGCCGTGATGCTACGCCTGGCGATGTTACGCCCGACGGGCCCGTCAGCCCCGCGCGACGCCGACCGCCACGGCGAGCAGGGCGCCCCCGGTCGCGGCGTCGACGGCGCGCCGTACGCGGGAGCGGGCGAGCGCCGCCCGGCCCCGGGCGACGACCGGGATCACGATGGCCCACCACATCACGGACGCCAGCACCGTGGTGCCGGCCAGCAGGAGCAGCTGGGCGGTGACCGTGGGCCCCGGCACGACGAACTGCGGGATGAGGCCCAGGAAGAACAGCAGGGCCTTCGGGTTGAGCAGGTTGCCCGCGAGCCCGTCGAGGTAGGGGCGCGAGCTGCGCACGCGGGCCGCCGCCGCCGGAGCGCGGGCGAACGCCGCGCGCAGGGCCTGCACGCCGAGCCACCCGAGGTACGCCGCACCGGCGAAGCGGACGGCGGTGAGCACGTCCGGGCGGGCCGCGAGCACGGCGGACAGGCCGAGGGCCGCCGCGGCGGTGTGCCCGGCGAGCCCGGTCACGATCCCGGCTGCGGCCTTCGCACCCCGCCGCGGGTCCGCGAGCGCGTGCCGCAGCACCACCGCGAAGTCCGGGCCCGGGGTGCACAGCACCACCAGCAGGACGCCGACGAACGCCGTCCAGCGCTCGGGCGTCACGGGACCGGGACGGGGTCGGTCAGCGCGGGCAGGTGCCTGGTCAGCCGGCGGACCGCGTTTCCCGACCCGAGCAGCGCGACGGCGTGCACGCCGATGTCGGCGGTCGCGGTGCGGGCCACCGCGGCCGCGAAGTCGGCGTAGGTGGGCGAGGCCTGCGCGAGGTCGGGGAAGGCCAGCGCGGTGACGCCGGCATCCGGTGCGGCCGCACGCAGGGCGGCGAGCTCGGCGGGGGACGCGGCGAGCACCGGGACGACGATCTCCGCGATCGCGGGCCACCGCGCTCCGGAGGCGTCGGTCAGCTCCGGGCCGAGCGCGGCGGCGCCCGCGGCACCGGCGGAGGCGCCGAGCACGGCGGCGGCGTTGGCGATCAGCCACCGCGGCGCGGCGGGGTCGAGGACGAGGACACAGCGGGGAGGCACCGCGCCAATCTCGGGCATCGTCCGGGAGTTGACAACCAGATCCGGATATCGTCCAGAATATGCCTGATGTTGACGATCTGGATCCGGTCGACTGGCGAATCCTGCGGCAGTTGCAGGACGACGCGTCGATCACCAACAAGGAGCTGGCCGCCCGCGTCGGCCTGCCCACATCCTCCTGCCACGAGCGGGTGCGCCGGCTGCGCGCGCTCGGCGTGATCACGGCGGTGCGCGCGGTCGTGGACCCGGCATCGATCGGCCGGGGGTTGCAGGCGTTCGTCGCGGTCCAGCTGCGCCCGCACCGCAGGGAGTTCGTCGAGGCGTTCACGGCCGCGGTGCTCGCGCTGCCGGAAACCCTCGCGCTCTACACGGTGTCGGGCCCGGACGACTTCTTCCTCCACGTCGCCGTCGCCGACAGCGCCCACCTGCACCGCCTGATCGTCGACCACCTGACCACCCGGCCCGAGGTCGGCCACGCCCAGACGCACCTCATCTTCGACCGGCCGGTGACAGCTCCGGTCCGCCCCAGCCGTTGATTCAATACAGCACAGGGCTGTATTGTTAATGCCGTGCCCGGTCGTCCCCGCAGCCAGGAGGCAGATGCCGCCATCCTGTCCGCCGCGCTCGAACTGCTCCTCGAACGCGGCGTCGAGGCCACCAGCATCGAGCAGGTCGCCCGGCGCGCAGGCGTCACCCGGGCCACGGTCTACCGGCGGTACCCGGACAAGGGCCGCCTGCTGATCGCCACCGTGGAGGCCGCGTACGGCAACCCCCCGGCGGCACCGGAGATCCGCGACGTCGAGCACCTGCTGGCCGGCTGGGCCCACGCGCTCGCCGACCCCCGTCAGCGCCGCCTGCTGCGCCGCCTCTACGGCGCGACCGACGACCTCCCCGAGCTCGTCGCGGCCTACCAGGAGCGGTTCGGGGCCCACCGGGACCAGGCCCGCACGCGGGTGCTCGAACGGGCGCGCGACGGTGGGCAGCTGCCACCCGGCACCGATCCCGGCGTCCTGCTGGACGTGCTCACCGGCGCGGTCTGGCAACACCTGGTCTCCCGCCCGGACACCACCACGGCCGACGACGCGGAGCGGTACCTGCGCGCCGTGCTGCACCAGGCCGGCTACCGGCCGGAAGGAGAACGAGATGCCAACCGCTGACCCCACGGCCGATCGGGAGGCGCAGCTGCGCACCCGCGCGTTCGCCCGCGTCATCGGCCCCTACGTCGCGACCTTCGGGATCGTCTACGCGATCCGCCTGCCCGACCTGCGGGGCCTGGTCGGCGACCTGTTCGCGCAGACGTTCAACGTGCTGGTGCTCGGCGCCCTCATGCTCGCGGCCGGGCTGGTCGTCATCGGCCTGCACCGCAACTGGCGTGGCCCGCTCGCCGTGGCGATCTCGCTCTTCGGCTGGTTCGTGGCGATCCGCGGGTTCCTCCTGATCGCCACCCCGTCGACGATCGAGGCGGGCGCCGGCGCCACCCTCCTCTCCCCGACGGCGACGATCGTGGCCCGCGTGTTCTTCGCGGCGCTCGGCGTGCTCGGCCTGGTCTTCGCCTACGCGGGCTGGTTCAGGCCGGTGCGCAGCGCGTGATCCGCCCCGGCGGGGGCGGCGGCACGGCGTCCGGGTGCAGCGCCCACGCGATCGCCTCGATCCCGTCGACGAGGCGCGGGCCCGCGCGCACCACGTACGAGTCGGCGTCGATCGCCAGGACAGCCGTGTCCGGGAACCGCTCGCACACCGCGGCCGCCTGTGCCACGGCCGAGTCGAGGCCGTAGCCGCACGGCGCGACGAGCACGACGCCGGCGGCCTGCACGGCGAGCTCGGCCCAGCCCGTGGCGACGCTGCGCCCACCCTCCACCCCGCCGACCGGGTCTCCGCCGGCCCGGCGCACCAGCTCCGGCACCCAGTGCCCGCCGACGAAGGGCGGGTCGACCCACTCGAGCACCAGCACGCGCGGCCGCGGCCGACCGCGGACCGCCGCCTCGACGGCGTCCAGCCGGTCTCGCAACGTGCCGACGAGCGCGGCAGGCGCCCCGATCCGGCGGCCGACCGCCGCGATCGCGGAGAGCACGTCCTCCACCGACCGCGGGTCGAGCGACAGCACGTCGGCCCGGCAGCCGATCGCGTCCAGCGCGTCGGCCACCGTGCCCGCCGGCAACGCGCACACCCGGCACAGATCCTGCGTGAGGATCAGGTCGGGATCCTGCGCGGCGAGGGCGGCCCGGTCCAGCTCGTACATCGGCAGGCCGCGGGCGGTCCGGTCCCGCACCACCGCGTCGATCTCGCCGGGCTCCAGCCCCGGCGGGAGGGCGGTGTCGACCACCACGGGCGTCCGTTCGCGGATCGCCGGATCGCACTCGTACGTGACCGCGACGAGGTCCTCAGCGCGCCCGAGGGCGGCGACGATCTCGGTGGCCGCCGGGAGCAGCGAGGCGATCCGCACGTGCAGAGGCTAGTTCGGCCGTCGCGCCTCGGCATGAGGTCTGCGATGCCGGGAACGCTGGGGTATGGACGCCGACATCACCCTCCACGTCGACGGCGTGTCGCGGCCGGTCACCGTCGACACCCGCACGACGTTGCTCGACGCGCTCCGCGAGCGGCTGGGGGTGACGAGCCCGAAGAAGGGCTGCGACCACGGGCAGTGCGGCGCGTGCACCGTGCTGCTCGACGGCAGGCGGGTGCTCGCCTGCCTCGCGCTCGCGGTGGCGCACGACGGCCGGGAGGTCACCACCGCCGACGGGCTCGGCAGCGACGGCGCCCTGCACCCCGTCCAGCGGGCGTTCCTCGACCACGACGGCTTCCAGTGCGGCTACTGCACACCGGGTCAGGTGTGCTCCGCGGTGGGCGCGCTGGACGAGCTGGGGTCCGGCTGGGCCAGCGCCGTGACACCGGACGGCGCGCAGCCGCGGCTGGACCACGACGAGGTGGCGGAACGGATGAGCGGCAACCTGTGCCGCTGCGGCGCCTACGTCGGCATCGTCGCGGCCGTCACGGCGGCGGGAGCGCGGCGATGAGGCCCTTCACCTTCGAGGCGCCCGCCGATGCGGCCACCGCCGTCCGTACCGTCAGCGCCGACCCCGAGGCCGCGTTCCTCGCCGGCGGCACCAACCTCGTCGACCACCTCAAGCTGGGCGTCGCCGAACCCGGCCTGCTCGTGGACGTCACCGCGCTCACCTCGCGGGAGGTCGCCGACCTCGACGGGGGCGGGCTGCGCATCGGCGCCGGGGTCCGCAACAGCGACCTCGCCGCCGACCGCCGCGTCCGCGAGCGGTACCCGGTGCTCGCGCAGGCGCTGCTCTCCGGCGCGTCCGGGCAGCTGCGCAACATGGCGACCACCGGCGGCAACCCGCTGCAGCGCACCCGCTGCGTCTACTTCCAGGACGTCACCACGCCCTGCAACAAGCGTGAGCCCGGCTCGGGGTGCTCGGCCATCGGCGGCGCCACCCGCGGGCACGCCGTGCTCGGCGCCTCCGAGCACTGCATCGCCACCCACCCCTCCGACATGGCGGTGGCGATGGCGGCGCTCGACGCGCAGGTGCACGTGCTCGGGGTGGACGGCGAGCGCACCATCCCGTTCGGCGACCTGCACCGGCTGCCGGGGGACCGGCCCGATCACGACACGGTGCTCGAGCACGGCGAGCTGATCACGGCGATCGACCTGCCGCCGTCGCCGATCGCCCGCCGCTCCCGCTACCGCAAGGTGCGCGACCGCGCGTCCTACGCGTTCGCCCTGGTCTCGGTGGCCGCGGCGCTGGATGTGGACGACGGAACGGTCCGCGACTGCCGGATCGCGTTCGGCGGCGTCGCCCACAAGCCGTGGCGGGCCCGGCGCGCGGAGGAGGTGCTGCGCGGGGCCGCGGCCGACGTGCGCGGCTTCCGCGCCGCCGCCGAGGCCGAGCTGGCCGACGCCCGCCCGCAGGACGGGATCGACGGCGGCAACGCGTTCAAGATCCCGCTGCTCACGCGCACGCTGGTGGCCGTCCTGCGTGAACTCGCCGAGGAGTCCTGAGCGATGACCGACCTGCTGGAGACCCGGGCCATCGGGCGGGACCCGGTGCGCCGCGACGGCACCGACAAGGTGCGCGGCACCGCCACCTACGCCTACGAGACGCCGGTGGCGAACCCGGCGTACTGCCACCCCGTGCAGGCGGCGATCGCCCGCGGGCGGGTGACGCGGATCGACACCTCGGCCGCCGAGGCGGCCGAGGGCGTGCTGGCCGTGCTGACCCCGGCCACCGCCGAGCGGCTCGCGTCCACCGAGGACGCCGAGCTGGCCGTGCTGCAGGGCGACGAGGTCGCCTTCCGCGGCCAGTTCGTCGGGGTGGTCGTCGCCGAGTCCTCCGAGGGTGCACGCCGGGCCGCCGAGCTGGTGCGCGTCGAGTACGACGAGGCCCCGCACGACGTCGTGCTCACCGCCGACCGCGGCGACCTCTACGCCCCGGAGAAGGTGAACCCCGCCTTCCCGACCGACACCGCGGAGGGCGCCGTCGACGACGCGCTGGCCGCCGCGCCGGTGACCGTGCGGCAGACGTACACGACGCCGATGTACCACAACAACCCGCTCGAGCCGCACGCCACCACCGCGTTGTGGGACGAGGAGGCGTTGACGCTGTGGGACTCGACCCAGGGCGTGCACCCCGACCGGGCAGCCATCTGCCGGGTCTTCGGCCTGGCCGAGGATCGGGTCCGGGTGATCTGCCCGTACGTCGGCGGCGGCTTCGGCTCCAAGGGCACGCCGCACGCCCACGTCGTGCTCGCGGCACTGGCCGCGCGGGCGGTGCCGGGGCGGCCGGTGAAGCTCGCGCTCACCCGGCAGCAGATGTTCTCCCTCGCGGGATACCGCACGCCCACCATCCAGCGGGTCCAGCTCGGCGCCGAGCGCGACGGGCGCCTGGTCGCCATCGCGCACGACGTCATCGAGCAGACCTCCCGGATCAAGGAGTTCGCCGAGCAGACCGCGGTGGTGAGCCGGCACGTGTACGCGGCGCCGAACCGCCGCACCACCCACCGGCTCGCCGCGCTGGACGTGCCCGTGCCGTCCTGGATGCGCGCGCCGGGCGAGTGCCCCGGGATGTTCGCGCCCGAGGTCGCGGTGGACGAGCTCGCCGCCGAGCTCGGGGTCGACCCGGTCGAGCTGCGGATCCGCAACGAGCCCGACGTCGATCCGGACTCGGGCAGACCGTTCTCCAGCCGCGGGCTGGTGCAGTGCCTGCGCGAGGGGGCCGAGCGCTTCGGGTGGCACGACCGCGACCCGCGACCCGCCGTACGGCGCGACGGTGAATGGCTGGTCGGCACCGGCGTGGCATCGTCCATCTACCCGGCGATGCGGCAGCCCTCCAGCGCCGTGATCCGGTACGAGGCCGGCCGCTACGTGGCGCGGATCGGGGCAGCGGACCTGGGCACCGGCGCCTGGACCGTGCTCCCCCAGATCACCGCGGACGCCCTCGGCGTGGCAGGCGAGGACGTCGACGTGCTGATCGGCGACACCGACCACCCCACCGCGTCGGTCGCGGGCGGCTCGTCGGGCACGTCCAGCTGGGGGTCGGCGCTGGTGGCGGCCGCCCGGGCGTTCCGGGAGAAGTTCGGCACCGACCCCGAGGACGGCGACGAGATGGACGGCTCCTCCGGGAGGAACCCCGAGGCCGAGGACTACGCGATGTTCGCCTTCGGCGCGCAGTTCGTCGAGGCGCGGGTGCACGCCGACACCGGCGAGGTCCGGGTGCCCCGCCTGGTCGGCGTGTTCGACGCGGGCCGCATCGTCAACCCGCGCACCGCCCGCTCCCAGTTCCTCGGCGGCATGACGATGGGACTGTCGATGGCCCTCGAGGAGGAGAGCGTCCTCGACCCGCGGTTCGGTCACGTCGTCAACCACGACCTCGCCGAGTACCACGTGGCGGTCGACGCCGACGTCGGCGACGTGCAGGCGCACTGGCTCGACCGGCCCGACCCGCACGTCAACCCGATGGGCTCGAAGGGCATCGGCGAGATCGGGATCGTCGGCACCGCCGCGGCCGTGTCCAACGCCGTGCACCACGCCACCGGCGTGCGGGTGCGGGACCTGCCGATCACCCTGGACAAGCTGCTGGCCGCCCTGCCGTGACGCCGTCTTGCCGGGACGGCAAGGAACCGTGCCGACCCGCGCCGGCTGGGTCACGCTGACCGCATGCCTCCCACCCGCGCCCGCCGGCGCGACACCCCGCCCCCGCGCACCGGCCCCGGTGAGAAGGACGTGCTGCGCGGCTTCCTCGACCACCTGCGCACCGCGGTCGCCGCGAAGGCGGAGGACGTCCCGGAACCGCAGGTCCGCACCCCGGGCGTCCCCTCCGGCACGTCGCTGCTCGGGCTGGTCCGCCACCTCGCCCACGTCGAGCGGTTCACCTTCCTCGGCGAGCAGGTGGCCGACTGGCCGGGCACGTTCCGGCCCCGGCCGGACGAGACGGTCGCGTCCGTCCTGGCCGACTACCGCGACGCCGTCGACCGGGCGAACGCGGTGATCGACGCCTGCACCGACCTGACCGCACCGGTGGCCCGGCCCGGCCGTGCACCGTCGATGCGCTGGGCGCTGGCCCACATGATCGAGGAGACCGGCCGCCACGCCGGGCACGCCGACATCCTCCGCGAGCTGATCGACGGCGCGACCGGCCGCTGACCCGGGCAGGTCCATCCCGGCGCCAGGTGGTGGCACACCAACCGTGGCGCCGGCACACGAACTGCAGTTGCTGTGCGAGCACCAAGGTTGGTGTGTGAGCGACCGCGCCGCGGCCCGGGGTGGCGCGCACGTGAATCGTCGAGGAGCACCAGGCCGTCAGGCCATGCCTGGACCTCACGCAGCCGGATGGCACCAACAGCGAGGCAGCCGCACCGATGCGGCTCTGACCGCACTCGTCGATCGCGGTTGCCGCGCGGGGGCGATCGGCGAGGGCTAGTTCGGGTGCATGAGCGCCCGCCCGGTGGCCGGGTCGAAGACGTGCGCCCGCCGGGCATCGAGCAGCAGCTGGGCCCGCGCCCCCGTCCGCAGCGACGTGCCGCCGCGGACGCGGGCGACCAGCCGCGCGCCGTCGGCCTCCCCCGGCAGCCCGACCTCGGCGCTCACCACGGCGTCGTGGCCGGGCCGCTCGACGCTGCGCACCGACACCGGCACCGCCACCGACGCGGGGTCGGCGCCGGGGCCGGCCTCCGCGACGTCCTCGGCCCGCAGCCCGAGCAGCACCCGCGAGCCGACGCGGGAGGCGAGGGCCTCGGGCACCGGCCCCCACAGCGGGACGGTGCGCCCACCCACCTGGAAGCCGGCCGCGCCGCCGGACGTGACCAGGCGGGCCGGGAGCAGCCCGATCCCGGCGTCGCCGACGAAATCCGCGACGAACGTGTCGGCGGGCGCCTCGTACACCCGGCGCGGCCGGTCGACCTGCCGGATGCGGCCCTCGTGCAGCACGGCGAGTCGGTCGCCCACGGCCATGGCCTCGGCCTGGTCGTGGGTGACGTAGAGGGCGCCGACGCCCGCCTTCCGCACGGCGTCGACGATGGTGCGACGGGTGCGGGCGCGCTCGGCGGCGTCGAGGTGGGCGAGCGGCTCGTCGAACAGGAACGCCCGTGGCGTGCGGACGAGCGTGCGCCCGATCCCGGTGAGGCCGGACTCCCCCGCGGAGAGCGTGTGCGGCAGCCGGGGCAGCAGGCGGACCAGCCCGAGCAGCTTGCTCCGCGCGGCCACCCGCCGCGCCGCCTCCGGCTCCGGCACGCCGAACGCGCCCGCCGAACGCGCGAGGTTGGCGGCCACGTCGAGGAACGGCACGAGCGTGGTGGAGCGGAAGACCATCGAGACGTCGCGCTGGGACACCTGGACCGTGGTGACGTCGCGGCCGGCGACCAGCACCCGCCCCTCCCGCAGCGGCTGGAGCCCGGCGACGGCGCGCAGTGCGGTGGTCTTGCCGCTCCCAGAGGGACCGACGACCGCGAGCACCTCACCGGGCTCGGCCAGCAACGTGACACCGCGGAGAGCGGGCACCTCGCCGTAGGTGACCGTGACGTCCTCGAGGCCCGTACCAGTGTCCACGTCAAGGAACGGTAAGCAGCACCCCCGACGGTTGTCATGCGACTTCCCCGGGACCATCCCCCGGTGCCGCGACGTCGGGACCACGGCCGGCGCGGGGCCTGCGGCGCGCGACGTGCCCTGCAGCGCCGTCCACAACGCGCTCCTTCGCATTCGCGAATCGCCCATCGGCGGCTGTTCCTGCCCACGGATAACGGCCTGGACTCATCGCTGTACGGCTCCCGTCCGCCCCGTGATACTCGGCCCGACGCGCGCGGGTGCGAGGTCGAGAGGGGTCCGCAATGGTGCAGGTACCTTCGCCGGTCGGCCGGTCGACGAGGCCGCGCTACGCGCGTCGCCTCCTCGCGGTGGCGTTCGCCGCGGCCCTCGGCCTCCTCGCCGCGTGCGGCGGAGGTGGCGGCGGGGGAACTGCCGACAACGCGCCCGCGACGCTGAAGGTGGGCGTCATACCGATCGCCGACGTCGCACCCCTCTACCTCGGGATGAAGATGGGTTTCTTCGAGCAGGAGAAGCTCACGATCGAGCCGCAGCAGTTCGCGGGCGGCGCCGAGATCCTGCCCGCCGTGCAGAGCGGCGACCTGCAGATCGGGTTCTCCAACACCACGTCCATGCTCATCGCCGCGAGCAAGGGGCTCCCGGTGCGGATCATCGCGCAGGGCGTGCAGGAGGGTGCGACGGAACCCGAGTCGTGGACGCACCTGTTCGTGCGCGGCGACAGCGACATCCGCTCGCCGAAGGACCTCGCAGGCAAGACGATCGCCATCAACACCCTGCAGAACATCAACGACGTGATGACGAAGGCGGCCCTGGAGAAGCACGGGGTCGACGTTTCGACGCTGCAGTTCACCGAGGTGCCGTTCCCCGAGATGAACCAGGCGCTCGAGGGCGGCGACGTCGACGCGATCGTCGTGGTGGAGCCGTTCCGCACGATCGCCGAGAAGAACGGCTATCGCGACATGATGCCCACCATCTTCGACGTCGACCCCGGCCTGACCGTCGCCACGTACTTCACGATGCAGCCCTACATCGAGCAGAACCAGGACGTGGTGGAGCGGTTCGTCCGTGCGATGAACAACTCGCTGACCTACGCCGCGGACCACCCCGACGACGTGCGCGCCACCCTGGGCAGCTACACCAAGATCCCGGCCGAGCTCATCGGCCAGGTCCGCCTCCCGAAGTGGGGCACCGACCTCAACCGGCCGTCCATCGAGCTCATGGGCCGGCTGAGCACGCAGTACGGGCTGATCGACCAGGAGCCGAACGTCTCCGAGCTGATCTGGCAGCCCGGTGCGAGCTGATCCGCGCGCCTGGGGGCCGCCGGTGGCGGGCATCGCCGTGGCGCTCCTGCTCGCCGAGGCGGCGTCCCGGGCCGAGGTGCTGCCCAGCACCTACTTCCCGCCGGTGTCGCGGACCGTCGTCACCCTCGCGGGCGAGCTCGGCCAGGGCGCCCTCTGGGCGGCCGTCGGGCACACCCTGCAGGGGTGGGCGCTCGGGCTGGGCCTCGCGGCCGCGCTGGCGATCCCGGCCGGGGTGGCGATCGGCACGAGCGCCGTGCGGTACCGGGCGTGCCGCATGCTGATCGAGTTCCTCCGGCCGATCCCCTCGGTCGCGCTGATCCCGCTCGCCATCCTCGTCTACGGGATCGGCCTGGAGAGCAAGGTCTTCCTGGCGGCGTTCGCCGCACTCTGGCCGCTGCTCATCCAGACCGTGTACGGCATGCAGGACGTCGACCCGGTGGCGCTCGACACCGCCCGGGTCTTCGGGCTCCGCCGCAGCGAACGGCTCACCCGGGTGGTGCTGCCGAGCGCGGTCCCGTACGTGGCCACCGGCCTGCGGATCTCGTCGACCGTCGCGCTCATCCTGGCGGTCACGGCCGAGCTGGTGATCGGCTCCGCCGGGCTGGGCCGGGAGATCAACGCGGCGCGGGCAGGGGGTGCCACCGACCTCATGTACGCGCTGATCATCGTCACGGGCCTCGTCGGCTGGGGCCTGAACGGGATCTTCTCCCGGGTCGAGCGGCGGGTGCTGCGCTGGCACCCGGCGCACCGGACGGTCGAGGGGAGCGCGGCGTGACGGCCATGTGGCGGCGGGTCCGGCTGATCCTGCTGGAGCTGGCCGTGCCGGCCGCCGTGGTCGTCGCCTGGTGGGTCTGGTCGGCGAACGCCGACAACTTCTACTTCCCCCCGCTCGCCGAGATCCTGCGGACGTTCGCCGACACCTGGGTGTTCGAGCGGGTCGGCACCGACGTGGTGCCGAGCCTCGCGCGGCTCGGTGCCGGGTTCGCCATCGCGGTGGCGGTCAGCATCCCGCTCGGCACCGCGCTCGGCCTGTCCACCGGGGCACGGCGGGTCACCGAGCCGATCGTGGAGTTCGTCCGGGCGATCCCGCCGCCCGCCCTGCTGCCCTTCGCCATCCTCGTGCTCGGTGTGGGCGACGCGATGAAGGTCTTCGTCATCGCGTTGGTGGGGCTGTGGCCGATCCTGCTCAACACCATCGACGGGGTCCGCGGGGTGGACCACACCATGCTGGAGACGGCGCGCGTCTACGGGGTGCGCGGGCCGGAGCGGCTGCGCCGGGTGATCTGGCCCGCCGCGCTGCCGCAGATCTTCGCGGGGATGCGGACCAGCCTCTCGCTGGCGCTCATCCTGATGGTGATCAGCGAGATGGTGGCGAGCACCAGCGGGATCGGCTACTTCATCCTCCAGTCGGAGCGTTCGTTCGACATCCCCGAGATGTGGTCCGGCATCGTGCTGCTCGGCCTGCTCGGCTACCTGCTCAACGCGGCGTTCGCGCTGGTGGAGCGGCGGGTGCTCAGGTGGCACCGCGGCGCGCGCGCGAGCGCCCTGCAGTGAGAGGACGGTCCATGATCGACGTCGTCGACCTCGCCAAGTCCTACGGCGAGGGTGAGCGGATCACCCGCGCGATCGCGAACGTCAGCTTCAGCGTCGAGGCGGGCGAGTTCGTGTGCGTGGTCGGGCCGTCGGGATGCGGCAAGACAACCCTGCTCAGGTGCATGTCCGGGCTGTTGCGGCCGAGCTCGGGGCAGGTGCTGCTCGGCGGGCGTGCGATCGACGGGCCGCCGGAACAGGTGGGCTTCGTCTTCCAGGAGTACAGCCGTTCGCTGCTGCCGTGGATGTCGGTGCGCGACAACATCACCCTCCCGCTGCGCCACAAGCGCATGGCCAAGGCCGAGCGGACGCGGCTGGTCGAGGAGGCCGTGGGGTCGGTGGGGCTGACCGGCTTCATCGACCACTTCCCCTGGGAGCTGTCCGGCGGGATGCAGCAGCGGGTGGCGATCGCCCGCGCGCTGGCGTACCAGCCGGAGATCCTGCTGATGGACGAGCCGTTCGCGTCGGTCGACGCGCAGACCCGCGCCGACCTGGAGGACCTCGTGCTCCAGGTGCGCACCGAGTACGGGATCACGGTCGTCTTCGTCACGCACGACATCGACGAGGCCGCCTACCTCGGCGACCGGGTGGTCGTGCTGACCTCGGCGCCCACCGAGGTGCAGGAGGTCCTGAAGGTCGACCTGCCGTCCCCGCGCGACCAGGTCGAGACCAAGGAGCTCCCCGAGTTCGCCCACCTGCGGGCCCACATCTTCCGGGCGATCAAACGCCGGCAGGCCTAGTCCCACATGTTGGGAATTGAGCCGGGTCGGCTCATGTTGAGGAGGGTGCTGGGCCGGAGCGGAGCCGGCCCCGATGCCCCCCGAGGAGAAGATCATGAGCACCCTTTCGCTGTGGACCCGGCGCGACCCGTTCGCCGAGTTCGACGCCCTGTTCCGCGCCGCCCGCCAACCGCGCGGTTTCGTCCCGGCCGCCGAGGTCGAGCGCGACGGCGACGACGCGCTCGTCCGGCTGGAGCTGCCCGGCCTCGACGCCGAGCGCGACGTCACCGTCGAGATCGACGGCGGTCGACTCGTCGTGCGCGGCGAGCGGCGTGACGAGCGCACCGAGGAGCGGGACGGGCGCAGCCTGCGCGAGGTGCGCTACGGCTCGTTCCGCCGCAGCTTCGGCCTGCCGGCGCACGTCACCGCCGACGCCGTCACCGCGTCGTACGACGCCGGCGTGCTGACCGTGCGCGTCGCGGGCGCCCACGCCGGCAGCGGCGCGAGGCAGATCCCGGTGACGACCGGAACGGCGGCGATCGAGCAGCCGGCCGCCTGACGATCCTGACGAACGGCGCGCCCGTCGGCTAGGTGCCGACGAGCGCGCCGTTCGTCGCATCTGGGGCCAGAGCGCGCTCGCAGCAACCTGGCACGCGGCTCACGCTACGGCCGCGAGCTCACACACGGACCTCGGTGGCCGCACACCAACTGCAGTTCGTGCGTGAGGACACAAGTTGGTGCGTGACCCGGCAGCCGACGCCGCCCCGGAGGCGTCACACACCAACGTCGGTGCCCGCACACCAACTGCAGTTCGTGCGTGAGCGCACGAGTTGGTGTGCGACCGCAAGGCCTGCGCGGCGCACCCCGACCGGCCGGCGTCCGAAGCGGGAGCCGCTCAGGCCCGCGCGGGGGTCCGCTCCAGGCGCTGCTCGGCCTCCGCCCACGCGCGCTCGTCGCCCTGCGGTTCGTAGCGCGTGAGCGGCTGCGTCGCGCGCAGCAGGGCGCGCAAGGCCGCGAGGTCGCCGTGCAGCGCCCCCAGGGCGCGGGCCTGCACCAGGACGTTCCCCATCGCCGTGGCCTCCACCGGGCCGGCGACGACGGGCAGGCCGCAGGCGTCGGCCGTGAGCTGGCAGAGCAGGGCGTTGCGCGAGCCGCCGCCCACGACGTGCACGACGTCGACCTCCCGGCCGGACAGAGCCACGGCCTGGCGCACCACGCGCCGGTGGGCGAGCGCGAGGCTCTCCAGGACGCAGCGGACGGTGGCACCCCGGCTCGGGGGCGGGTCCTGGCCGAGCCTGCGGCACGCGTCGGCGATGCGCTCGGGCATGCGGTCGGGCGCCAGGAACTCGGGAGCACCCGCGTCGACGACCGCGGCGAAGGCCGGCGCGGCGGCAGCCTCGTCGAGCACGGTGATCAGGTCGGTGTCCGGCCAGGCGCGCAGGCACTCCTGCAGCAGCCACAGGCCCATCACGTTGCGCAGGTAGCGCACGGTGCCGTCGACGCCCAGCTCGTTGGAGAAGTTGGCGGCGCGGCTGGCCTCCGTGAGCACCGGCGCGGGCAGCTCCACCCCGACCAGCGACCACGTGCCGCAGGAGATGAACGCGAACCGCTCCCCCTCGGCCGGCACGCCCACCACCGCGGACGCCGTGTCGTGCGAACCCACCGCGATCACCGGCACGGGGCCGGTGAGGCCGGTGTCGGCGAGCACGTGCGGCGAGACGTCCCCGATCCGCTCCCCCGCCTCGACGAGCGGCGCGAACAGGGCCGGGTCGATGCCCACCCGCCGGGCGACGCCGTCCGACCACGTCCGCGCCGCGACGTCCAGCAGCCCGGTGGTGGACGCGTTGGTCACCTCGGCGCGGCGGGTGCCGGTGAGCCAGTACGCGAGCAGGTCCGGCAGCAGGAGCAGCTGCTTGGCGGCGGCCAGCTGCGGGGTGCCGAGCGCCGCCACCAGCTGGTAGATCGTGTTGATCGGCATCACCTGCACGCCGGTGGCCGCGTACAGGTCGGCGGGCGGGACGATCCCGTTGACCCGCTCGGCCACCCCGTCGGTGCGGGCGTCGCGGTGGTGCACGGGGTTGCCGAGCAGGGCGCCGGTGGCGTCGAGCAGGCCGTAGTCGACGCCCCACGAGTCGATGCCCACCGCGTCCAGCTCGGGGCCAGCAGCGCGCAGGCCGTCCAGAACGCCCCGGTACAGGGCGAGCAGGTCCCAGTGCAGCGTGTCCCGCAGCCGCACGGGCCCGTTGGGGAACCGCGCGACCTCGGTGAGCTCCAGCCGGTCGGGGCCGACCTCGGCGGCCATCACCCGGCCACTGGACGCTCCCAGGTCGACGGCGGCGACCCTCACACCCGCACCTGCACGAACTCGAGCCCGAGCAGCTCGGCCACGGCCTTCAGCTCGGCGGCGCGGTGGCCGGTGCCGAGCGCCCAGTGGTGGTCGACGCCCGACGCGCTCCAGGCGTCGGTCCACTCGCCGGGATCGCAGCCGAAGTCGACCCGGGACGTCGTGTTGCCGATCTTCAGCAGCGGGCCGGGCACGACGGTGCCCTCCGACGCCACCATCACGTACCGGCCGTCGCGGCGCTGCCCGATCCCGAACGTCGTGACCGGGCCCTGCTTCACGTCGAACTCGACGGACACGCCCCAGCCCCGCTTGCCGTGGTAGACGCCGAGGCCGCGCAGCAGCGGCCGGCGGGAGCTGATCGCCAGGTGGGCCGGGCCGTCGTGGCCCATCTCCACCACGTCGTCGGAAAAGTTCAGCGCCTGCAGCTCGGTGAACGAGCCGCCCGCGCCGAGCCGGTCCATCACCAGCATGGCGATGGAGTTGCGCAGCTCGTACTCCCCCGCCGCCGGCACGCCGCGGGCGGTGAGCAGCGAGGCTCCGAGGATCATGCCGGCGCCGAGCTTCTCGTGCTGCTCACCGTTCAGGCCGCGGTGGTAGTAGGCGAGCGAGTCGAGCGCGAAGTCGTCGACGAGCCGGTCGAGGCCCACCGACACGCGCGCGCCCCAGGCGAGGTCGTCCGGGTTGACCGTGTCGTCGAAGTCGAAGACCTCCTGCGCGAGCGCCACCCGCTCGCCGACCTGCGCGTCGGTGACGTCCTCCACCCGCACCCGCAGGTCGTCCAACTCGAGCACCTCGACGTGCCCGCCCAGCTGGGTGGACACGGACGTGAGGTCGGTGGAGACGTCGAGCATCCCCGGGTAGAGGTGGCCCATCAGCCCGTGCCGGCCGTGCCGCAGCGCCCCGCGCACGCCCGCCGCCTTGACCCAGCGCCCGATGCGCGCCCAGGCGCGCTCGTCCTCGAGGTAGCCCGACACCGACCGGAAGTCCACGCCCGCGCGCTCGAACGCGTTGGCCATCTCCGGCAGCGGGCAGGCGCCGCAGTAGGCGAGCCACGCGCCGGTGTCGAACGTCTCGTGGTCCATCTTCTCGGTGGGCTGCAGGTTGATCAGCAGCACCGGCGCCCCGCTGCGCTGCGCCACGGGCAGCAGCATCGACGCCGTCATGTACGTCGTGAGGAAGCCGACGATCAGGTCGCAGCCCGCGACGCGCAGCTTCTCCGCCGCGACCGCGCCCTCCGGGGCGTCGGAGATGAAGCCGACGTCCACCACGTCGATGTCGCCCACCTGCCGCAGCCGCTCCGACACCCGCGCCGCCGAGCGCTGCAGCTGCGGGAGCAGGTCGGGGAACTGCGGCCAGTACGCGCCCAGCCCGCCGGCGACGAGGCCCACGGTGGTCCGGCGGGACGTGACGCGGCGCAGGGCGGACCCGCGCGCCTCGGCGACGGTGGTCATCGGCTCCTCCTCGAGTCGGTCGAGCTGGGGGTCGTGAGTGGATACGAGGGTGGGAGCACTCGTATCCACTCACGGGTGCGTCAGCGCAGGAAGGCCGCCGCCACGCCGGCGTCGACCGGGATGTGCAGGCCGGTGGTGTGGGTGAGGTCGCCGCCCGTCAGCGCGAAGACCGCAGCCGCGACGTGCTCGGGCAGCACCTCCCGCTTGAGCAGCGTGCGCTGGGCGTAGAACTTGCCCAGCTCCTCCTCCGGCACGCCGTAGACGGCTGCGCGCTGCGCACCCCAGCCGCCCGCGAAGATCCCCGAGCCGCGCACCACGCCGTCCGGGTTGACGCCGTTGACCTTGATGCCGTGCTCGCCGAGCTCCGCCGCGAGCAGCCGCACCTGGTGGGCCTGGTCGGCCTTCGCCGCGCCGTACGCCACGTTGTTGGGCCCGGCGAACACGCCGTTCTTGCTGGAGATGTAGACGATGTCGCCGCCCATCGCCTGCGCGATCATCGCCTTCGCCGCGGCGCGGGAGACGAGGAACGAACCCTTCGCCATGACGTCGTGCTGCAGGTCCCAGTCGGCCTCGGTGGTCTCCAGCAGCGGCTTGGAGATCGACAGGCCGGCGTTGTTGACCACCAGGTCGACGCCGCCGAAGGCGAGCGCGGTGGCGTCGATTGCCGCGGCGACGGCCTCGGCGTCGGTGACGTCGACGGTGACCGGCACCGCGACGTCCGTGGAGCCCAGCTCGGCGGCGACGGCGGCGGCCGCGTCCCCGTCCCGGTCGGCCACGACGACGCAGGCACCCTCGGTGGCCAGCCGGTGGGCGATCGCCTTGCCGATGCCGGACCCGCCGCCGGTGACGAACGCGATCCGGGTTGCGAGGGGCTTGGGCTTGGGCATCCGCTGGAGCTTGGCCTCCTCGAGGGCCCAGTACTCGATGCGGAACTTCTCCGACTCGGGGATCGGCGCGTAGGTCGAGACGGCCTCGGCGCCGCGCATCACGTTGATCGCGTTGACGTAGAACTCGCCGGCCACGCGTGCGGTCTGCTTGTTGGCCCCGAAGCTGAACATGCCGACGCCGGGGACGAGCACGATCGCCGGGTCGGCGCCGCGCATGGGCGGGCTGTCCGCGGTGGCGTGGCGCTCGTAGTAGGCGCGGTAGTCGTCGCGGTAGGCGGCGTGCAGCTCCTCCAGGCGCGCGATCGCCTCGTCGAGGGGCGCGGTGGCCGGCAGGTCGAGCACGAGCGGCGCGACCTTGGTGCGCAGGAAGTGGTCCGGGCAGCTCGTGCCGAGCGCGGCGAGCGGGGCCAGCTTCTCCCGGGACAGGAAGTCCAGGACGACATCCGAGTCGGTGAAGTGGCCGACCTGCCGCCGGTCGGTGGAGGCGAGCCCGCGGACGACGGGCGCGAGCGCGGCCGCGCGGGCCCGTCGCTCGTCCTCCGGAAGGGGTTCGAAACCGGGGCGCAGCGGGCCGAACGGCTCCGCCGCCCCCCGGGAGTCGATGTAGGCCTGGGCGGTGCGGATGATGTCGAGCGAGTTGCGCTCGCACTCCTCGCTGGTCGCGCCCCACGCCGTGATCCCGTGCCCGCCGAGGATCACGCCGATGGCCTGCGGGTTGGCCGCCTTGATCGCGGCGATGTCGAGGCCCAGCTGGAAGCCGGGGCGCCGCCACGGCACCCACAGCACCCGGTCGCCGAAGATCTCCTTCGTGAGCGCCTCGCCGTCCGCGGCCGCGGCGATCGCGATGCCGGCGTCCGGGTGCAGGTGGTCGACGTGGTCGGCCTCGACGAGCCCGTGCATCGCGGTGTCGATCGACGGCGCCGCGCCGCCCCTGCCGTGCAGGCAGAAGTCGAACGCGGCGACCATCTCGTCCTCGCGCTCCACGCCCGGGTAGACGTCGACGAGCGCCCGCATCCGGTCGAGCCGCAGCACGGCCAGGCCCTTCTCGGTGAGCGTCCCGAGATCACCCCCGGACCCCTTCACCCAGATCAGGTCGACCGGCTGCCCGGTGACCGGGTCGGTCTCGGAGCCCTTCGCCGAGGTGTTGCCCCCCGCGTAGTTGGTGGTGGTCGGGTCGGCCCCGAGCCGATTGCTCCGAGCGATGAGCTCCTGAACGACGGTCATGATCCCTTCCGGGGTCGAGGGGTGTCAGCAAAGCCACTTCCATGACGCCTGGCGTCAGTAAAGCCACTTTGCTGACACCAGGGCGAGGCCTACGCGCCCCAGCCTGCCTGCTCGCCGCCCACCCGCTCGGCCACGATCTTCTCGGCGTAGCCGGACCTCGCGTATGCGGCCGTCGGGTCGGGGTCGAGGCCCATCTCCTCGCGCAGCTCGCGCAGCAGCGGGCGGACGTCGGTGTTGTAGGCGTCCATCAGCACCGCGTTGGCGCCGAGCACGTCACCGGCCTGCTGCGCCGCGGCGAGCGCGTCGGCGTCGACGAGCAGCGCCTTGGCCGTGGCCTCCTGCACGTTGAGCACCGACCGGATGATCGCCGGGATCTTCGGCTCGATGTTGTGGCACTGGTCCAGCATGAACGCGATGCCGGCCTCCTCGCCCAGCGCGTCGGCGGAGACGATCTCGTGCATGATCCGGAACAGCTGGAACGGGTCGGCCGCGCCGACCATGAGGTCGTCGTCGGCGTAGAAGCGGGAGTTGAAGTCGAACGCGCCGAGCTTCCCGGCCCGCAGCAGGAACGCCACGATGAACTCGATGTTGGTGCCCGGGGCGTGGTGGCCGGTGTCGATGCAGACGGTGGCCTTGGGGCCGAGCTCGATGCAGTGGGCGTACGAGGTGCCCCAGTCCGGCACGTCGGTGGTGTAGAACGCCGGCTCGAAGAGCTTGTACTCCAGCAGCATCCGCTGGTGGTCACCGAGCCGGGCGTACACCTCGGAGAGCGCCTCGGCGAGCCGGTCCTGGCGGGCGCGGATCGAGTCCTGCCCCGGGTAGTTGGTGCCGTCGGAGAACCAGAGCTTCAGGTCCCGCGAGCCGGTGGCGTCCATGATGTCGACGCACTCGAGCAGGTGGTCGGTGGCCTTGCGGCGCACGCCCGCGTCCGGGTTGGTGACGGAGCCGAGCTTGTAGTCGTCGTCCTGGAAGACGTTGGCGTTGATCGCCCCGATCCCGACGCCCTGGTCGGCGGCGTACTTCGCGAGCGCCGCGTAGTCGTCCACCTCGTCCCACGGGATGTGCAGCGCCACCGTGGGCGCCACGCCGGTCAGCCGGTGCACGACCGCCGCGTCGGCGATCTTCTCCTCGGGGTTGCGCGGTACCCCGGGCTGGGTGAACACCTTGAACCGCGTGCCGGAGTTGGCGTAGGCCCACGACGGGGTCTCGATGCGCTGCTGCCGCAGGGCAGCCCGGACGTCTCTCACCTGTCGTTCTCCGTTCGGGACAGCTGGTCCTCCAGGTGGAAGACCTCCTCGAGGACGAGGAACCCCTCGTCCGGGGCCCGGCCGTCGAGGCCGGTGAAGTACTGCGCCATCTCGGCCTGCCAGCGGGTGTTCACCTCGGTGTCGGCCATCGCGCGCTGCGCGGCGGCCAGGTCGTCGCACTCGACGTACCCCACGAGCAGCCCGTCATCGCGCACGTGCAGCGAGTAGTTCCGCCAGCCGGTGTCGCGCAGCGCCGCGAGCATCTCCGGCCACACCGCGCGGTGGCGCTCCTTGTACTCGTCCAAGCGGTCGGGCCGGACCTGGAGCAGGAAGCAGTACCGCAAGGTGTTCGGCCCTCCATGCGACGACGTCGGCGACGGAATGAAACCTTTCAATTCACTCTAGGGGTCGGCGCCGGGGGCGTCAACGGGGTCGCCGCCACGCACCCGCACGGAGCGACCGGCACTCCCGCTCGCTGGATGGTTGATTCCTGGGTTCTCAGTGGTCGAGGGCGATCGGGGGAGCGCTCGACGGCGGCGTCGTCACACGTGGTGCCGTCCGAGGTGCAGCGCGCGCACCGGATCGCCGATCAAGGCGAAATGGTGGCCGAATGATCTCCGGCAGCGACCATCCGCCCGTGGTCACCCCTGCGGAGCAACCATCTGCCCGTGATCGCCGCGCGCCGACCCCGCTGCGGGACCGCCTCCTGGCGGCGCCGCGCGGACCATCGGGCAGGCCCCGGCCTGCCCGCGGTGCTGCCCGTAGTGGCCGCAGAGGCTCGAAGGTCACGGGTCGCACCAGCGGCTGCGAGGGGCGGCCCCGCACACTGCGCGGCGCCGCCAGGAGGCCCGGAGAAGGACCCCAACGGTTGTGCCCACGGGGTGCGAGCGAATGCACCGTTCGGTCCATCGACGCGGCGAGGCGCGCGGGACGCCGCCCGCTCCATCGCGCGTCAAACTGGGATGATCTCAACTCGAGACGTGAAAATTGGGGCTTGTTGCCGGTCTGCACCGGCGCTAGCCTGCCGCCTTAATACGTTTCAACAGCCACGCCGTCGACGAGGACGAGGAGAGCCCATGGCCGCACCCGATGCCGTCGGGGTCGAGCCCGGTGGGGACGACACGACGATCAGCAGGCAGCAGTGGAAGTGGTCGGTGCTCGCCGCGATGGCGTCCTACCTCGACGCCGGCTCGATCGTGGCGCTGGGCGCCGGGCTCACGCTGTTCCAGTCGGAGCTGGGCCTCTCCAGCTTCGGGGTCGGCGCGCTCACGGCGATCGGGCCGAACGCCATCGGATGCGCGATCGGCGCGTTCGTCGGTGGGCGGCTCGGCGACAAGCTCGGTCGCAAGCGCATCTACAAGTGGGACCTGCTCGTCTACGCACTGGGCATCCTGCTGATCGCGTTCTCCGTGGACCCGGCGATGTTGTTCGCCGGCACGTTCATCGTCGGCCTGGCGGTGGGTGCGGACGTGCCCACCTCGCTCGCGCTCGTGGGCGAGTTCGCACCGGCGAAGGGCCGCGGCCGGCTCATCGGGCTCACGCAGGTGGCCTGGAGCCTCGGCCCGGTGGTCGTGCTGGTGCTGGCGCTCGTGCTGAGCCCGATCGGGCTGCTGGGCACGCGGATCGTGTTCATCCACCTCGCGATCGTGGCGCTCGTGACCTGGGCGTTGCGGCGCGGCATGGTCGAGTCGGCGCGCTGGACCGCGGCCTCGGGCCGCGCGCGGTCGATGGGCGACCAGGTGGCGGCGCTCTTCCGCGGGCCGAACCTGCGCGCGCTCGTGTGGACGGCGTCGATCTACACGTTCTGGGGGCTCGCCGCGGGCACCGCAGGCATCTTCACGCCGTACGTCGTCGAGACGCTCGGCGCGGGCACGCAGGCCGCCGGCATCGCCCTGTCCTGCGCCGGCTTCATCATCACGATCTTCTCGACCGTGTTCGTGTTCATGCGCTACAACGACCGCAGCTCCCGCACCCGGCGGATGATGTGGGGCATCGGCGCGTTGTTCCAGATCGCCGCGTACGCGATCTACCTCGTGCTGCCGTTCACGGTGCCGGTCGTGATCGCCAACATCGTGCTCTTCGGCATCGGCGCCTCGCTCGCGGGCGAGCCGACGTACAAGGTGTTCAGCCAGGAACTGTTCCCGACGATGCTGCGCGGCACCGCGCAGGGCTTCACGTTCGGCGTGGCCCGCACGCTGCTGGGCATCTGGTCGTTCTTCGTGCCGATCCTCGCGGCGGTGGAGATCGGGCCGGTCGCCCTGCTGCTCACGGCGTTCCTCCTGATCAGCGGGGTCATCGGGTTCTTCTGGATGCCCGACACCGTCGGCAAGTCGCTCGAACAGATCGAGGCCGAGCGGGCCGCGGCATGACGGCCGGGGTCGAGGACCTGCTCGCCCGGTTCACCGACCCCGGCCCGCAGTACGGCCCCCTGCCCATCTGGTGGTGGAGCGGCGCAACCGTCACCCGGGAGCGGCTGCGCTGGCAGATGGAGCAGCTCGTGGCGGGCGGCGTCCGGCAGGCCGTGGTGCTGTGCCTGGCACCGACCGGGCCGATGTTCGGTTCGGTGGCCGACGACCCGCCGTTCCTCTCCCCGGAGTGGCTGGAGCTGTTCGACGGCGCCTGCGCCGACGCCGAGGAGCTGGGCTTCACGCTCTGGCTCTACGACCAGATCGGCTTCTCCGGGGCCAACTTCCAGGGCCGCCTGGTCGCGGCCGAGCCGGCGTTCGCCGGGCAGGCGCTGTTCCGCACGGAGGCGGAGGGCACCGACGTCTCCGTCTCCGCCCCGGCCGGGCACGATGCGCTCGCCGCCTACGCGGTCCCCGCGGGTGGGGAGCGGGTCCCCGTCCCGCTGGCGGAGGGCGTCGCGCGCTGGGCGGGCGCACCGGCCCGCGTCACGCTCGTCCACGCCGGCACCAGCGGGTTCGACTACTTCTCCACCCGGGCCTGCGCCGCCCTGCTCGACCAGGTGCACGGCACCATGGAGAAGGCCGTCGGCCACTGGTTCGGCCGCAGCATCGGCGGCTTCTTCCAGGACGAGCTGCCGCCGATGCCGACGTGGGGCCACGACTTCGCCGCGACCTTCGAGCAGGAGCACGGCTACGACCTGCTCCCCCGGCTCTGGGCGCTCTGGGAGCAGGACCCCTCCCCCGAGGCCGCCCGGGTGCGCCGCGACTACCACGCCCACCGCGCCACGCTGGCCCGCCGCGGCTTCTTCGACCAGCACGACGCGTGGTTCGCCGAGCGCGGGCTCGTCTGCGGGTTCGACCAGGCCTCGCCGGCCCGGGAGGGCGACCCGGTCGGCGGCGTGCACACCTACGGCGACTACCTCGGCCTGCACCGCGGCTACGGCGCCCCCGGTAGCGACCACTGGGGCGACGCCAAGGTCCACAGCTCGCTGGCCCACGCCAACGGGCACGAGCGCACCTGGATCGAGGCGTTCCACTCCTCCGGCTGGGGCGGCACGCTGGAGGAGACCTACGACTGGCTCTCGGCGTTCCTGCGCCGCGGTGCCACGCTCTACGACCCGCACGCCGTCTACTACTCCACCGTCGGCGGCTGGTGGGAGTGGGCGCCGCCGTCCACCTGCTGGCGCCAGCCGTACTGGCCCTCCTACCCGGTGTTCGCCACGGCGGTGGCGCGGCTCTGCTCGGTGCTCACCGCAGGAACGCACGTCGCCGACGTGCTGCTGCTCTCCCCCACCACCACCGCGCAGGCCCACGTCACCCTCGCCGGGCCGCTCCCGGACGCCGAGCGGGTCAACCGTGTGTTCCGCGAGCTCAACGGCGTGAACTCGTGGCTCTCCGAGCGGTGCGGGGTCTTGGAGCGGGCCGGGATCGACCACGACGCCCTCGACGAGGCCACCCTCGCCACCGGCGAGGTGCTCGCGGACACGCTGCGCATCGGCGCCGAGGTCTACCGCACCCTCGTGCTGCCCGCCGTGTCCGCGCTGCACGCCGATGCCGCGGAGCGGCTGCTGGAGTTCGCCGCCGCGGGCGGGCGGGTGCTCTGCGTGGAGCGGGCGCCGGAGCTGTTCCCCGGCGGCGACGCGGGCGTCGGGGAGCGGTTCGCGGCGGCCGTCGCCGACGGGACGATCGCCGTGGTCGCCACCGCGCAGGACGCGCCGGCCGCGGTGCGGCACGGCCCGGTGCGCGTGCAGGCCGACGCCCCGTTCCTGTTGCGGCGCCACGGCGACGCGCACGTGCTCGCCCTCACCGCCCACGACGAGCACACCGGCACCGAGGCACCGATCCTCGACCTGCACGGGTCCTGGCTGGAGAGCGGCTTCACCTGGCAGGGCTACAACGACGCGCTGCGCACCACCGGCTACCGGTTCCGCGTGGCCGGCGACCGGGTCGCGCGGGTGCGGGTGACGGGGATCGAGCGGCCGCGGGCGCAGAGCTGGTCGCCGGGCACGGGCCGGCGCACCGAGCTGGAGGTCTCGGCCGCGCCGGACGGGGCGTGGGAGCTCGCCGTGCCCTTCGACGACGGCGCCGTGGCCCTCGTCGTCCTCGGTTCGGAGCTCCCGGACGCCACCGCGGAGCCGCTGAATCCGCTGCTGGACACGATTCCGCTCGACGGGCCGTGGCGGGTGCGCCCCGAGTCCACGCTGGACAACCGGTGGGGCGACCTCGCCGCCGCCGACCGCCCCGGAACCCTCCCGATCGAGGCATGGCGCCTGGAACACGCGCGAGACGGCGGGGACTGGACGCCGGTCACGGCGGGGTTCGGGCCGTTCGCGGAGGTCCGCGGGCCGGGGGCGGGGTGGCGGCCCGCCGAGTGGTCGCTCGCGCGCGGCATCCGCGACGACCCCGCGCACGCCGAGACCCTCGGGCCCAAGGGCCACGTGCCGGAGGAGTTCCTGGACTGGCGGCACGTCCGCGTCGGCGAACGGGTGGCCGTGCGGACCCACCTGCCCCTTCCGGACCGGCCGGGGCTCCTGCTCGCCGTGGGGGCGGGGGCGCCCCGGCGCGTGCTGGTGGACGGCGCCGAGGTGCCGGTCGACGGCACCGGGCACCTGACGTTCAGCCCCCTTCCGGCCGGCCGCACCGTGGCCGTCGAGATCGAGCTGACCGCCGAGCGCAACGGCCCGCTGCGCGCGTCGTTCGCCGTGGTGGCCGACGCCGCGGCGTACCGGCGTCCGGAGTGGATGCTCCCGGCCGGGCAGGTCGTGGTGGGCGAGTCCGCCGACCTCGTCCTCGACCTCCCGCTCGACGCTGTTCCCGCGGACGCGCGGGTGCACGTGGGCTCGGACGGGGCGTGCCGCGTGCTCGTCAACGGCGCAGAGGTCGGCCGCCAGGGCGACTTCCAGCCGTACCCCGGCCACCGCGAGGTCCGCGTGCACGCCTACGACATCCGACCGCACCTGCGCGCCGGTGCCAACGAGCTCGTCCTGCGCGTGACCAACCAGGGCGGCGAGCCGACCGCCGCCACCCTCGACTCCCCGGACCTCGGCGTGTGCAGCGGGCCCGGCTGGACCGCCCGGCGGGACGGCGCCGCGGTGCCGCTCGAGCTGCGCCGCAGGCACCCCGGCGATCCCGCGTTCGTGTGCGCGGTCCCGCGGCCCCACCCGCTGCCCGGAGCGGACTGGCTCGACCCGGCAGCGGGCGGGCGGGGCGTGGTGCTCCCGGTCGTGCCGGACATCGCGCCCGGCCCCGAGCGCACCGAACGGCTGCGGCTGCGCGTCCCGCCGGGAACGGTGGCGCTGCGGGTCCCGACACCGCTGCCCGTGGTGGCGGAGGTGGACGGCACGGAGATCACCCCGGTCGACGGGGTCCTCCGGCTCCCCGCGCACGACGGCCCCGACGTGCTGCTCCGCCTCAAAGCTCGCGACGGCAGGCGCGGCGGTGCGCTGCTGGACGGTCCCGTCGAGCTGGAGGTCACCGAGGCCGAGACGCCGCTCGTGCCGTGGGAGGAGCTGGGCCTGCGCGCGCTGGGCGGGCACGTGACCTACCGGGCCACCGCGGTGGTGCCGGAGGGCGGGCGCAGCGTGCTCGACCTCGGTGAGGTGCGCGGCACCGCCGACGTCCGCGTGAACGGCAGCCTCGCCGCCCGGCTGGTGTGGGGGCCGTGGCGCGCCGAGCTCACCGGGCACCTGCGACCCGGCGAGAACGAGATCGAGGTCGTCGTGCGCGGCACCCTGGCCGGGTACCTCGACGACGCGTCCCCCACGGCCGGCGTCTACGCGGGGCAGGTCCGGACCGGGTTGCTCGGGCCGGTCGTGTTGCACCGGTACGGGGGGTCTCGATGACCGATCCGCCGCGGGTGGCGGGGCCATGACCTCGAGAGCACTAGACTCGATCCGTTCCAGCGGTCTCGGGAGGCGACAGCGGTGACGGCGGGGACGGGCCCACGGGGCGCCCCGAGCATGAAGGACGTGGCGCTGCGCGCCGGCGTCTCGCTCGGCACCGTGTCGAACGTCCTCAACCGGCCGGAGCTGGTCAGCGAGGGCACCCGGCAGCGGGTGCGGACCGCGATCGCCGAGCTGGGGTTCGTGCGCAACGAGTCGGCGCGCCAGTTGCGCGGCGGGGGCAGCCGCACACTCGCCTACGTCGTGCTGGACACGTCCAACCCGTTCTTCACCGACGTGGCCGAGGGCGTGCAGGAGGCAGCGGACGGCGCGGGGCTCGCGCTCTTCCTCTGCAACAGCGCCGAGAGCAGCGACCGCCAGGCGAGCTTCCTCGACCTGCTCGAGCAGCAACGCGTGGAGGGCGTGCTGATCACGCCGGTCGACGCGGCCGACCCGCGCCTCGGTGCGCTCGCGGGCCGCGGCACGCCGGTGGTGATCGTGGACCGCGGCGCGGGCCCGGACGGCTGCTCGGTGACCGTCGACGACGTGCTCGGCGGCGACCTCGCCGTCACGCACCTCCTCGAGACGGGCCACCGGCGGATCGCGTTCGTCGGCGGCCCGCGGGCGATCGGGCAGGTCGCCGACCGGATCGCCGGCGCCGAGAAGGCGGCCGCCCGCTCGCCCGGCGCCGACCTCGTGATCATGGAGACGGCGGCGCTCAACGTCGCCGAGGGCCGCCGGGCCGGGGAGCGGATCGCCGGGATGCCCGCGGCGCGCCGCCCCACGGCGGCGTTCTGCGCCAACGACCTCGTCGCGCTCGGGCTGCTGCAGCAGATGGTGCGCCTCGGCCTCCGCGTGCCCGACGACCTCGCGATCGTCGGTTACGACGACATCGAGTTCGCCGAGGCCGCGGCCGTGCCGCTGACGTCGGTGAGCCAGCCCCGGCAGTTGCTGGGCCGGACCGCGGCCACGTTGCTCCTCGAGGAGGCCCGGGCGCCGGAGGACCACCAGCACCAGCAGGTGGTCTTCGCCCCCGAGCTCGTGGTGCGCGCCTCCACCCGCCTGCGCCCGGCCAGCAGGCCCGCGTGACGGGGACCGCCCGGCCGGGATGATCACTTTCCCGGGACCCGCGTCGAGGGGCCCAGGGCCTATCGGTACCGTCTGGCTCCACCGATTGGGGGAAGGGGTCGACGATGGCGTGGTGGTCGCGCGAGGGACGCGATCGTGGATCCGCCCGCCAACGCGGCCCGGAGGACGTCGCCGCGCTCGCCGCGCGCAACGCTGACGGCGTCAGCTACTTCGCGGTGGGGCGGGTGTCCGAGGCCGTGCCCCGGTTCGAGGACGCCCACGAGGGGTGCATCGGCTCGCTCGGCGGCGACCACCCGCACACGCTCACGGTGGCAGGCAACCTCGCCGCCGCGCTCGTGGCCGCCGGTGACCGGCGCGGGCTGGAGCTGATGGCCGCGAACCTCACCGACCGCGTGCGCGTGTTCGGCGCCGACGACCCGCGCACGCTCACGGCCGCCGACGCCCTGGCCTCGGCCTACCGCCTGGCCGGGCGGGCCGATGAGGCGGTCGAGCTGTCGACGCGCGTCACCGCCGACCGCCGCCGGATCCTCGGGCCCACCCATCCCGACACGCTCGTCTCCCGGATGGGGATGGCCCTCGCCCGCGCCGCCGCGGGGGACGTCGTGTCGGCGCTCACCCTGCTCGAGGTCACGCTGCACGACTCGGAGCAGGCCCACGGCCCCCGCCACGCGCACACGATCGCCCTGCGCGCGAACGCCGCGGGCTGCCTCGCCGCGCTCGGCCGCTCCGACGAGGCCGTCGCGCTGTTCCGGCAGGCCTTCGCGGACTCGTCCGCGCTGCTCGGTGCGAACCACCCCGACACCGTCGCGCTGCACGACGAGCTGCTGAGCGTGCTTCAGGACGGGGAACCGCGCAACGCCGCGAGCAGCTCGGCCTCGACCTCGGCGAACCGCGTCGAGGTGATCAGCTCGACCTGACGGGGGCGCGGCAGGTCCACCACCACCTCCCGCCGCACCCGCGTGGGCCGCGGCCCGAGCACCACCACCCGGTCGGACAGGAACGCCGCCTCGCGGATGTCGTGGGTGATCAGCAGGACGGTCCACTTGAAGCCGGCGCGGACCTCCTCCAGCCAGGTCTGCATGTCGGTGCGGGTGAGCGAGTCCAGCGCGCCGAACGGCTCGTCGAGCAGCAGCACGGCCCGGTCCTGCACGACGGTGCGCAACAGCGCGGCCCGCTGGCGCATCCCGCCCGACAGCTCGTGCGGCCGCGCCGACTCGAACCCCTCGAGGCCGAACGGCGCGAAGAGCGCGCGGGCCCGCTCCCGCGCGGCGCGCCGCGGCACCCCGGCCACCTCGAGGCCGAGCGTCGTGTTGTCCAGCACCGTGCGCCACGGGAACAGCAGGTCGCGCTGCGGCATGTAGGCGACGTGGTCGACGCGCCCGGTGGCGTCGGCACCGTCCACCAGCACGCGCCCGGCATCCGGCGTCTCCAGCCCGGCGATCACGTTGAACAGCGTGGACTTGCCGCAGCCGCTCGGCCCGATCACCGAGACGAACTCGCCGGGCGCCACGTCGAACTCCACCCCGTCCAGCACGGGGAGTGGGCCCGGGAACGACTTGTGCAAGCCGTCCACCACGAGCTTCACGTCAGCCACGGCGCCACCACGGGATCACGAGCCGCTCCACGGCGTAGGTCAGCAGGAACAGCGCCACCGACAGCAGCGCCGTGACCAGCACGGCCGCGAGCACGAGGTCGGTGCGGAAGGAGTTCTTCTGGACGCTCATGAAGATGCCCAGCCCGGCCGTCGCGCCCACGTACTCGGCGAAGATCGCGCCGGTGACGGCGTAGGTGATCCCGATGCGCAGCGCCGTGAAGAACCGGGGCATGGCGCCGGGCAGCCGCACGTAGCGGAACTGCTGCCAGCGCGAGGCGCCCATGCTGCGCAGCAGGCTGGTGGCCTGCCGGTCGGTGGCGGCGAACCCCTCGACGAGCCCGACCGTGATCGGGAAGAACGTCACGAGGGCGATCACCACGACCTTCGGGAACAGCCCGAACCCGAACCAGATGATCAGCAGCGGGGCGATCGCGATGATCGGAAGCGTCTGCGAGGCGACGAGCAGCGGCGTGAGGGCGCGGCGCAGCCACGGCGAGAAGTCCACCGCCACCGCGATCGCCCAGCCAAGCGCCAGCGACACCGCGAACCCGACCGCGGTGACCTGCACCGTCGGCAGCGTGTTCGCCCAGATCTGGTCGCGGAACGCCCAGCCCTGCTCCAGCACCCGCAGGGGCGAGGGCAACACCTGCGGGCGCACCGCCGCCGCGGTGACGGCCCACTGCCACGCCACGAGCCCCGCCACGACGAGCACCAGCGGCGGCAGCACCCGCGGCAACACCCGCGAGTCAGGCCGGCGGCGCGACGTAGTCATCGCTGAACCAGGTGGTGAAGTCCGGGCGTTGGGTGAGCGGGGCCCCGTCCGGTCCGGTCAGCGCCCCCGTGCCGAACACCCAGCCCGAGTACCCCGTCCACTTCTCGAGCGTCTGGGTGCCCACCCGGCCGTTCTCGTCGCGCAGGAACCGGTCGGCGAGCATCTCCTGGCTGCGCCGGACGAGGTCCGGTTCGGTGAACGTGCCGGGGTTGGCGTCGATCAGGAGCTGGGCCGCGCGGTCCGGGTCGTCGGCCGCGAGCTGGTAGCCGCGCTGCGCCGCCTGCACGAACTTCGCCGCGAGGTCGGGGTGGGCCTGCAGCCATGGCGAGTTGCCGATGAGCAGCACGTTGTAGGCGTCCGGGAACCCGTAGTCGGTGTAGGAGAACGTCTTGAGCGGCTGCCCGCGCATCTCCGCCTCGATGCCCTCCCATGCGACGAACGGCTCCGTGAAGTCGACCTGCCCCGCGTAGAGCGCCTCGTACGCGGCGGTGCCGAGGACGACCGTCCGGAACGTGCCCGTGCCGCCCGCGTCCCGGATCACCGCGCGCATCTTGGGCTCCTCGTACGCCGCGCCGAAGCCGCCGTAGGTCTTGCCGTCGAGGTCCTTCGGCGACGTGATGTCGGCCCGGTCGGCCCGCACCGCGATCTGCGTGGCCCAGTGCTGCAGCACGGCCATCACGGAGGTGATGTCCGCGCCCGCCGCCTTCGAGAACGTGAAGGAGTCCTGGAAGCTGATGCCGAACTCCGCGGCGCCGGAGGAGACGAGCGTGTCCGGAGAGGTGTTGTTGTACGGCAGGAACTGCACGTCGAGGCCCGCCTCGCGGAACCAGCCCTCCTGCTGGGCCACGAACAGGCCGGTGTGGTTGGTGTTCGGCGTCCAGTCGAGTGCCACGCGGATCGGCTGCGGCCCGCTCCCGCTGCCGCAGCCGGCCAGCACCAGTGCCAGCACGGCCGACAGGGCCGCCAGCGCTCGGGCACGTACGGGTTTCACCAGTTCCTCCCTACGCCGGTACTAACCGGGTCAGGTACGAACGGTCAGCGGCCGGTCCTGCCGCCCTCTCAGCCTCGGAACGCGAGGCTCCCGTGGGGTCGGCACGACAATACGTCGTACCGCCCGATCGTGCGCACCCCGCCGCTCTCAGCGCGCCGCACGTTCCCGCTGGAACGCCCGTTCCCGCTGGAATACCGTGAACAGGAACAGCAACGACGGCACCAGGAGCAGGGCCCCGAACCCGAGGACCCACAGCACCGTGGAGAGCACCGCGGGGTCTCCGGCCGCCGCGGCGACCGTCAGCCCGGGCAGCACGGTCGGGTACTGCGCGACACCCCACCCCCAGAGCACCGCGGTGACGGCCAGCGCGGCGGTCAGCCGGACGAGCACGTAGCGGCGGGCGACCAGCAGCCCGAGCGACGCGACGCCGGCGAGCACGCTGACCACGGCAACCGGGAGCGCCGGACCCGTCAGCCCGGCGAAGAGGCCGGGCGCGTCCGCGTGGACGACCACCAGCGCGGCGATCGTCGCGATGCCGACGAGCACGCCGGTGCCGAGCGCCCGCATGCGGAAGCCCTCGGTGAGCCGCTCCCGCCCGGCCCGCCGGGCGTCGGCGCACAGGTAGACGGCGGCGAGGTAGGCCGTCGTCCCGACGGCGAGCACGCCTGCGGTGACCGACGTCGGGTTCCACCAGCTGCCCATCACGTCGCCCGCGCCGATCCGCGCCGGCACGCGCCCGGACGCGACGGCACCGACGGTGGTGCCGAGGAAGAACGGCGTGACCAGCGAGGAGAAGGCGAACGCGGCACCGTACGCGCGCTGCAGCGCGAGCTCCTCGCTCGCCTTGCGGAACGCGAAGGCGGCTCCTCGGGCGATGATGCCCAGCGCCGCGAGGGTGAGCGGGATGTAGAGGGTGGCGGCGAACGGGGCGAACGCCGCCGGGAACGCCGTCCAGAACAGCGTGATCACGAAGATCAGCCACACGTGGTTGGCCTCCCAGACCGGGCCGATCGAGTGCTCGATCAGGTCGCGCTGCGGCCTGCCGCGCTCGGTGCCGCCCGCGAGCAGGTCCCACAGGCCGGCCCCGAAGTCGGCGCCGCCGAGCAGCGCGTACAGGGTGAGCCCGACCCAGAGGATCGCGAGCAGCGCGTCCGCCGCGCTCACCGCTCGGCCTCGCCGGGGCGCCGTGACGCGGGACGCTGTGATACCGGGAGCTGTGACACCGGTTCTCCCGCACGCTCCTGGGGCGCCACCGGACCGCGGCGGGCCAGCCGCCGCAGCACCGTCACCGTCGCGACCGTCAGCACCGCGTAGACGGCCAGCACCATCAGCAGACCGGCCACGAGCCCGGGGTGCGGGTTGACCGCGTCACGGGTGAGGAGCACGCCGTAGACGACCCACGGCTGGCGGCCGACCTCGGTGACCACCCACCCGGCCTCGAGGGCGAGCGCCGCAGCCGGCCCGGCGAGCACGGCGGCGCGCAGGAACCACGGCGATCCGGGCAGGTCCCGGCGCCGCCACCAGCTCCCCGCCTGCCACGCGCCGAGCGCGACCAGCGCGAACCCGATCCCGACCATGAGCTGGAAGCTCAGGTGCACGACGTTGACCGGCGGCCGCAGGTCCGGCGCGGCCTGGTCGAGGCCGAGCACCACCGCGTCCGGATCCCAGTGCGCCAGCAACGAGAGCGCGTTCGGGATCTCCAGCGCATAGCGCAGCTCTCCGCCGGTGTAGATCCCGCCGAGCGAGAGGGGCGCCCCGGCCGTGGTCTCGGAGAGCCCCTCGATCGCCGCGAGCTTGAGCGCCTGGTTGTCGGCGATGAAGTGCGCCGCCCAGTCGCCGACCACCACCTGCACGGGGGCGAGCACGGCCGCGACGGTGAACGGGACGAGGAAGCCGAGCCGGTGGTGGCGGTCCCGGCGGCCCCGCAGCAGCCCGACGGCGTAGACCGAGGCCATGCCGAACCCGGTGACCATGAACGCGGCGACGATCATGTGGACGGTCTGCGGGGGCGTCGCGGGGTTGAACATCGCCCCCCACGGCCGCACACCGGTCACCCGGCCGTCGACGAGGTCGAAGCCCCGCGGCTGGTTCATCCACGCGTTCGCCGTGACGACGAAGAAGGCCGAGGCCACCCCCGCCACGAGCACCGGCACGCCGGTGAGCACGTGGATGCGCGGCGGCAGCCGGTCCCAGGCGTACAGCCAGATCCCCAGGAAGATCGCCTCGATGAAGAAGGCGAACCCCTCCAGCGCGAAGGGCAGCCCGATCACGTCGCCGAAGGTTCCCATCAGGCCGGGCCACAGCAGCCCCATCTCGAAGCTGAGGATGGTGCCCGACACCGCACCGACCGCGAACAGCACACCCATGGAGCGGGCCCAGGTGCGGGCGAGCCCCTCCCACGCCGGGTCCCCGGTCCGCAGCCCTCGCCACTCCGCGAAGACGGCGAGGCCGGGCATGCCCACGCCGAAGCAGGCGATCACGATGTGCCACCCCAGCGAGAACCCCATCTGCGTGCGCGCAGCCACGAGGTCTCCCGGGGTCGCGGCCACCACGACCCATTCCGTAGCGCCCACGCACCACCCCCGGTCGTCGGGGCAGGGCTACCCGCGGAACTCCGCGCCGCACCATTGCGTTTGGGCTGGTGGAACGGCAGTGCCGGTTATCACAGTCGCCGCCTCTCCGCAGCGACGCGCGATCGCTCGCCGCGCGCAACGCCGTGACCTGCGGAAATCGCGCCGAGGCCACCGGCCCTCGGACCCGGTGCTACTCCGAATCTGAGACGATCTCAGGGGCCGTTGAGATAAGGTTGATCTCGTAGGGGTTCCACCGGCGATCAGCCGGTCAGCGGTAGGAGAAACGACCGATCTCGACTCCCGGAAACGGGAGCCGTCCGGCGGGGGCGCAACACCGGACGACTTCAGCGGGAGCTGGCACCGGCCGCACCGAGGATCGGTTGACCCGCACCGATGCGCTCGAGCACCCGTCGCCCACGGGGTGTTCGAGCATGCCCGCGTGCCGGTCCGCGACGACCGGGGCGGGTTCGAACCATCCGTGCGGACGGCGCCGTCCGCCGCTCCGCCACACCGTATCCAGATCCGAGGTGGATCTTGCTCGTCCTCGGATCGCCATCAGCAGGGGGGACATTTCCGTGAAGAGCAGGATTTTCATCATGGGTTCCGGTGTCGTGGGCGCCGCAACCGGTGAAGGTTTCCTGAAGGCCGGCCACGACGTCACGTTCGTCGACATCAACGAGGTGCGGGTCCGCGAGCTGCGCGACCGCGGCTGGGACGCCCGCACCGCGATCGACCTGGCCGGCGAGCCGGAGTCGTTGATCTTCCTGACGCTGCCGACGCCGAACGACGGGCACCGCTACGACCTGTCGGCGTTCACCGCGGGCACCGCGGCCGTGGGTCGCGCGATCGCGGGCGCGTCGGCGAAGCACATCGTGGTCGTGCGTTCCACCGTGCCCCCGGGCACCACCGAGGGCCTGGTCAAGACCACCCTGGAGGAGAACTCCGGGATGGTCGCGAACGAGGGCTTCGGGCTGGCGTCGAACCCGGAGTTCCTGCGCGCGGTCTCCGCGGCCGAGGACTTCGCCAACCCGTGGATGACCATCATCGCCAGCCGCGACCCGCGGAACGTGGAGCGGCTGCGCGCCGTGCTCTCCCCGTTCGGTGGCGAGCTGCGCACCTTCACCGACCCGGCCGAGGCCGAGTTCATCAAGTGCGCGCACAACATCTTCAACGCCACCAAGATCAGCTTCTGGAACGAGATGTGGCTGGTCGCCCAGAAGCTCGGCCTGGACCTGGACCCGATCGCCGCCACCGTCGCCCGCTCCGCCGAAGGCTCGATCAACCCCGAGTACGGCATCCGCGGCGGCGCCCCCTACGGCGGGGTGTGCCTGCCCAAGGACACCCAGGGCTTCCTCGGCTTCGCCGACACCGTCGGGGTGGACATGCCGCTGCTCTCGGCCGTGGTCGAGGTCAACGACCGGCTCGCCGCGATCGTCGAGCACGAGGTCGAGCAGGCGGCGCACGCCGCCGCCGGTGACCTCCGCGAGCAGAGCAGGGCCACCGGGGAGCGCAAGTCGGCATGAACCTGCCGGTCTACTACTACGTGCTGGGCACCCCGCTGGGCGTGCTCGGCCTGATCCGCTGGGGTGCGTGGTTGGTGCGGCGCATCCCCGCGGTGCTGTACAAGCCGGTGATCAACACCCACCGGCTGCCGCTGTCCATCGTGGTGCCGGTCTACCAGGAAGACCCGAAGATCTTCGCGGCGGCGATCGAGTCGTGGCTGGCCAACGACGTCGAGGAGGTCATCCTCGTCATCGACGCCTCCGACACCACCTGCCAGGACGTCGCCAGCCGCTACCCGGTCACCGTCGTCATCACCGACGTCCCGGGCAAGCGCGACGCGCTGCGCCGCGGGTGGCGAGCCGCCCGCACGGAGCTGGTCGCCCTCGTCGACTCCGACACGATCTGGGCCCAGGACGTGGCCACCGAGGTGGCCAAGCCGTTCGCCGACCCGCGGATCGGCGGGGTGGGCACCCGCCAGTCGGTCTACGGGTCGAAGGGGTTCCTCGCCCGGATCACGGACATGTTCCTCGACCACCGCTACTTCGACGAGAACGCCAGCCAGAGCCTGCTGGGCAAGGCCGTCTCCTGTCTGTCCGGGCGCACCGCGGTCTACCGGCGCGAGCTGCTGCTGGAGATCGAGGACGACTTCATGAACGAGACGTTCTGGGGTGTCCAGTCGCTCTCCGGTGACGACAAGCGGCTGACCACGCTGATCCTGGAGCGCGGGCACCTCACCTACATGCAGCGCACCGCCGAGGTGTGGTCCACGTTCCCGGACCGCTGGCGCATCTTCTTCCGCCAGCGGCTGCGCTGGGCCCGCAACACATGGCGCTCGGACCTGCGGGCGCTGTCGAAGCCCTGGGTGTGGCGCCACCCGTTCCTCGCCTACACCATGATCGACAAGGGCATCTCGAGCTTCACGCTGCTGCTCGGGCCCACCGCGATGGTGATCGCGCTCATCACCCAGAACTGGATCCTCGCGGGCGTGCTGCTGCTCTGGTGGCAGATCAGCCGCGCGGCCAAGCTCGCCCCACACATCCGCCGCCGCCCGTCCAGCTTCTTCTTCGTGCTGGGCTACGTGGCCGTCTCCTGGCTGATGGCGATCATCAAGATCACGGCGCTGGTCACCATCCGCAAGCAGGCCTGGCTCACCCGCCAGGTCGCGGTCGAGAACGGCGAGGTCGTGCGCACCACCGTCGGCGACCACACCGACGACGACCACCACGACAACGTCATCCCCCTCCGGAGGGCTGCTGCATGAACACCGGCACCACCAGTACGCGGTGGGTCGGACGCATCCTCGCGGCGGGCATGACCACCGCCATCGGCCTCGGGCTCACGGCGGGCACGGCGATGGCCGTCCCGGTGGCCCGTCCGGTGGCGGTGGTCCAACCCACCCAGGTGATCACCCCTGACACCGCCGCCTCGGTGCGCAGGGCGTGGGAGTCCCGCGGCCGCCCGCACCACATGGCGGTCGTGCGCGACTACCGCATCGACCTGGCCACCGACGGCCGCGTCACGCGCCAGGTCGGCCGTGCCAGCGGCACGGTCACCATCGCCGACCTCGACCGCGCCCTGCCGTCGGACTGGCTGAAGGTCACCGACGGCACCGCGACGCTCGACGCCACCCTCGTCCTCACCCCGCGCGTCGCGCTCCAGCTGGGCGGCTCCGGCAGCCCCGTGCACACCGTGGCGCTCGCCGGCGGGGCCACCCAGGCCGACGCCGCCTCGATCCACACCGGCAGCGGCCGCCTCGCCATCAACGGGATCACCGTCACGTCCGTCGACCCCGCCACCGGGCAGCCGCTCCCGCCCGAGGCGAAGGGTCGCCCGACGATCGTCGCCTCGGGCGGCGGCCGGCTCGACATCACTGACGCCACGATCAACGATCTCGGCGCCGTGTCCGACGGCACCCCCGGGGCCGACGACGACGGCAACGCGGCCGTGGAGTTCCACAAGGGCAGCACCGGATCGCTCGTGCGCAGCACGGTGGCGCGCGGCAGCACCGGGGTGCAGCTGTCCCACTCGGAAGGCGTGCAGATCGACCAGCTCACGGTGTCCGACTCGGCCGAGGACGGGCTCGTGCTGGCCGGTGACGAGGGCACCACGATGAGCGGGATCCGGGCCACCGGCAACGGCGAGAACGGCGTGCTGGTGTCCGGTGCGAGCGGCGGTCGCCCGATCAACGGCATCAGCACGAACGCCAACGGCGCCTTCGGCGTCGCGGTGGTCGGCGAGAACGGCACGCAGATCTCGGCGGTCGACACCACGGCCGACCAGGCCGGCGGGCTGCGGATCTCCCGCTCCACCGGCATCACGGTCACCGGCTACACGGCCACCGACCAGCGGCTGGGCGTGTTCACCCACGTCCACAGCTCCGGGATCGTGCTGGACGGGATCCAGACCACCGGCGGCACCCGCGGGCTGGTGGTCGAGAAGAGCACCAGCGGCCTCCAGGCCAGGAACTCCACGTTCAGCGGCGCCCGCGTCGCAGGAGTGGCCGTCAACGGCAACGACATCACGCTCGACGACGTCCACGTGTACGACTCCCGCTCGGCCGTGCGGGTCGACCGCGGCGCCCACGACATCCGCCTCACCGGGCTCACCGTCGAGGGCGGCCGCGACGGGCTCGTCACCGCAGCCGGCACGTCCGGGCTCGTCGTCACCGACCTCGCCGTCAACGGGGTCGAGTCCGACGGCGTGCGCAGCTTCACCCCGGACGCCCGCATCACGGGCGCCCAGATCACCGGCGGCGGCACGGGGCTGGACCTCGCGGCCGGTGCCACGGTCACGAACTCGACGATCACGGCCGCCAGGGAGGGGATCCGCTCCCGTTCCCCGGAGCAGGTCTACGCGTCCGGGATCACGGTCGACACCACCGAGCTCGGGGTCAACAGCGCCCAGGGAAGCCCGTTCACGCTCGTCGACTCCAACGTGCACGCGCTGGAGTCGGTGCGCGGCGTGGTCACCCAGCAGGGCGCCAACGACCTCAGCCTGCCGCCGCTCAACCTGCTGGGCGCGGTCGGCGTCCCGCTGATCCTGCTGGCCGTGGTGCTGGAGGAGCTGCACACGTTCCGCCAGCGCCGGCTCGGCGGCGCCACCCGGCGCCGCCGCCCGCCCCTTCCGATGGAGGCGTTGTGACTACCTGGCGCCGCGCCGTGCAGGCGCTCGTCACCGGCGCCGTCGCGGCCGTACTCGTGGCCGGTTGCGGCACGGCCGCACCGGCGCCGCTGGAGCGCCGGGACGTCCCGGCGCCCGCCGCGTCCGATCCGGCGCAGCCGTGCGTGCGGGAGGCCCCGGCCGCCGACGCGCCGGCACCCGCAGCGCCCACCGGGCTCGACGTCCGGTTCGACCGGGCGACCAACGTGATCGACCTCGTCGCCGGCACCGGCGTCACGCTGCCGGCGATCGCCGCGGCCGTCGGTGACCCCGCGGCCCTGCGCGAGGTGAACCCCGGCGAGTGGCAGCTCGGCGCCGACCTCGCCGTGCGCGGTGGGGCCGAGCTGCAGATCAGCGCGCCGCAGGTCCGGTGGCTCAAGCTCGCGAGCGCCCCGGGCCGGTTCGTGTCGGTCGAGGCGCTCGGCGGGAAGCTCGACATCACCGGCTCCTGCGTCACGTCGTGGGACGAGGGCACGGGCAGCGTGGACACCGGCTTCGACGACGGCCGCAGCTTCCTGCTCGCCCGGGACGGCGCCCAGATGACGATCTCCCACGCCGAGCTGCACTACCTGGGCCACGGCGACGTGGAGGCGTACGGGCTGTCCTGGCGCACCGCGGGCACCGGCGGGTCGATCACCGACAGCGTCGTGTCGCACCTCTACTACGGGCTCTACACCTACGAGGTGAGCGGCCTGTCCGTGCTCGACAACGAGTTCCGCGACAACGTCCTGTACGGGATCGACCCGCACACCGGGTCGACGAAGCTTTCCATCGAGCGCAACGTCGTGCACGACAACGGCAAGCACGGGATCATCCTCGCCGAGGACTGCACCGACAGCGTGATCCGCGACAACGTGGTGTACCGCAACGCCCACCACGGGATCGTGCTGTACCTGCGTTCGGACCGGAACCTCGTCGAGGGCAACCAGTCGTTCGGCAACAACGCCCAGGGCATCAACATCAACGAGTCGGGCGCCAACACGCTGCGCGGCAACGAGGTGTACGACAACGGCGAGACCGGCGTCGGGGTCACGCAGCTCGCCGAGGGCAACGTCGTGGAGGGAAACCAGCTCCGCGGCAACCAGCAGGACGGCCTGCGCGTGGTGAGCGAGTCGACCGGCACCGCCGTGCACGACAACGTCATCGCGGAGAACGCCCGGTACGGCGTGTACGTCGACACCAGCGGCGCCGTCGACCTCACCGGGAACACGATCACCGAGAACCGCTCGGGGATCATGTCCACCGGCGACCCGGTGGCCCCGGACAGCGCCAACGAGGTGAGCGGCAACACCGACGCCGACGTGGTGGCGGACAGGGGGTAGCGCCCCGGCCGATCAGGGCGGGGTCAGCGCCGGGGCCGGCCCCGGGATCCGGTGCGCCTACCGCTGGGTCCGACCACGCGGAGGCATGGGATCGGCGATCACCACCACAAGGGCGAGCACGGCGCCATCGAGCCCTCACCCCGGCCCGGGCACCCGCGCGGCCCGGCCGGCGTACGCCACCCCGGTGGCCCGGAGCAGGGTGAGCGCCTCCTCGGAGGGGGGACCCGGCCGGCGTCGTGCAGACGACCAGCGACTGGCCCGGCGAACGGGCGATCGCCAGCGTCTGCTGCGTCACCGTCACCCTCCCCACGACGGGGTGGTGCAGCTCGTAGGACGCGGCGTCGCACGGCGCCACCCGGTGGTCGGCCCACAGCGCGACGAACTCGGGGCTCTTCATCGTCAGCTCGCCGATCAGCGCCGCGAGCAGCGGGTCCTCGGGTACCGGCCGACCGCGATCCGCAGGTAGCCGACGACCGCGCGCGCCTTGCGCTCCCAGTCCGCGTACAGCTCCCGGCAGTGCGGATCGAGGAACAGCATCCGGCTCGTGTTCGGCCGCCGGGCCGGGTCGTCGGGGCTGTCCGGATCCAGGTGCCCAGCGGTCAGGGCGTGCCCCAGCTCGTTCCACGCGAGCACGTCCGTACGCCGGCCCAGTACGAGCGCGGGGACGGCGTCGACGGCACGCAGGATCCCGCGTCTCGTCGGCGGGCCGCTCGGGCCGTGGCCTGCGCACCCGGGGCGCCCGGCGGGAGGCCTCGGCCAGCCGCCCGAGGTGCTCGCGCTCGTGGTCGTCGAGCCGCAGGGCGCGGGCGACGGCTTCCAGGACCTCTGCCGAGGCGCCGCGTGAGAGGCCCTGCTCGAGGCGCGTGTAGTACGAGACGCTGACGCCTGCCAGCTGGGCGAGCTCCTCGCGGCGCAGCCCGCCACCGAGCGGCCCGGCCCGGGGCCACACCTGGCGAGCTGCGCTCGGCGCTGCTCGGGGAGGCGCTGTTCGGGGCCGGCACCGCGCGGATGGCCGCGGCACACGCGCAGCTGTCCGGCGGCCGCACCCACGTCTACTCGTTCGGGTACCGCTCGACGGCCCTCGGCGGCAGGCTCGGTGCCGCCCACACCGTCGAGCTGCCGTTCGTCTTCGACCTCGCCCACGAGTCGTGGCTGCACGGGGAGAGCGGTCTGCTCGGCCCCGACCCCGTCCCCACCGGGCTCGCCGGGCGGGTGCACGGGGCGTGGGTCGCGTTCGCCACGACCGGCGACCCGGGCTGGCCCGCCTACGACCCGCATCGACCGGTGGTGGAGGTGTTGCCAGGCCGGACGTCCTGACCGTCCCGATCCCTCATACCGCGCCGAGCACCGGCTCGAAGGCCAGCTCCGCCGCCCCCACGAGCTTGGCGTCGCGCCCGAGCGGGCTGGTCTCGATGCGGGTGCCCCCGACCGCCCTGCTCACCAGGCTCCGCTCGTGCACCTGCGTCCGGACGTGGTCGACGACCGCGGGCGGGAGCGCGGTGAACAGGTCGCCGAGCACCACGAGGTCCGGGGCCGTCACGTTGACGACCGTGACGAGACCGGTCGCCAGCCACTCGGCGAACTCGTCGAGTGGAGCGGTGGCCGGCCCGGGGAAGGGTGCGTCCGCGAGCGAGCGCAGCTCGGCCACCACCACGCCGCGCGGGGTGTCCTCGGGCAGCCCGAGGGCCCGGCACAGCGCCGCCTCCCCCACCTCGGTCTCCCAGCAGCCGCGGTTGCCGCAGTAGCAGGCCCGGCCGCCGGGCCGGACGACGAGATGGCCGATCTCACCGACGTACCCGCGCGTGCCCCGCAGGGGCCGGCCTGCCGCGATCACGCCACCGCCGACGCCGCGGTCGGCGGAGATGTAGACGAGGTCGTCGACGCCGTGCGCCTCGCCACGGACGTGCTCGGCGAGCGCGCCCAGCTCGGCGTCGTTGGCCACCTGCACCGGGATCCGCAGCACGGTCCCCAGCCGGGCGCCGAGCGCGACGTCGCGCCACCCGAGGTTGGGCGCCTCGTGCACGAACCCGTCGTCGCGCCGCACGACGCCGGGGACCGAGACCGCCGCGCCGCGGGCGGACACGGCGAGCTCGTCGGCGAGCAGCTGCGCCGACTCCGCGATGTGGGTGATCACCTCGCCCGGAACGCGGGTGCGGTGGTGCAGGTTCCAGCTGTGCCGGCCGAGCACCTGCCCGCCGATGCCGACCATGGCCATCGCGACCTGCTCGACGCGCACGTCGATGGCGAGCACGACGGCGGCCTCGGGCTCGGGCAGCACCATCAGCGACGGCCGGCCGGCCCCGTTGCGCTGCGCGGGCACCGCCTCGGTGACGACGCCGGCCTCGGCGAGGCCGTCGACCACCGCCTTGATCGTGCTGCGGTTGAGCCCCAGCTCGGAGGCGAGCGTGGCACGCGTGCAGGGCCCTGCGACGTGCAGGCGCCGGAGCAGGGCGGCGCGGTTGTGCCGGCGGGCCTCGTCGGGCCGGGCACCCGCCGTGACGGCGGACGCCCCGCCGCCGCCGTCACCGCCCCACGTGCGACTCACCTGCCGGCGACCGCCGATCGCCGCCGCGACAGCACGTCGACCCCCGCGGCGAGCAGGAGGACGATCCCGTTGACGAGGAACACCACCGACGCGGGCTGGCCGAGCAGGCCGAGGCCGTTGTTCACGGTGGCGAGCACCGCCCCGCCGATCACGGCGTTGCTGACGCGCCCGCGTCCGCCGAAGAGCGACGTGCCGCCGATGACCGCGGCGCCCACGGCGAACAGCAGCGTGTTGCCGCCGCCCGCGGCCGGGGACACCGAGCCCACCTTCGAGGAGTAGACGATCGCGCCGATCGCCGCGCACGCCGAGCCGATCACGAACACGGTGGCCCGCACGCGCGTGACGTCGATGCCCGCCCGGCGCGCGGCCTCCCGGTTGCCGCCGACCGCGTACACGTGCCGGCCGAAGCGGGTGCGGTCGAGCACGTACGTGCCCGCGACGAGCAGTACGAGCACGACCGGCACGACGTAGGGCACGCCCGCGATCGGCGTGGTGCCCGGCGAGCGGTCGAGCGTGAGCAGGAACGTCGCCACCGCGGCGAGCACCACCACGGCGCCCACCTTCAGCAGCACGAGCCCGGTCGGCTGCGCCACCAGCCCGAGCTTGCGCCGCGACCGCTGCCGGTTGAGCAGCACCGCCGCGTAGCCGCCCGCGGCGACCACGAACAGCACCCAGCTGCCCAGCGTCGACAGGTTGCCGTTGGCCACCGCGATGATCACCGGGTCGCGCAGGCCCAGGGTTCCGCCCTCGCCGATCAGCTGCAGGATGACGCCCTGCCACGCGATGAAGAGCGCCAGCGTCACCACGAACGAGGGCATGCCGAGCTTCGCGACGGCGAACCCGGTGAGGCAGCCGATCGTGACGCCGACGCACACGGCCAGGAGCATCTCCAGCCACGGGTTGGGCGGGAAACCGATCAACAGCAGCACGAACGCCACGGCCGAGAGCACGGCGCCGAACCAGATGCGCAACATCAGTGCCAGCACGATCGCGACCACGATCACCACGAGGAACATCACGAACACCGTGGTGCCCATGCCGCCGAGCAGGTTGCCGCCGCTCACCAGGTGCAGCGCCATGACGGCCGCCGCGAGCCCGGACGCCGTGCCGGCTGCGAGGTCGATCTCGCCCGTCAGCAGCACGAACACCAGGCCGATGGCGATGATCGTCTGCCCCGCCCCCTGCTGCAGCAGGTTGGCCAGGTTCAGCAGGCTGGGGAACGTACCACCCGTGTCCAGCACGGTGAACAGCACGAACAGCGCCGCGAGCCCGAGCAGGGCGGGCAGCGCGCCCAGCTCACCGTTGCGGAGATTGCTCAGGTAGGCGCGGATCGCCTCCTGGGTGCTCCGGGCCGTGGTGTCGATGCCGAAGTCGGCCGCACGCGCGGATGCGGGCGCGGCGCGCTCCGCCGCACCCACGGCGTCGGCCGTCTTCTCCACCTGCGACTCCTCGGACTTCGTCTTCTCGGTACTGACCTTCTCGGAAGGCATCAGACGGCCACACTCTCGGGGCGCTGCAGGCCGAGGTCACCCGACCGGCCCGCGGTGATCAGCTCGACGACCTGGCCGTGCGTCACGTCCTTGGTCGGCACCTGCGCGACCATCCGGCCCAGGTACAGGGTGGCGATCCGGTCGGCGACCTCGAACACGTCGGCCATGTTGTGGCTGATCAGCACGACGCCGAGGCCCTGCTCGGCCAGGCGGCGGACCAGGTCGAGCACCTGCCGGGTCTGCGCGACGCCCAGCGCGGCCGTCGGCTCGTCCAGCAGCACGACCCGGGAGTCCCACAGCACGGCCTTCGCGATGGCGACGGTCTGGCGCTGCCCGCCGGACAGCGCCGCCACCGGCATCCGCACCGAGGTGACGGTGCGCACCGACAGCGACGCCAGGGTGCGGCGGGCCGCCTGCTCCATGTCGGCCTCGTCGAGCAGCCAGGGCTTGCCCCGCTCCCGCCCGAGGAACATGTTCTGCACGATGTCGAGGTTGTCGGCCAGCGCGAGGTCCTGGTACACGACCTCGATGCCGAGGTGGGACGCGTCGGTGGGGCCGTGGATCGTGACCGGCTCGCCGGCGAAGCGGATCTCCCCGCTGTCGAACGGGTGGATGCCGGCCACGCACTTCACCAGCGTCGACTTGCCCGCCCCGTTGTCGCCGACGAGGGCGGTGACCTCACCGGCCCGCACGTCGAAGTCGACGTCGTGCAACACCTGCACGGCGCCGAAGCTCTTGTTGACCCCGCGCAGCTGCAGGATCGGTTCGCTCATGGTGCACCTCCGGTCCTCGTGAGCGGATGCGCGCACTCGAGCGCGCGCGTCCGCTCACGAGGGGTCGAGAGTTCAGCTGGCGCTGATCCCCAGCTGCTGGCAGGCGGCCTGGGTCTCGGCGACGCAGACCTCGGAGCCCTTGACCTGGCCGTCGTCGATCACCTTCTTGACGTTGTCCTTGGTGATCAGCTGCGGCTCGAGCAGCACCGACTTGACCTTGCGGTTGCCCTTGGTGTCATCCACCGAGCCGGTGGCGAGCGCACTGGCGGCGGCCGTGTCGCCCTTCGCCAGCGCGGCGGTGAGCGTCGCGGCGGCGTCCGCCTCCTGCTTGATCGGCTTGTAGACCGTCATGTACTGGTCGCCGCGCAGGATGGCCTGCAGGCCGGCCGGGGTGGCGTCCTGGCCGGTGACCGGGACCTTGCCGTTCAGCCCGTACTTCGTGAGGACGGTGATGATCCCGCCCGCGAGCTCGTCGTTGGCCGCGACGACGCCGTCCACCTTGCCGCCGTTGCCCGTGAGGATCTGCTCGAACGTGGTGCTGCCGACCTGGGCGTCCCAGTCTGCGATCTTCTGGCTCTGCACGAGCTTGTACTCACCGGACTGGTACTTCGGCCCGAGCACGCGCTGCTGGCCGTTGTAGAACAGCGTGGCGTTGTTGTCCGTGGGCGCGCCCTCGATCTCGATGATCTGGGGGTTCTGCTTGCCCCCCGCCTCGATGCCCTTCACGAGTCCCTCGCCCTGCAGCTGGCCGACCTTCTCGTTGTCGAACGAGACGTAGTAGTCGCTGGAGCCGCCGAGGTTGAGGCGGTCGTAGTCGATCGTCGGGACACCCTGGGCCTTGGCCTTCGCCGCCACGGCCGAGCCGGACTCGCTGCTGATCGACGCGATCACGAGCACCTTGACCCCGCTGGCGAGCATGCTGTCGGCCAGCGTGGAGAACTTCTGCTCGTCGCCGAGGGCGTTCTGGATGTCGGCGTCGAGACCCTCGGCCTGCATCGCCTTCTCCAGGAGCGGCTTGTCGAAGCCCTCCCAGCGGGCGGAGCTCTTGGTCTCGGGGAGGATCACCCCGACCTTGACCCCGCCGGTCGGCGCGTTGCTCTCGGCCGGCCCCGAGGGCGCGGCAGCGTTCTGGCCGCAGGCGGCGAGTACGAGGGCAGTTCCCAGCCCTGCGGCCGCGAGCGCGGTTCTCCTGGTGCGCATGGTCGTCCTTCCACAGCTGCGGGGAATGTTGTGACCGACAACGTATGTCCCCGACAGCGGTGGCGCCAAGCACACTGGATCGTTACAGTCCGGCGCGGACGGTCACATTTCGGTCTCACGGAGCGGCATTTGTTGTCGAGGACGCACTTCGGGGCGGCGTCCGGGCCCCTCGGGGCCGCGTGCGGCGGCGCCGGCGACCTCGATTCACCCGACCGTCCCGGCGTCACTCCATCAGGCGGAATCCCATGACGGATCGTGAGAGCGTCCGCCGCTACGGAGCGTGGTCAGGCTCCCGTTCGGCCCACCGTCTCCGGGGTGTCCCCGTCGCGCGACCGCAGTGCCACGGCGGCCACGACGGCGGCGATGCCGACGAACTCCAGCGCCGTCGGGACCTGCGCCAGCCCGATCAGGCCGACGACCGTGGCCGTGGCAGGCAGCAGGGCGAGCAGAACGGCGAACCGCGCCTGCCCGAGGCGGCGCAGAACAACCTGGTCCAGCACGTACGGCACCACGCTCGACAGCACGCCGACGCCCACCGCGAGCACGAGCACGAGCGGGTCGGCCAGCGCGGCGACCGCCCCCGTGCCCGCGGCGAAGAGCAGCGGCGAGAGCACGACGGCCGCCACGACGAACCCGACCGTCATGTCGTCCAGGCCGTTGCCGCCGGACGCCACGCGCTTGCCGAGCACGATGTACGCGGCCCACATCGTGGCCGCCCCGAGCGCCCACAGCACCCCCGAGGGGCTCCCTGACCAGCGCACATCTGCGATGAGGAGCACGCCGACGGCGGCGAAGAGCACCGCGGCGACGTCCCGCGGGCGGCGCGACGCCGCCGCCGCGACCGCCACCGGGCCGCAGAACTCGATCGCCACCGCCGTGCCGAGCGGCAGCCGGGCGATCGCCTCGTAGAACGCGATGTTCATCAGTGCGGTGGCCAGCCCGAACGCGGAGGCCCGCCAGAACCGGGCGCCGCGCCACGCCGATCGCGCAGGCCGCCGCCACGCCAGCAGCACCAGCGCGGCCCCGAGCAGGCGGAGCACGGCAACGGCGCTGGGCGGCAACCGGTCGAACAGCGCGACGGCCAGCGCCGCGCCGACGTACATCGAGACCGCGCCCACGACGAACAGGACGGGCGCCGGAACCCGGGTTGCCACACCACTCCGCACGTGTGCTCAGCGTAGTCGGCTTGTCAGAAGTGTTTACACGGGTCGTGTTGCGGCATCCCGTGCGGGAACGCATCATTCACACGTAGTCAACTGGATCTGCAGGAGTCACCGCAGCGTCACCGCGATGACGCTCGGCCATCCGGTCGAGCGTGACGTCCGTCGCGACGCGCCACGGGAACACGTGCAGGGGTGCTGAACGTCTGGGAGAGTGGGCGCACCGCGCGAGCGGTCGTCACAGCAAGCGATCTCGGGTCTGCAGCCCGGGGTCGAGACGGAGGGAGACCGCTATGCAGCCAGGAACCCTGACCCGGCCCGAGTTGACCGCCGCAGACCGCTGTGACCGTTGTGGGGCGGCTGCGAAGGTCCGGGCCGTGTTGCCGAAGGGCGGCGAACTGCTGTTCTGCGGTCACCACGCACGGGCCCACGCCGACAAGCTCCGCGAGCTGGAGATCGACGTGCAGTCAGGCAGTTGACCAGGCCGGCTCCGGCCGGCCCGATCCGACGCCACGACGGGGCGGGGACCACACAGGTCCCCGCCCCGTCGTCGTCCGTGCACCTGGTCAGCGCCAGGAGCGCAAGGTGGCGATGCGTTCCTCGAGCTGCTCGATGTTGGCCATGGCCGTGGGCGGCCCGCCGCAGGTCTTGCGCAGCTCGCTGTGGATCACGCCGTGCGGCTTGCCGGTGCGGTGGTGGTAGAGGGCCACCAGGGTGTTGAGCTCCTTGCGCAGCTTGTTCAGCTGCTCCCGGACCGTCAGCTGGGGCCGCTCGGCGGGCGGCGGCGCCACCGCGGGCGCCTTCTTCTGGGAGCGGGTCATCCACTCCTTCTGCCGCTGGTTGAGCAGGGTGCGCACCTGCTCGGGCTCGAGCAGGCCCGGGAGGCCGAGGTAGTCCTCCTCGTCGGCGGAGAACGAGGTGCCCTCGTAGATCAGCTGGTCCAGCTCGGCCTCCGCGCCGAGTGCGGTGAACGACTTCTCGTCCTCCCCCGGCTCGTCCTCCTGGCGCTGGGCGCGGGCGAGCAGCTCGTCGTCCCACTGCTCGTCGGCCCGGTGCGGCTTGCCGAGCACGTGGTCGCGCTGGGCCTCCAGCTCGCTCGCGAGCCCCAGCAGCACCGGCACGCTCGGCACGAAGACCGACGCCGTCTCCCCGGGCCTCCTCGACCGCACGAACCGCCCGATGGCCTGGGCGAAGAACAGCGGGGTGGACGCGCTCGTCGCGTACACGCCGACCGCGAGCCGCGGCACGTCGACGCCCTCGGACACCATCCGGACCGCCACCATCCAGCGGTCCTCCGACTCGGAGAACTTCGCGATCCGCGCCGAGGCACCCGGCTCGTCGGACAGCACGACGACCGGGGCGGTGCCGGTCACGCGGGTGAGGATCTCGGCGTAGGCGCGCGCGGTGGTCTGGTCCGACGCGATCACGAGGCCGCCCGCGTCCGGCATACCGCCGTTGCGGTGGGCGGTGAGCCGCCGGTCGGCCGCCGACAGCACCGCCGGGATCCACTCGCCCGCCGGGTCGAGCGCGGTGCGCCAGGCGCGGGCGGTCTGCTCCGCCGTCATCGGCTCGCCGAGCCGGGCCGTCATCTCCTCGCCCGCGCTCGTGCGCCAGCTGGACGTCCCGGAGTAGGCGAGGAACACGACGGGCCGCACGACGCCGTCCGCGAGGGCCTCGGCGTAGCCGTAGGAGTGGTCGGCGCGGCTGCGCAGGCTGCCGTCGGAGTCCGGGAGGTAGTCGACGAACGGGATCGGGTTGTCGTCGCTGCGGAACGGGGTGCCGGTGAGCGTGAGCCGCCGGGTGGCGCCGTCGAAGGCCTCCCGCACGCCGTCACCCCACGAGCGGGCGTCGCCGGCGTGGTGCACCTCGTCGAGGACCACCAGGGTGCGCCGGTTCTCCGTGCGCGCCCGGTGCAGGAGCGGGTGCGACGCCACGCCCGCGTAGGTCACGGCGATACCCCGGTAGTCCGACGACGTGGCGCCGGTGGAGTTGCGGAAGTCCGGGTCCAGCGCGATGCCGACGTTCGCCGCAGCCACCGCCCACTGGTGCTTGAGGTGCTCGGTGGGCGTCACCACCGTGATCGCGTCGATCACCCGGTCGGCGATCAGCTCGGAGGCCACGCGCAGCGCGAACGCGGTCTTGCCCGCGCCGGGCGTCGCGACGGCGAGGAAGTCCTTGGGCGCGGCGGCGAGGTAGCGGGCGAGTGCGCTGCGCTGCCAGGCGCGCAACGGTCGTGCGGAGGGAGCGATCTGCTGGGCCTGAGGGGTCGGCGCGGACACACATCTCCCTGACGTCTCGACTGCGAGGGATCCGGCCCGGCACGGGCGACCGCGACGGCACCGTTGATGTCGCGGGGCGGCTGGGGGGCGTCGATCAGGTTAACGGGCCGCGCCCGCGGGACGGGTGGGACCCGCCGATGGTGCATGCTGGGGGACGGACGCCGGCGCCCCCTGACCGGGTGGCGACGACTTGCCCCCGGTGCCCGGCGGGGGCGATGCTCCGGCAGCCCCCTGCCGGCACCGAGGAGCCCGCGATGATCGACCCGCACCCGCCAGCAGCGGATGCCGCGGCAGCCGCCACCACCGGGTTGGACGCGTTGATCGCCGACGGGCAGACCGGCCCGCTGGGGCTGCTGTCCGGGGGCTCGGCGCTGCGGATGGCCGCAGGCCTCGCGGCACGGCCGGGAGCCGTTGCCCGCCGCGGCGTGGGCCTCGCCGCCGAGCTGGCCCGGATCGGCGCCGGCCGCTCCCGACTGCTGCCGGGCCCGGACGACGACCGCTACGCCGACCCGGCGTGGATGCGCAACCCGCTCCTGCGCCGCCTCGCCCAGGCACACCTCGCTGCGAGCGCCGCCGCCGACGCGCTCGTGTCCGATGCCGGGCTCGCCGCCCCCGACGAGGCGCGGATGCGCGCCGCCGTCGCCGCGCTCTCGGGCGTGCTCTCCCCGACCACGACCCCGCTGAACCCCGCGGTGTGGCGAGCGGCCATCGGCACCGGCGGGGCGAGCGCCGTGCGCGGTGTGCGCAGGCTCGTCGGCGACATGGCCGCGCCGCCACGCACGCCCGTCCCCGCGGCGGCCGGCACGTTCGAGGTGGGCACCGATGTCGGCGCGACGCCGGGGGCGGTGGTGCTGCGCACGCCCGTCTTCGAGCTCATCCAGTACCTGCCCCGCACCGAGCTGGTGCACGAGGTGCCGCTGCTCGTCGTGCCGCCCGTGCTGAACCGCTACTACCTGGCCGACCTCGCGCCCGGCCGCAGCATCGTCGAGCACCTCGTCCGGGCGGGCGTGCAGGTGTTCGCCCTGTCCTGGCGCAACCCCGACCCCGCCGACCGGGCCCACGCACACTGGGACCTCGACACGTACGGCCGGGCCGTGCTCGACGGGATGGACGCCGCCGAGCACGTGACCCGGACCCACCGCTCGTCCCTGATGGCGTTCGGCGCGGGCGGCACGATCACCGCGATGCTGCTCGCCCACCTCGCCGCCACCGGCACCCAGGACCGGGTCGCCGCCGTGACGCTCGCCGGCACCGTGCTCGATGCCCGGTCCGTGCCGCCGGACCCGGTAGCCGCGCGGGCCGCCGTGGCGGAGTCCGAGCGCGCGGGCCACCTCGACGGCCGCCCACTGCTCGCCGAGCTGGCCTGGCGGGCGCCGGACACCCTGCTCTGGCCGCAGGCCGTGCACTCCTACCTCTGCGGCGCCGAACCGCCCGCGTCGGAGGTGCTGTTCTGGCTCACCGACACGGCGCGCGCGCCGGCCGGCCTGCACCGCGACCTCGTCGACGTCGCCCTGCGGGCCCCGCTCGCGGTGCCGGGCGCGGCCAGCCTACTCGACACCCCGCTGGACCTGGCCAAGGTCGACCGCGACTGCTACCTGGTGACCGGTGCGGCCGACCCGGTCACCACCTGGCGCGATGCGTACGCGGCGGCGGACCTGCTCGGCGGCACCTGCCGGTTCGTGCTCGCGACAGGGGGGCACGCCGCCTCGCTGGTGAGCCCGCCGGGCGGCATCGGCGCCGGGTTCCGGGCGGGCACCGCCGTACCCGGCGAGCCGGGGCGCTGGCTCGCCGACGCCGAGGACCGGCCCGGCTCGTGGTGGACCGACCACCTCTCGTGGCTCGTCGCGCGCAGCGGCCCGGTGCGGGACGCCCCGCCGGAGCTCGGCGGGCGCGGCATGCACGCGCTGGCCCCGGCCCCCGGCGCGTACGTGCTGGGACGTTAGCGAGACGCCAGGCGGTGTCGGGAAAGCGGCGGAGCCGCTTCGAGGGAGCACGTCACCGGCACCGCTACGCAAAGTACGTCCACAGTGTCTAAGCGGCGTCGGGGACGCGGGCGACGGCGAGCCGGTAGGACGAGTACCGGGTGCTGCGCATCGTGCTGAGCTCCTCGAGCTCCACCCCGGCGTCGGCGAACGCCTTGCGGAACTCGTGCTCGTAGGTGACCCGCCCGAAGTGGATCGTGGTGACGTGCTGGGCCAGCGGCTTCGCCCACTCCAGCAGCGGGGACCGGTGGTGGTGGAACGTCTGCGTGCTGTAGAGCCGCCCGTCCGGGGAGAGCAGCGACGCGACGTGCGCGATGGCGGCTGCCGGGTCGGGGAGCAGCATCAGGCTGGCGCTGAAGTACACGGCGTCGTACGGGCCGCCACGGTGGTCGTAGACCGAGCCCAGCACAGGCGTGACGTGGCCGGTGAGGCCGGCGCGGCCCAGCGCCGCCTGGCAGCACGCCAGGTAGTCCCGGTCGATGTCGAGGCCGACCACGCCGAGCCCCTTGGCGCGCACCACGTCGGCGCACCGCGCCAGCGCCGCTCCCGTGCCGATCCCGACGTCGAGGATGCGGGCACCGGTGGGCAACCGCGCGAGCACGTGCCGGTACCACGTGGCCGTCATGCCGGCGATGACCCGGTCGTACACCCAGGCGCGGAGCGCGCTGCGCAGGGGGACCTGGGCCGGGGACGGCATGCTGGCGGGTACCCCGGCAGAGTGGTCAGTCAACAGCGCGGCCGCTCAGTCCCCGCCACCGTCATTGCCGTCGCCCTTGCGGAACGTGTCGAAGATCTTCTTGCACTCCGGGCACACCGGCGAGCCCGGCTTCGGGGAGCGGGTGACCGGGAACGTCTCGCCGCACAGCGCCACCACCATGTTGCCGAGCACCGCACTCTCGGTGATCTTGGCCTTCTTCACGTAGTGGAACATCTTCGGCGCGTCGTCGCCGGAGGTGTCGGTGCCCTCGGGCCGGGTGTCGACGTCGGGCAGAACCTGCGTGGCCATGTCGTCCATGATGCCGCACGTGCCCGTTCCCGTCTCCCCACCTGATCCGTTCCCGCGTGCGCAGTTGCTGACCTCACCCGAAGTCGCCGACGCCGTCGCCGCCGGCCGTCCGGTGGTGGCGTTGGAGAGCACGCTGCTCGCCCACGGCCTGCCGGCTCCACAGAACCGGGCCGCCGCCGAGGACCTCGAGACCGCCGTCCGCGCCCACGGCGCCGTGCCCGCCACCGTCGCCGTCCTCGACGGGGTCGCCCGCGTCGGGCTCACCGCGGCCGAGCTGGACCGCGTGTGCGCGGGTGGGCTCGCGAAGCTGTCGGCCCGCGACCTCGGCGCCGCGGTCGGCCTGCGCCGGGACGGCGCCACGACGGTGGCGGCGACCGCCGCGCTCGCCCACGCCGCGGGCGTGCGGGTGTTCGCGACCGGCGGGCTGGGCGGTGTGCACCGCGGTGCCCGGGAGACCTGGGACGTGTCCGCCGACCTGGCCGCGCTCGCCGGCACACCGGTGCTCGTCGTGTGCTCGGGTGTGAAGTCGATCCTCGACGTGCCGGCCACCCTCGAGGTCCTCGAAACCGAGTCGGTGCCCGTCCTCGGCTACCGCACCGACGCCTTCCCCGGGTTCTACCGCCGCGACTCCGGCCACCCGGTGCCGTGGCGGGTGGACACGCCCGCCGAGGCCGCCGCGGTGTGGCTGGCGCACCGGGCGCTGGGTGGGACGTCGGGCGCCGTGCTCGCGCAGCCCGTGCCGCCGGACGCCGAGCTCGACGGCGTGCTGCACGACCGGCTGCTGGACGAGGGGCTGGCGCTCGTCGCGTCGCGCGGGGTCACCGGCAAGGACGTCACGCCGGTGCTGCTGGAGCACTTCCACGCCGAGAGCGACGGCGCGAGCCTGCGGACCAACCTCGCCCTCGTGCTGGCCAACGCCGAGCTGGCCGCGCGGGTGGCGGGCGCGCTCGGCACATGACACCGCCGCGGTTCGGGCCCCGGGTCGTGGTGGTGGGCGACGTCGCGGTGGACGTCCTGGTCGAGCCGTGCTCGCCCGCCGTCGCCGGCGCGGACGTGCCCGCCCGGATCCGCACGCGCGCCGGAGGGGCCGGCGCGAACACCGCCGCGTGGCTCGCGCACCTCGGCGCGGACGTCACGCTCGTCGCGCGGGTCGGCGACGACCCGGCGGGGCGCGCGGCCACCGACGACCTGCGGGCGGCCGGGGTGCGCCCCGCGCTCGCGGTGGATCCCGAGCTCCCCACGTGCACGGTGGTCGTGCTCCTCGCCGACGGCGACCGCACGATGCTCTCCGACCGCGGGGCCGCCGCCCGGCTGGCGCCCGCCGACCTGCCGTCCGTCGAAGCGGCCGATCACCTGCACCTCTCGGGCTACGTCCTGCTCGGCCCGGCGTCGCGGGCCGCGGGGCGGGCGGCACTCGCCCGGGCCCGCGCGGCCGGGCTGAGCACGTCGGTGGACCCGCAGGTCGCGCCCGCCCTCGGCGCCGGGTTCACCGACGACGTCCGGGGCGTCGACCTGCTCCTGCCGAACGCCGCCGAGCTGGCCGCCCTCGGGGGCGCCGAGGCGCTGCGCGGTGTGGTGGGGGCGGTCGCGGCGACGGACGGCCCGGCCCCGGCCCGCTGGACCGACCGGGACGGGACGAGGACCGCGCAGCCGCCGCCCATCGAGGTGGTGGACCCGACGGGCGCGGGCGACGCCTTCGACGCGGGTGTGCTCGTCGCGTGGCTCACCGGCGCGGGCCCCGCGGCCGCCCTGGAGGCGGGCTGCGCCGCGCGCGCGGCGGCGGTGGGGCGGCTGGGCGCGCGGCCCGGCTGAGCCCCAGCGGTTCGCGGTGGGTTAGCAGCACCCGCACCGGATCGCCGATCACGGGGAAATGGCCGACCTTCTGCCCTTGAGCACCGCGCTGGCTCGGCGCCGACCCGCCCGGCCGGACCGCCTCACGGCGGCGCCGCGCTCATCTAGTGTCCCGAGTCGGAAGTTCGGTGCGTATATCGGCGGATCCAGGTTCTCGCTGAGTGCGCCGGCGAGCCGGCCTCGTACCGGGCGTACTCGGCCGGTTCGCCGGTGCGCTCAGCGTGGAGCTGGGCCGTCGAGATACGTGGTGGACTTTCGACTCGGGACACTAATGTCCCCCGCCGGAAGTCCGTTGGGTAAGTCGGTGGATCCAGGTTCTCGCTGCGTGTGCCGGGCGACGGCCCTCGTACCGGGCGTACTCGGGACGTCGGCCGGTGCGCGCAGCGTGGGGCTGGGCCGCCGAATTGTTCGGCGGACTTCCGGCGGGGGCACTAGCGCACTAGCAGCCCAGTGCAGCCGCCAGCTCGCCGACGCCGCGGACCACCAGGTCGGCGCTGGTGTCGACCGCCCGGTCCGCCGTGTGGTCCGGGCCCTTCTCGCCCGGGCGCTCGAGGAACGCGGTGCGCAGCCCCGCGTTCGCCGCCCCGGTGATGTCCCACCCGTGGCAGGCGACGAGGAGCATGCGCGCCGGCTCCACGCCGAGCAGGCCGGCCGCAGTGCGGTACACGGCCGGGTCGGGCTTGTACGTGCGGGCGAGCTCGGCCGAGAGAACCGCGTCGAACCGCAGGCCCGCGTGCTTGGCGAGGTGCGTGAGCAGCGCGAACCCGCCGTTCGACAGGGCCACCACGAGGTAGCGCCCGCGCAGCCGGTCCAGGCCGCCCGCCACGTCGTCCCAGGCGGGCAGCCGGTACCAGCAGCGCACCAGCTGCTCACGGACCGCCTCGGCGAAGCGGTCGGCGAGGCCGAGCTCGTCCAGGACGTCGTCGAGGGACTCCCGGTGGAGCGTGTCGAGCGGCGTCCACGGCCGCTCGCCGGTCCGCACGCGCGCCATCGACGGGAGGTACCGGTCGCGCCACGCGCCCGCGAGCGCCGCGGCGTCGACGTCGATCCCGCGCGCGGCGGCGATCCCGGTGACCTGGCAGGTGATCCCGGTCCACCAGTCGACGCTCGTACCGAAGACGTCGAAGGCCAGCACGTCGACCTCGTCCGCTCTCATGACCCGACTCCCAGATCGACCTGCAACCACTCGTCGAGGCCCCGCTGCCCGGCCGTCGTCAACCGCACCACCCGGCTCGCCTCGGACAGGCGCACCCAGTCCAGCTCGATCAGCCGGCTCGTGAGGGCGGCGCCGAGGCTCCCCGCCAGGTGGTGGCGCCGCTCGCTCCAGTCCATGCACCGGCGGGCCAGCGGCCGGCGCAGGCGGTCGAGCCCGTCGAGCCGGACGCCGATCTCCGCGAGCACCAGCGGGCCCTCGGCGGTGACGGCGTAGCCGCGTTCCCGTTCGACGAGCACCCCGCGCCGCGCGAGCGCTTCGGTGAGGACGACACCGACCGTGCCCGCAAGGTGGTCGTAGCACATCCTGGCCCGCCGCAGGTTCTGCCCGCGGACGGACGCGCGCAGCGACGTGACCCGGTCCGGCGGCGCGAGCAGCAGCAGGCCTTCGAGGGCGTCCGCCACCGCGGTGGCCAGCCGGAAGTGCCGCTGCCGGCCGGCGGACTCGACGACGAGCAGCCCGCCCTCGACGAGCTTGCGCAGGTGCGCGCTCGCCAGCGATGCGGACACCCCCGCGACGTCGGCCAGCGCGGACGCCGACATGGGCCGGCCGCCGAGCAGCGCCAGCAGCATCGCGACGCGCGTGCGGTCGGCGAGCAACGCCCCGATCCGCGCGAGGTCGGCCTCTCCGGTCACGGACCGAACGTAACCGGCGGATGCTTCAACGGCGGTTGAAGTGTGCCGGCGCCTCTAGCCGTCGATGACCGGGTGCTCGCGCTGCTCGATCTGGCGGCGGTCGGGCTGGTAGCGGTTGGTCTTCTCCGCCTTGTTGGGCAGCCGGTCGTTGGCGATGAGCACGGCCACCCACGGCAGCGGGATCGACAGCACCAGCAGGGCGACCGCGAGCCACGGGATCTGGTAGAAGGCGGCGGCGGCGATCATGAAGGGGATCCGCATCCCCATCATGATCTTGTAGCGCCGCTTCCGGACGGCGAGTTCCTCCTCGTAGGAGCGGGCCGCATCGGTGATGAGAACCGGGTCGGTTGCGCGCTGCGGATCTGCTGCCACGGCTGCATGTACTCCCTCTGGCGCCTGTCGCGCCTGCACCCATCGTGCCACTCGGGTGCGGCCGCGTCTGCCCCACCCGGGTGCCCGTTTCACCGGGCCGGCACGCGCGGCTCGCCGGGGTTCGTGCGCCCCTCCAGCAGGGCGTGCAGCTCGGCCGCGCTGCGGGGCCGGGCGTCCGATCCCGCGGCGCGCAGCAGCCGGTGCACGGCGGGCGCCCACGCCGGGCCGAGCCGGGCGGTCCGCAGCAGGTCCGGGTCGCCGAGCACGGCATCGGCGGGCCCGGTCCGCACCCGCCCGTCGACGACCACCGCGACATCGGCGGCCCACCGGTGGGCGAGGTCGACGTCGTGGGTGGACAGCACCGGGGTCGTGCCACCGGCCTCCAGCTCGGCGAGGGTGACCAACAGCGCTTCGACCCCGGCGGGGTCGAGGCCCGCCGTCGGCTCGTCGAGCACCAGCAGCCGGGGTGCCATCGCCACGGCGCCCGCGATCGCCACGCGCTTCTTCTGGCCGAACGAGAGCAGGTGCGGGGGCCGGTCCGCGACCGCGGTGAGGTCGAGCGCGGCGAGGGCGGCGTCCACCCGGGCGCGCACCGTGGCCTCGTCCAGCCCGAGGTTGACCGGCCCGAACGAGACGTCCTGGGCCACGGTGGCGGCGAAGAGCTGGTCGTCCGGGTCCTGCAGCACGAGCTGCACCTGGGTGCGCAGCGCGGTCCGGCCTGCGCGGGTGCGGCGCACCGGGACCCCGTCGAGCAGCACCTGCCCCGCGTCCGGGGCGAGCGCCCCGGCGAGCAGCCGGAAGAGCGTGGTCTTGCCGCCGCCGTTCGGGCCGAGGACGGCGGTGCGGCGCCCGCCGTGCAGCGCGAGGTCGGCGCCGGTGAGGACGGGCCGGCCGGGCTCGTACGCGAAGTGCAGGCCGCGGGCCTCGAGCACCGGGGGCGTCACGCGAACGCCAGCGACAGGGTGACGACGGCCGCGAGCAACACCGCGGTTGCCGCCAGGAACCGGCGGGAGAGCCGCTGCGCGGGCAGCTGCACCCGCAACGCTCCCGGCTCACCGCGCAGAGCGAGGCCCTGTTCCATGCGCCGCGCCCGGTCGAACGCGCTCACGAACACCGCACCGGCCTGGCCCGCCACCGATCGGAACGCCGTGCGCAAGTCCCGGAACCCGAGCCGGCCCGCCTGCGCCGCCCGCACCGCGGCGATGCGGTCGAGCAGCAGGAACAGCATGCGGTAGACGAGCCCCGCGACGTCGACCACGGCCGGCGGCACCCCGAGCCGGGCCAGCCGGGGCAGGGTGTCGGCGAGCGGCGTGGTGGCCGCGAACAGCAGCAGGCACAGCACGGCCGCCGTGGCGCGCCCGGTCAGCGCGAGCGCCGCGCCCACCCCTGCGGGATCGACCCGGACGAGCGCCGGGCCGCCCACCGAGAACAGCAGCGGCAGCGCACCGACCACGACGAACGTGAGCGGGCCGCGCGCTGCCCGCAGCAGGCGGAGCACCCCGAGCCCCGCCGGCCCGAGCAGCAGCGCCGCCGCCACGGCCCCGACGACCAGGGCGCCGGGCCACGGCGGCAGCGCGACGGCGCAGCAGAGCAGGCCGAACGCGAGCGCGGCCTTCTCCCCCGGGTGCCGGTGGCGCCACGGCCCGGTGCAGGCCACGGCATCGAGCGCGGGCATCAGGCCGGCGGGTCGGCGGGCGGCGGGGCGTTGCGGCGGCGGGTGCGGGCCACCCCGAACACGTAGCCCAGCACGCCGCCGCCGATCGCCGCCTGCATCGCGAACAGGCCGGACGCCGTCTCCGGCGACGGCGCGAACAGCGGCGCGAACCACGGCCGGTAGTCGCTCTCGTCGATCCGCTCCACGGCGACGCCGTCGGCGCCCGCGAACTCGGTGTCGCTGCCGATGACGAGCGGGACGGCCGCGAGCAGCACGACTCCCACCACGAGCAACCAGTTGACGAGGCTGAACCGGGACATTCACGCCTCCTGGCGGGCCGGGCGGATGCCGAGCCGGGCGAGCTCGGCCGGGCTGACGCGGGTGAGCAGGCGCACGACCAGGACCGTCAGCAGGCCCTCGCTCACCGCCAGGGGGACCTGCGTCACGGCGAAGATCGCGATGAACTCGGCGAGGGCCCCGGGCACGCCGGAGGCGGGGTCCGGGTGGGCGAGCGCGAGCTGCACGGCCGTGGTGCAGTAGGTCGAGAGGTCGGCCAGCGCCGCGGCGAGGAACACCGCGGCCGAGAGCCCGCCGCCCAGCCGCCGGACCAGCGCGTACACCCCGTACGCGACCCACGGCCCCACCACCGCCATCGAGACGGCGTTGGCACCGAGCGTGGTGATCCCGCCGTGGGCGAGCAGCAGTGCCTGGAAGGTGAGCACGATCGTGCCGAGCAACGCCATCACGGGTGGTCGGAACAGGATCGCCCCGAGGCCGGTGCCCGTCGGGTGGGAGCTGGAGCCGGTGACGGACGGGAGCTTCAGCGCCGAGAGCACGAACGTGAACGCGCCGGCCGCCCCGAGCAGGAGCCGCGTCTCGGGCTCCTCCCGGACCTGGCGGACCACGGCCCGCGCCCCGTGCACCACGAACGGGGCGGCCACCGCCGTCCAGGCCAGTGCGTGCAGCGGCGGCAGGTACCCCTCGGCGATGTGCACCGGCAGAACCTAAGCCGCCGGCACGATCACCTTCAAGCCTGAACAGTCCTTCAATCGTTCAGAGGTCGGCGCGGACGCCCCGGGCACTGATCACCGAGGCTGCGGCCCTGAGGCCGTTGCCCGATCGTGAGGGCCGGGATGGTGGCCTTCGGCATCGCCATCGTGACCGATCCGATCAGTACCTCCCAGCGCACCGTCCCCCGCTCGCGACCGGCTGCCCCACGCCTCGCCTCGGCCCCGAAGCGCGGGCCTCCGGGATCGCGCGCGGGTCACACGCCCCGTCTCGCGTCACGCACCCGGTCGACGAGGTGCGCCCTCCTAGCGGTGATCAGCACCGTGGGCGTGCAGGACGACCTCGCCGACGACGCCCTCGGACACCACGTCCAGCAGCCGGGTGGTGAGGCCACCGGTGACCCGGTAGCGGACGAGCCTGCCCTCCCGGTGCGCGCTCACCATCCCGTGGGCGCGCAGCAGCCGCAGCGCGTGCGAGACGGCGCTGTCGCTCATCCCGACGGCGAACGCCAGGTCGGAGACGCACAGGTCACCCGCGTGGTGCAGCGCGAGCAGGATGCTGAGCCGGTTGACGTCGCCCAGCGCGTCGAGCACGGCGGCGGAGTGCTGCACCTGCGCGGCGTCGGCCAGGACGGCCGCGGCGTCGCACACCTGGTCGGGATCGATGACCCGCGCGTCCCGGCGGGCCGCTGGGACCCGGTGCACTCAGCCTCCAGCCTTCGCGCCGCTCTTCATCGCCGCCTTCTTGGCCTGCTTGTACTCGCGGACCTGCGCCAGCGACGCGGCATCGACGACGTCGGCGACCGAGCGGTGCACGCCCTCCTCGCCGTACCCGCCCGCCGCCTCCCGCCAGCCCGGCGGGGTGACCCCGCGCTGCTTGCCGAGCAGCGCGGTGAAGATCTGCGCCTTCTGCGTGCCGTACCCGGGCAGGGCGGCGAGCCGGCGGAAGAGCTCGCGCCCGTCCTCGACGCCGCTCCAGAGCCGGGACGCGCCACCGTCGTACTGCTCGACGACGGCGGCGGCGAGCGCCTGCACCCGTCCGGCCATCGAGCCGGGGTAGCGGTGCACGGCGGGCGGGCCGCGGAAGACCTGGACGAGCGCCTCGGGGTCGTACGCGGCGAGCTCGCGGGCGTCGAGCACGGTGACGCCGAGCCGCTGGGCGATCAGCGCCGGGCCGGCGAACGCCCGCTCCATGGGGAACTGCTGGTCCAGCAGCATGCCGATCAGCAGTGCGAGCGGGTCGCGGTCGAGCAGCGCGTCGGCGTCGGCGTCCTGGGCGAGACAGAGGGCCACGACCGGAGGGTAGCGCCGCCACGGCCTCCGGGAGCCATCCAGCGCCGCCCGGACCCGCACACACCAACATCCGCGCTCGCACACCGACTTCGGTGCTGACACACCAACTGCAGTTGGTGTGCGGGCACCACCGTTCGTGTGTGACCGCCCGGCACGGGTCGGTATGCCGCACGCGAGACTGTCGGCGTGCTTCCCCACCTCTCCCCCGCCGCCGCCGAGGCACTGCGTACTGCGCTGCTGCGCGCCCGCTACACCACCGACGGCGTCCGGGAGCTGCTCGGCCCGTCCGCGCACGCCGCGCTGGGGCGCAGCGAGGTCGAGCCGGCCTTCCGCGCGAGCCGGGACGGCGCTGAGCTCGGGGTGCTCGTGCGGCTGCTGCTGCTCGGCTCGACCGAGCCGGACGCCGCCGTCGCGGCCGCGCTCGCGCCGCTTCCGCCCGCCGACGCGGCGGCCGCCGGCCTGCTCCTGCAGGAGGCGCAGGGCTGGCGCGCGGCGCTCGACCTGCGCCCGTACGGCGACGACGACGGCGACTGGTGGGTGCTCTCCGACCTGGATGCCCGCCGCCAGGAACGCGACCACGTCACGGGGGTGGGGGCCGCGTCGCTGACGCTCGCCGCCGCCACGGTCCGGCGCCCCGTGGGCTCGCTGCTCGACCTCGGCACCGGCTGCGGCGTGCAGGCCCTGCACGCCGGAAGGCACGCCCGGGCCGTCACGGCCACCGACGTCGCGCCGCGGGCGCTCGCGATGGCGCGGGCGACGTTCGCGCTGAGCGGGGTCGACGTGGAGCTCGTGGACGGGCCGTGGCTGGAGCCGGTTGCCGGCCGCCGGTTCGACCAGATCGTGTCCAACCCGCCGTTCGTGCCGGGACCCGCGCGCGTCGACTACGTCTACCGCGACTCCGGCCAGGACGGCGACGCCGCGCTGGCGGCGTTGCTGCGCGCCCTCCCCGAGCACCTGGAGCCCGGCGGCGTGGCCCAGCTGCTCGGCTCGTGGCTGCACGTGCGGGGCGAGGACTGGCCCGACCGCGTGCGGTCCTGGCTGCCGGACGGCGTCGACGCGTGGATCGTGCAGCGGGAGGTGTCCGACCCGGCGCTGCACGTCGGCACGTGGCAGCGCGACGCGGGGCTCGACCTCGCCTCCCCCGGGGCGCGCGAGCAGGCGGGCGCGTGGCTGGACTGGATGGAGCGCGAGCGCGTCGAGGCCGTCGGGTTCGGGTTCCTCACCCTGCGCCGCACGGACGGGGAGCCGAGCGTGGTGTTCGAGGACCTCCTCGGGGAGGTCGCCGACCCGCTCGGCCCGGAGACGGCGGGCTGGCTGGACCGCATCGACTGGCTGCGCGCCCACGCCCGTGACGACGCGCTGCTCGCCGCGCCGCTGGCGGTGGCCCCGTCGGTGGTGCTGGAGACGTACGCGGAACCGGGCGCCGAGGGGTGGACCGAGGTCGGCGCCGCCGTCGCGCGGCTCGACGGGCCGCGCTGGCGGCACGAGGTCGACGGCCCCGCCGCCGCGCTGCTGGCCGGCTGCCAGGGCGCGCTCGCGCTCGGCGAGCTCGTGGAGCTGCTGGCCGTCGCGCACGACCGGCCGGCGGGCGAGCTGGTGGCCGCGGCCCTCCCGGCCGTGCGCGAGTTCGTCAGGCACGGCGTCCTGGTGCCGGCATGAGGGCTGCCCGATGAGAGCAGTGGTGACGCGCGTCACACGGGCGGCGGTGCGGGTGGACGGCCAGGTGGTCGGCGAGATCGACGGCCCCGGCCTGCTGGTGCTGCTCGGTGTGCACCGCGACGACACGGTGGCCGCCGCTCCCGTGATGGCCCGGAAGCTGCACGAGCTGCGGATCCTGCCCGGAGAGGTGTCGTGCGCGGATGCGGGCGCACCGCTGCTGGTGGTGAGCCAGTTCACGCTCTACGGGGAAACCCGCAAGGGCAGGCGCCCGTCCTGGTCGGCCGCCGCCGCGCCCGAGAAGGCAGAACCGCTGGTGGAGGCGGTGGTGGCCGCGTTGCGGGAGCGTGGCGCTCCGGTGGCCACGGGGGTGTTCGGCGCGATGATGGCCGTGGAATCGGTGAACGACGGGCCGTTCACGGTGCTCGTGGAGGTGTGACTCCCGGCCGGGCTGAGGGCGCGCTGAGAGAGCATGAGTGCATGCGCTCACTCTGGGAACGATATGAACTGAGGGGGCGTTGACCCCCATGAGAGCCACGAGCGGACGGCTGTAGCCCAACGCCCCGCCCGGGTCGCGCAAGGGGAGGACCACATGACAGCGCCCACCATCAACGGGCCCGCGAAGACTGCACGGCCCGCCATCCCGGGTCAGCGTACCGACTCCGACGCGCTGGGTACCACTCCTGGCGACCGTCCCGAGGAGATCGCCCCGGAGATCTCCGCCGAGGACCTCGACGCCCAGAGTCCCGCGGCCGACCTCGTGCGCGTCTACCTGAACGGTATCGGCAAGACCGCGCTGCTCACCGCGGCGCAGGAGGTCGAGCTGGCCAAGCGCATCGAGGCGGGCGTCTTCGCCCAGCACGTGCTCGACTCAGCGGCGCCCGGCGAGCTCGACAAGCAGTACGCCGCCGACCTGCGGGCGATCGTCCGCGACGGCCGGCGGGCCCGCAACCACCTGCTCGAGGCCAACCTGCGCCTCGTCGTGTCGCTGGCCAAGCGCTACACCGGTCGCGGCATGCCGCTGCTGGACCTGATCCAGGAGGGCAACCTCGGCCTCATCCGCGCGGTGGAGAAGTTCGACTACACCAAGGGCTTCAAGTTCTCGACCTACGCCACGTGGTGGATCCGCCAGGCGATCACCCGCGGCATGGCCGACCAGGCCCGCACCATCCGCCTGCCCGTCCACCTCGTCGAGCAGGTCAACAAGCTGGCGCGGATCAAGCGCGACCTGCACCAGAAGCTCGGCCGCGACGCCACCCACGAGGAGCTCGCCGCGGAGTCGGGCATCGACGAGGAGAAGATCGCCGACCTGCTCGACCACGCTCGCGACCCGGTGAGCCTCGACATGCCGGTCGGGTCCGAGGAGGAGGCGCCGCTCGGCGACTTCATCGAGGACGGCGAGGCCACCGACGCCGAGACCACCGTGATCTCGCACCTCCTGCACGACGACCTCCGCCGGGTGCTCGCCACCCTCGAGGAGCGCGAGCAGCAGGTCATCCGGATGCGCTACGGCCTCGACGACGGCCAGCCGCGCACGCTCGACCAGATCGGCCGCCGCTTCGGGCTGTCCCGGGAGCGGGTGCGCCAGATCGAGCGCGAGGTCATGGCGAAGCTGCGGATCGGCGAGCGCGCCGACCGGCTGCGCGCCTACGCGAGCTGACACCGGTGCCCTGGCCGGCGCCACCCGAATGGGCTCCCCGTGAGCCGGGTGGCGCCGGCCAGCGCACTGTGTACCTGTTCCGGCGGAGCGCTCCGACCGGGGCACACCGGCGAGAGCCCAGCTTCACACGATCGAGTAGTGCCCCCCGCCGGGGGGCCGGCACGTATATCGGCGGATCCAGGTTTCTGTTGGCTGTGTCGGCGGACCGGCCTCGTACTGGACGTACTCGGCCGGTTCGCCGGCGCGGCCAGCGGGAAGCTGGGCTGTCGAGATATGTGGCGGACCCCCGGCGGGGGGCACTTGACCTAGGCTGACGGCCATGGGTGCTCCCGCCGGACCCGTCTCCCCCGCGGTCATGCGAGAGGTGCTCGGCCACTTCGTGTCCGGCATCGTCGTGGTCACCGCGGCCACCCCGGGCGGCCCCATCGGCTTCACCTGCCAGTCGTTCGCCTCGCTGTCGCTGGACCCGCCGCTGGTCAGCTTCGCCGCCGCCCGCACGTCGTCCACCTGGCCGCGGATCCGCCGGGCCGACACGTTCTGCGTGAACGTGCTGGCCGCCGACCACCAGGAGCTCTCCGCCGGCTTCGCGCGCTCGGCCGGTGACGGCGTCGACAAGTTCGCCGGTGTGCCGTGGCGCCCGAGCCCGACCGGCGCGCCGGTGCTCGACGGGGTCAGCGCCTGGATCGACTGCATCCTCTGGAACGAGTACGACGGCGGCGACCACACCATCGCCGTCGGCCGCGTCCTCGACCTCGGCGCCGCCCCCGACCGACTGCCGCTCCTGTTCTACCGCGGCCGCTACGGCGTCACCACCGAGCCGCCCGACCCCTGACCGGCCAGCAGGTCGGCGAACTCCTCCAGGAAGCGGTCCACCTCGGCGGACTCCGGGCCGTCCAGCGGCCGCCCGGGCATGCGGCAGTGGTCGTCCGCGATCAGCCCGCGGCGCCGGGAGATCGTCTTCTCGGCCTGCACGATGAGCTCGACGTGCTGCATCCAGTACGCGATGTAGGGCAGCAGCCTGCGGTGCAGCGCCTCAGCGTCGGCGATGCGACCGGCGTGCCACAGCCGCCAGATCTCGACGTAGACCTCCACGAAGGAGCACCCGGGCTGCACGCCCACCGCGCCGCGGCGCAGCCCGTCCAGCAGGTGGACCCCGGCGTACCCGATCAGGCAGCCGACCGGCCGCGGCCCGGCGGCCAGCGCGCTCACGACCGGGCCGGGCGGCACCACCTCCACCTTGACCTGCAGGCCCGCTCCGTGGCGCTCGGCGAACGCGCGGATCGTCTCCGCGTCCAGTGCGGTGCCGGTCTGCGCCGGCGCGTACTGGAGCACGACGGGCGTGCCGGCGACGGCGTCGAGCACGGCCTCGACGTGCCGGCGCACCTGCGCCGGTGCCGGGGCGAACACGTGCGGCGGCAGGATGTTGATCGCCGCGGCCCCGGCGTCGATCGCCTCCCGGGCCCGCCGGATCGCCACCACTGTGGCGTGGTCGGGCACCGAGACGACCACAGGCACCCCGTGCGCGTTTCCCGCCCGCAGGAGCCTGCCGGTGAGGCGGGTGCGCTCGGCGTCGTCCAGCTTGGGGAACTCCGAGGCGAACCCGGGGAACATCACTGCGCCGACGCCGGTGCCCATGACGTGCTCGGTGACGCGGTCGAAGCCGTCGTAGTCGACGTCGCCCGCGGCCGTGAAGGGGACCTCGAGGACCGGACAGACTCCCTGGATCACCGTGCGCCACCCCCGCGCATGAGATCCTCCCGATGGGGGAACGCCCTGTGCATCCCACTCACGAGGAGGACGTTCCCATGCGGTTCGCACGGCCGCTCGCCGGCGCGGCCCTGACCACCGCCACGGTTGCCGGCCTGCTGATCGGGACGGCGCCCGGGGCAGCCGCATCGGCCCCGTGCGACGCGACGGCCCGGGCCTGCGTGGACCTGTCCGAGGGCACGGCATGGCTGATGGACCGCGGTGAGGTGACCTACGGGCCGGTGCGGGTGACCGCGGGCGGCCAGGGCCACCGCACTCCGGTCGGGCGGTTCTCGGTGACCTACAAGGACGACGACCACCGCAGCCGGGCCTACGACGACGCGCCCATGCCGCACGCGGTGTTCTTCACGCGTGGTGGCGTGGCCTTCCACGAGGGCGACCGGGACTCGCGCTCCCACGGCTGCGTCCGGCTCTCCGCCGACGCCGCGGCCGCGTTCTACCGCGCCCTGCAGCCCGGCGACGCGGTCCAGGTCCACCGCTGACCGTCCGGTCACCTGGCGTGGCGGACGGCTGCGGGACCGTCGGCGGTCAGCGCCGCGGTGGCGCGCTCGACGGCCTCCGCGACGTCCATGTCACGGACCGTCTGTTTGGTGCCCGGCACCGCGGGCGGGGCGGTGCTGAGCTCGCGCACCCCGAGCCCGACGAGGAGCTGCGCGGCGAGCGGGTCGGCGGCGGCCTCCCCGCACACCGCGACGAGGGCGCGCTCCCCCGCCGCCCGGCACACCGCGTCGACGAGGCGGAGCACGCCGGGGTCGAGGGGGTCGGCCAGCGTCGCGACGCCCGGGTTGCCCCGCTCGGCGGCCAGCGCGTACTGGGTGAGGTCGTTGGTGCCGATGCTGAAGAAGTCGACGTGGGGCACGAAGGCGGCCGCCTTGAGCGCCGTCGCGGGCACCTCCACCATGATCCCGACCTGCAGCCCCACCGGCGTGCCCCGGCCGTCCGCGGCGATCGCGGCGTCCAGGGCGCGGCGGGCGGCCACGAGCTCACCGAGCGCGGCGACCATCGGGAACATCAGGCTCACCGGCGTCTCGTGCGCCACGCGCACGGCGGCCAGCAGCTGGTCGGCGAGCAGGCCGGGATGGTCCTCGGCCAGCCGGATGCCGCGCAGGCCGAGGAACGGGTTGGCCTCGGCCGGGAGCGGCAGGTAGGGCAGCGGCTTGTCGCCGCCGACGTCGAGCGTGCGGATCGTGACCCGCCGGCCGCCCAGCGCGGCGGCGACCTCGCGGTAGGCCGCCTCCTGCTCGTCGACGTCCGGTGCCGAGGTGCGGCCGAGGAACAGGAACTCGGTGCGCAGCAGCCCCACCAGGTCCGCCCCGGCCGCCGCCGCGTCCACCGCGTCCGCCGGTGAGCCGACGTTCGCGCCGACGAGCACGCCGACGCCGTCGCGCGTGACGGCGGGGGTCGCCGCCTGCTGCCGGGCCCGCGCCTCCCGCTCGGCCCGCGCGGCGGCCCGCTCGCGGAACGTGTCGAGCACGCCGGGCGCCGGGTCGACGGCGAGCTCGCCGGTGGCGCCGTCGAGGGCGACCGGGGTGCCGTCCGGCGCGGCGAGCACGGCCGGACCGGCCGCGACGACCGCAGGCACCCCGCGGGCACGCAGCAGGATCGCGCTGTGCGCGGTGGGGCTGCCCGCGGCGAGCACGACGCCCGCCACCCGTTCCGGGTCGAGCGCGGCGGCCTGTGCCGGCGTGAGGTCGCGCGCGACGAGCACGGCCGCCGGGCCGGACGCGTCCACCGGGACGATGGCCGGGCCGCCGGCGAGCGCCCGCAGCACCTGGGCGGAGACGGCGCGCACGTCGGCCGCCCGTGCCGCGAGGTACGGATCGGGCAGCGCCTCCCAGGTGGCCGCGACGCGCTCCGCCGCGTCCGACCAGGCCCGCGGCGCGGACGCCCCGGCGCGGATCCCGGAGCGGGCGTCGGCGAGCAGGGCGGGGTCGTCGAGCAGTAGCAGGTGGGCGTCGAAGATGGCCGCCTCCGCCTCGCCCAGCTCCCGTGCGGTGGTGTCGCGGCCGGCGCGGATCTCACCCGCGACCGCGGCCAAGGCCGCATCGAGGCGTTCGCCTTCCACGGCCGCGTCGCCCACGGGCTCGTCCGGCACGACCGGGGCGGGCGGCTCGGCCGCGCGTTTGGGCCCGATGCCGATCCCCGGCGACGCCCCCAGCGGCCCGGCCGCGGACGACGGCGGAGGGGCCGGCACCGCGGGGGCCTGCGCCTCGTCGAACTGCCGGTCGGCGAGCGCCAGCACCGCCTCCACGGCCTCGGCCGCGCCCGGCCCCGCCGCCCCGACCTCGACGCAGTGCCCGGCCAACGCGCCCAGTGCGGTGAGGCCGGCCAGGCTCGCGGCCGGGATCCAGTCCGAACCCGTGGTGGCGTTGCGCACGCGCACCTCGGCCCCGTCCAGGCCCCGGACGAGCGCGGCCAGCCGGGCGGCGGGACGCGCGTGCAACCCGTGGGCGTTGGCGACGGTGAACCCGGCGGTGACCTCGGCGTCCGCGGCCGGGGCGGGAGCGGCGTCCGCGGGCGCGCCCAGCTGTGCCCGCTTCCCCCCGAGCGCGGCCGCGGCCTCGGCGGCCACCTCGTCCCGCCCGGCCCCGCCCGCCGCCGTGACGGCCGCGACGACGAGCCCCTCCACCAGCGGCGCCGGGCACAGCAGGACGCGGTTCCGCGCGTCGGGGTCGTCGAGCAGGTCGAGGGCCAGCTCCGCCGACAGCACGGCGCTGCCGAGGTCCATCAACACGACGACACCGGCCCCGGAGTCGGCGGCCCCGATCGCGCCGGCGATCGCGACGGCGTCGGTGCCGAACGTGGTCTCGTCGAGCCCGGCGGCCACCTCGATCGCGAGCTCCCCCGGCGCCATCTCGCGCGCGAGAGCGACCGCGCCCTCGGCCAGCGCACGGCTGTGGGAGACGACGACGAGCCCGACGAGGGGGGTCACCGGGCCGCCCCGTCCTGCAGCCTCATCCCAGCGTGTCCGCCGCGGCCTGCAGGAGCAGGGTCGCCGATGTGGCCCCCGGGTCCTGGTGACCCACGCTGCGCTCGCCCAGGTAGCTCGCGCGGCCCTTGCGGGCCTGCATCGGGGTGGTGGCGTCCCGGCCCTGCGCGGCGGCGTCGGCGGCGGCCCGGAGCGCGCCCGTGGTGTCCTCACCGCCCAGCGCGGCGTCGAGCGCGTCGACGGCGGGGGCGAGCGCGTCGTACATCGTCTTGTCGCCGGCCTCGGCCTTGCCGCGGGCGACCACGCCCTCCACGCCCGCCCGCAGGGCCGCCGCGAACAGCTTCTGGTCCACCGTGTCGGCGTCGCCGATCGCGGTGGCCATCCGCAGGAAGAACGTGCCGTAGAGCGGCCCGCTCGCGCCGCCGACCGTGCTGACCAGCGTCATGCCGGTCTGCTTCAGCAGCGCGCCCGGGCCTGCGGGGGCGGCCTCGTCGAGCTTCGCCACCACCGCCTTGAGGCCGCGGTTCATGTTGGCGCCGTGGTCGGCGTCGCCGATCGCCGAGTCGAGCCGGGTGAGCTCCTGCTCGTTCTCGGCCACGGCGGCCGCGAACGCGCGGATCCAGCGGTCGAGCGCGGCGGTGTCGATCACCGCGAACTCGTCGGGAGCCGCCATCAGACGCCCCAGCGCATGCCGGGCGTGCGCACGGGCGCGTCCCAGAGCCGCAGCAGCTCGTCGTCCAGCTGGAGCAGGGTGACCGAGCAGCCGGCCATCTCGAGGCTCGTGATGTAGGGCCCGACCAGCGACCGGGCGACCGAGACCCCGGCCTTCGCGAGGATCCGCGAGACCTCCCGGTACATCACGTACAGCTCCAGCATCGGCGTGCCGCCCATCCCGTTGACGAAGAGCAGCGTTCCGCCGTCGCCGGTGAAGTCGCGGTCGGCGAGGATGGGCTCCACCAGCATCTCGGCCACCTCACGGGCCGGTGCGAGCGGCACCCGCCGCCGCCCCGGCTCGCCGTGGATGCCGATGCCGATCTCCATCTCGTCGTCGGGCAGGTCGAACGTCGGCCGGCCCGCGGCCGGCACCGTGCACGACGTGAGCGCCATCCCCATGCTCCGGCCCGCGTCGTTGACCCGCCGGGCGACGGCCGCCACGCCGGCGAGGTCGCGGCCCTCGTCGGCCGCCGCGCCGGCCAGCTTCTCGACCAGCACGGTGACGCCCACCCCCCGCCTGCCCGCCGTGTAGAGGCTGTCCTGCACGGCGACGTCGTCGTTCGTGACGACCGAGACGACCTCCACGCCGGTGTCGGCAGCGGCGAGCTCGGCGGCCATCTCGAAGTTCATGACGTCGCCGGTGTAGTTCTTCACGATGTGCAGCACGCCGGCGCCCCCGTCGATGCCGCGCGTGGCCTCGAGCATCTGGTCGGGCACCGGTGAGGTGAACACCTCACCCGCGCAGGCCGCGTCGAGCATGCCGGGCCCGACGAACCCGCCGTGCAGCGGCTCGTGCCCGGACCCGCCCCCGGACAGCAGCCCGACCTTGCCCTGGACGGGCGCGTCCGCCCGGTACACGATCTTGTGGTCGAGATCCACCCGTAGGTCGGGGTGGGCCGCGGCCATGCCGCTCAAGGCCTCCGTGACGACGTCTGCAGGATCGTTGATCAGCTTCTTCACGCCCGGCCCTCCGCGACGATGGGACGATCTCGCGGACCCTACGACTCCTCCGTGCCCTGCGCCACGGTCCTGGTGCCCGAGACACCCAGCTGCGCCCGCACGGCCCGTTCCACCGACGGACCGAGCGCTTCGGCGATCGCGGCGGGCTCCTGCGGGCCCCGGACGAGCATCGTGAACAGCAGGCCGTCCAGCATGGCCAGTAGCTCCTCGGCCGAGCGGGCCGCGTCGGCGACCCCGAGGTCCCGCAGCATCTGGGCGCCGAAGGCGCGGACGGTGTCCCCGGCGCACACCAGTGCGGCCCGCAGCTGCGGATCCCGCATGGCGGCGAGGCTCAGCTCGTAGCGCGCGAGCGTGCGGTACCGCTGCGTTGTGACCAACGAGACAACGGTGTCGACGAGTACGTCCACCAGCGCGCGATGATCATTGCGGACGGCGCAGACGGCAGGCGCCTCGATGGCGAGATCGAGCTCCAGCATCCGCTCGACACAGCCCATGACGAGCGCGGACCTGCTGCGGAAGTAGTACGACGTGCTGCCCTGGGGAATGCCGGCGACCGCGTCCACGGCGCGGTGCGTGAGCCCTCGCATGCCCTGTTCGGCCAGCACCCGCAACGCGCCGTCGAGGATCTCGGTTCTGCGGTCGCCCATATCCCCTCTACATCCGTGAGCCAGTGGTCTACGCTCCACTCTACAGATGTAGAGGGGGGAGCCATGCACGTCGTGGTCATCGGGGCGGGGCTCGGTGGTCTGGCAGCGGCGGTGGCCGCGGATCGCGCCGGGCACACCGTCACCGTCCTGGAGCGGACGCCGGAGCTGCGCGAGGCGGGGGCCGGAATCGGGATCATGCCCAACGGGGTGCTCGCGCTCGACGCGCTCGGGTTGGGGGAACCCGTGCGCGCGCAGACCGGGCCGCTCGACGCCGGGGGCGGCATGCGGAACCGGCACGGGAAGCCGCTGCTCACCGCGGACCTGGCCGCTGTGCGCAAGCAGGTCGGGGCGCCGCTGGTCGTCGTCCGCCGCTCCTGGTTGCACGGCCTGCTCGTCGACGCGCTCGCGCCCGGCACGGTCCTCACCGACACGCCCGTCCTCGCGCTGTACAACGCAGGAGACCACATCGAGCTCCGCACGGGTGGTGGCCCGGTGCACGCCGACGCCGTGATCGTCGCCGACGGCGCCCACAGCACGCTGCGGGCCGCGCTGCTGCCCGACCACCCCGGCGTCGCGGGTTCCGGCGAGTACGCCGCACGCGCGATCGCACCGGCCGCGCCGGACGGCGTCGAGATGGCCGTCGGCGAGTTCGTCGACCACCGCACCGGCGACCGCTTCGGCTGCCTGCCGCTCGCCGACGGCGGCGTCTACTGGTACGCCACGTGGCACGGCGCGGCCCCGGCCGATCCCGCCGAGCGGCACCGCTGGCTGCGCGACCGCCGCGCGGGCTGGCACCCGGCCACCGTCGCGCTCATCGACGCCACGCCCGCGGAGTCGGTGCACGTCGCGGAGACCCAGCAGCTGGTTTCGCCACTGCCCACGCTCGCGATCGGCCGCGTGGTCCTGCTCGGGGACGCGGGCCACGCCATGACGCCGGATCTCGGGCAGGGCGCCTGCCAGGCGTTCGAGGACGCGGCGACGCTGGGCGTCGTGCTCGACGGTGCCACCGCGCGGGACGTGCCGGACGCGTTCCGGCGGTACGACGCGCTCCGCAGGCCCCGCACGTCCGCGCTGCTGCGGGAGAGCCGCCGGATGCACCGGCTGCTCGGGCTCACCGGGTGGCGGGGCCGGCTGCGGGACGTGCTGTTCCGCCTCGTGCCCCCGGCCCTCGCCGTGCGCTCGCTCGCCGTCCACTACCGGTTCGCGCCGGAGGCCGCGCACCGCGCGCTGTCCTCAACAACGAGGTAGGCGCACCCGGGCGAGCACGGCGCGGTGGTCGGCGCCGGCGAGGTCGAGCACCTCGAACCGCGTGGTGACGGCGTCCGCCGGCACGAGCACGTGGTCGATCTGGATGCCGAGCCATCGCGGCAGGCCGGCCGGGAACGTGCCGACCACGCCGCGGCCGGTGCCGTCGGCGGCGCTGCGGCAGCCGCCGAGCGCGGCGCGCAGGGCGGGGTGGTCGAACGTGGCGTTGAAGTCACCGGCCACCAGCGGGGCCACCGGTCCGGCGCACCAGCTCCGGACGAGCGCCAGCTCGTCGTGCCACCAGGCGGTGCTGCGCCGGGACATCGGCGCCGTGGGGTGTACGGCGTAGAGCGTGCGCGCGCCGAGGACGCCGCCGGTGGCCTCGAGGTGCGGCAGCCGCATCCGGTGGTCCGCCCGCACCCGGACGTCGCCCGCGTGCTCGCCGACCAGCAGGAGGACGTCGTGGCCGTCGCGGTTCCCGCCGCCCGACGCCACCCACGCCCCGTAGCCGAGCCCGGCGAGGAGCGGCATGAGCTTGTCGCGGAAGTCGGCGCCCGCCTCCGGCAGCACCACGAAGTGCGGGCGCTCGTCGGCCACCAGCGCGGCGAGCGCCCCGGTGTCGGCGTGCCCGTGCCACACGTTGGCGGTGAGGACGGTGACATCGCCCGGCCCCGGCGCCGCGGTGGCTCTCCGCGCGGCGCGCCGCACCACCGGCGCCCCGGCCGCCAGCCCGGCGGCCGCGAGGCCCGCCGCGAGCGGGCGGGTGCGGCGGCGGGTGGCCAGCAGCGCGGCACCCGCGAGTGCGGACGCCACCGCGTGCGGGCGCCACGCCTGCACGACCGCGGCGAACGTGGCGGGACCGCCCCGCACGAGCGCGTGGGCCGTGTACACCTTCTCCGCGACCCGGGGCCGGAGGCTGCGCGGGACGAACGGGCGTACCAGCGCGGAGACCAGCGGTACCAGGGCCATCGATGCCGGATCCTCTCTCGGTGGGCGCCCGGCAGTCGCGTCGGCGGGCTTCTGGGTCAACGTCCACGGGACGGGGCCGGTTCCGCGCCGGCCGCGTCGCTCGGGCCGCGTCAGGCTATCCGACGAGCCCGCTGCGCCCGGCACATGATCGTCATGGGCGGGGCCCGGTGCGGGTGGCCAGCAGGCCGAGCGTGAGGAGCAGGCGGTCGCGGGGGTCGCCGATCGAGCGGCCGGTGGCGGCCTCGATCCGGCGCATCCGGTAGATCACGGTGTTGCGGTGGCAGAAGAGCGCGGTGGCCGCGTGGGTCGGTGATCCGCCTGCGGCGAGCAACTGCTCCAGCGTCTGCAGGAGCGTGTCGCGGTCGGCGGGTGGCAGGTCGAGGAGGTCGCCGAGGCCGGCGCGGACCACGCGCGGAGCGAGCTCGGGGCTGTCGGCGAGCAGCGCCTCGGGCAGCCGCTCGTCCAGGACGGCGAGGCCGGGTGCGTCCAGGGTGCGGGCGGCGGTGTGGGCGAGCCGGTAGCCGGTGTCGAGTGCGCCCAGGCCGTCGACCACCGGGGAGACGCCGGCCCGGCCGACCGCGCACGGGCGCAGCGCGTCCAGGGCGATCCGCGGCGCCCGGCGACCCAGCGCAGCGACGCCGACCTCGTCGTGCGGGCGCAGGAACCAGGCCGACGCGATGCCGACGGCCGCGAGCGCCTCCTGCGGCGCGCGCAGCGGGTCCTCCCCGGACGGCCCGACGGGCGCGACGACGCACAGGACCGGCCCGCTCTCCGGGAGGCCCAGCACGGTGGCGGCGTCACGGAGGAAGACCGGGTCGCTGCCGCGGCCCTCGATGAGCCCGTCGAGGACGGCGTGGCGGCGGCCCAGGTCGTGGCTCTGCAGACGCAGCTCCTCCTGCCGGTAGGCCTGCACGAGCGCGGACGAGCTGCTGTCGTTGACCCGCCAGACGTAGCTCGCGGCGTCCAGCAGCGCCTCGTCGTACGCGCCGGCGAACCGGCGCCGCGACGCCTCCAGCAGCGCGTCCCACAGCACGCGCCCGCCCAACCGGTAGGCGCGCAGCACGACCTCCAGTGGCACTCCCGCACGGGCCCGGCGCCGCCCGGTGTCGAGGGACGTGTCCTCGGGGTCGACACCGTCCGGCACCCGGTCGGCGATCACCTGGACCCCGCGCTCCATGTTGGCCCGGCACGCTGCGCTCAGCTCGTCGATCATGTCCCGCTCGGCGTAGACCGGCTCGCGCTGGAGCACGAGCACGGTGAGGCGGTCGGCGAGGCCGTCGACGTCCCCGAGCAGCGCGGAGCCGAGCACCCGCAACGCCTCGTCGGCGGCCGGCCGCAGCCGGCGACCGGGGCGGCCGGTGGGCAGCATCCCGGCACTGTGCAGCAGTGCGCACACCCGAGTCCAGCCCGCCGGGCGCACCGCCCAGATCCGCAGCCCGGATGCTGGGCACTGCGCCCATGGCATTGGTTGGGCGCCGCGCCCAAGGTGTGACCCGGGGCACCGCCGCCCCCGAGCCCACCGGGAGGACGCACGCCGTGAACCCGCCCGCCGCAGAGGTGCCGGTGTTCGCGGTGGCAGGCGTCGGCGTCCGGTTCGGCGGGCTGGTGGCGCTCGACGACGTCTCGCTCTCCGTCGCCGCGGGCGCCGTGCACGGCGTGATCGGGCCGAACGGTGCGGGCAAGACCACGCTGTTCAACGTCTGCTGCGGGTTCGTCCGGCCCGACGCCGGTGCCGTGCTGCGCAACGGCCGCCCGGTGCGCGACCTGCGCCCGCACCGGCTCGCGGCGATGGGCATCGCCCGCACGCTGCAGGGCGTCGGCCTGTTCCGGGGGCTCACCGTGGCCGAGAACGTGATGGTCGGGGCCGACCGGCACCGGCGGGCGGGCTTCACGTCCACCCTCTTCGCGCTCCCCCGCTCCGACCGGGACGAGCGGGCACTCCGCGAACGCGCCATGGCCGCCCTCGCCGAGCTCGGCGCCGACGGCTACGCCGACCGGCTCCCCGGGAGCCTCCCGTACGCCGTGCAGAAGCGGGTGGCGCTCGCCCGCGCGTTCGCCACCGAGCCCGACCTGCTGCTGCTCGACGAGCCCGCGAGCGGGCTGGGCTCCGGCGAGATGGCCGAGCTCGGCGAGCTGATCCGCGGGCTCACCACCCGGATGGCGGTGGTGCTGGTGGAACACCACATGGACCTGGTGATGGAGGTCTGTGACCGCATCACCGTCCTGGACTTCGGCCGGGTGGTGGCCGACGGCACGCCGGACGAGGTGCGGGACGACCAGGCGGTCATCGACGCGTACCTGGGTGAGGAGGCGCGGAAGTGAGGCGCCGGAACGTCAGCAAAGCCACTTTCAGGACGCCTGGTGTCGTGAAAGTGGCTTTGCTGACACGCGGGGAGCGGCGAGGGGCCCGGGATTGCGAGGGGGCGCCATGAGCACCGGCAGCCTCGAGGTGCGGGGGCTCACCACCTCCTACGGGGCCGTCACCGCGCTGGACTCGGTCGATCTCGTCGCCGAGCCGGGGCGGATCACCGCCGTGCTGGGGGCGAACGGGGCGGGCAAGACCACGCTGCTGCGCACGATCTCCGGGCTGGTGCGGCCACAGGCGGGTCAGGTGCTGCTCGACGGCGCCGACCTCACCCGCGCCCCGGCCGAGGCGATCGCCCGCGCCGGGATCGCGCACGTCCCCGAGGGCCGCGGCGTGATCACCGAGCTGACGGTGGAGGAGAACCTGCGCCTCGGGGCGATGCTCGGGGCGTCCCGCCGGAAGACCGGCCGAGGGCTCGCGCAGGTGTACGAGATGTTCCCGCCGCTCGCGGAGCGCCGCCGCCGGGACGCGCACGTCCTGTCCGGCGGCGAGCGGCAGATGCTCGTGATCGGGCGCGCGCTGCTCGCCGGACCGTCGGTGCTGCTGCTGGACGAGCCGTCGCTCGGGCTGGCACCGAGGATCGTCGCGCAGATCTTCGAGCTCCTGCGCGGGCTCGTCGACGAGGACGGCATGACCGTGCTCCTCGTCGAGCAGAACGCACGCAGCGCCCTGTCCATCGCCGACGCCGGGGTCGTGCTGAACCTCGGCCGGGTGGTTGCCCGCCAGGCGGCGGCCGACCTCGCGGCCGACGCCGCCCTCCGGCACGCCTATCTCGGATTCTGAGCAGGGGGCGCGATGCAGCAGTTCCTCAACGTCACGCTGACCGGGCTCGGCCAGGGCGCCGTCTACGCCGCGTTCGCGCTGGCACTGGTGCTGATCTGGCGCTCCACCCGGATCGTCAACTTCGCCCAGGGCGCCATGGGCATGTTCACCACCTACATCGCGCTCACGCTGATCGAGGGCGGGCAGTCCTACTGGGTCGGGCTCGTCGTGGCGCTCGGGTCGGGGCTCGTGCTCGGTGCGCTGGTCGAGCGGCTGGTCATCCGCCCGGTCGAGGGCGGCCCGGAGCTGAACGCCGTGATCGTCACGCTGGGGCTGTTCGTGGCGCTGCAGGCGCTCGCCGCGATCCTCTTCGGCTCGACGTTCCGGTCCTTCCCCGCCCCGTTCGACCTGCGCGGGTTCACGGTCGGCGGGGCCAACATCGCGTTCACCGCGAACAGCATCTACGTGATCGTCGCGGTGGTCGTCGTGATGCTCGCACTGGTCGCGCTCTTCCGGTTCACCGACCTCGGGCTGAAGATGCGCGCGGCCGCGTTCTCCCAGGAGGTGTCGCGGCTGCTCGGGGTGCGCGTGGGCCGGATGCTGACGCTGGGCTGGGCGCTCGCGGCGGTCGTGGGGTCGCTCTCCGGGCTGCTCATCGCGGGCGGAAGCCTGGTGTTCCCCGCCTACATGGACGCCGTGATCGTGTACGGGTTCGTGGCCGCGGTGCTGGGCGGGCTCGACTCCCCCGGCGGTGCCGTGGTCGGCGGCCTCGCGATCGGTCTCCTGCTGTCCTACGTGAGCGGCTACCTGGGCAGCGAGCTCGTCGCGCTCGCGGCGCTGGTGATCCTCGTGGCGGTGCTGCTCGTGCGGCCGCAAGGCCTCTTCGCCCGCACCGCGGCGCGGCGGGTCTGAGGGGTCCGATGGTGCAGCAGACGCTCCCGCAGGCGCCGTCCGCCCCGTCCCGCAAGCCCCGCTTCCGGTGGCGCCCGCGCTCGACGTTCGCCCGCCACGGGCTCACGGTGCTGGTCGCGCTGGTCGCCGTCGTGCTCGTACTGGAGTTCACCAGCCCGTTCCGCAACTCGCAGCTCGCCACGATGTCCTACTACGCCATCGCGGCGGCCGGGCTCACCGTGCTCACCGGTCTGAACGGCCAGATCTCGCTCGGACACGGCGCGCTGATGGCCGTCGGCGCATACACGACCGGCCTGCTGCTCGGGCCCGAGGGTGACGGGGCGCTGCCGCTCCCGCTGATCATGCTCGTCGCCGCGGCCGGGACGGCGCTCGTCGGGGCGGTGGTCGGGGCCGCCGCCGCGCGGCTGCACGGGCCCTACCTCGCCGGGGCCACGCTCGCGCTGGCCGTCGCCGTGCCCGGGCTCGCGATCTACTTCGACCACACGCTCGGCGGCGAGCAGGGCCTGCGCATCGCCTCGCCCGACGTACCAGGCTGGTTCGACGCCACGGTCTACTTCCTCTTCGCGCACGAGACGCCGAGCGCGAAGTACCTCGCCTACCTCGGCTGGGGCACGCTGCTGCTGGTCCTGCTGTTGCTCGCCAACCTCATGGCCGGACGGGTCGGGCGCGTCTGGCGGGCGGTGCGCGACGACGAGGTCGCCGCCGAGCTCGCCGGGATCCGGCTGGGTCAGGTCCGGGTGCTGGCGTTCGTGGTCAGCGCGGCGTGCGCGGGGCTGGCCGGTGCCGTGCTCGGCGTCGTGGTGCGGCTCGCCGCGCCCAGCGGGTTCACGATCGTGCTGTCGCTCGGGCTGCTCACGGCCGTGGTCGTCGGTGGCCTCGGCAGCCTGGCCGGCGCACTGCTCGGCAGCGCGTTGCTGGTGTTCCTGCCGCCCGCCGTCACCAACCTCGGCACCGCCGCCGGGCTCGACGGCACGCAGGCCGCGCAGCTCGCCCCGTTCGTCTACGGCGTGGTGCTGATCCTCGTGATGCTGCTCGCCCCGACGGGAGCGGTGGGCGTGTTGAAGAAGGTCTGGGGTCGCCGGAGGAGGACACGATGAAGGCAAGGGGTCTGTGCGCCGCGCTCGCGGCGGCGGCGCTGCTGGTCAGCGGGTGCGGTGCCGGCGGCCGCCCGGCCGAGGGCGGCGGTGGAGCGGCGGCCGAGGCCGGCATCACGCCGACGTCGGTGAAGGTCGGCGCCCACTTCCCGCTCACCGGGGTGGCCGCGCCCGGCTACAGCGAGATCCCGACCGGGACGAAGGCCTACTTCGACTTCGTCAACGCCGCGGGCGGCGTGAACGGCCGCCAGATCGAGTACGTCTTCCGCGACGACGCGTACAACCCCACGCAGACCAGCCAGGTCGTCAACGAGCTGGTGCTGCAGGACCAGGTCTTCGCGATCATGGGTGGCCTCGGCACACCCACCCACTCCGCCGTGCTCGACTACCTCAACAGCGAGGGCGTGCCCGACCTGTTCGTCTCCTCCGGCTCGCGGCTGTGGGACCACCCGGCCGACAACCCCATGACGTTCGGCTGGCAGCCCGACTACGAGATCGAGGGCAAGATCATCGCCCAGTACGTGGCGCAGAACTTCCCGAACGCCAAGGTGGGCCTGTTCCTGCAGGACGACGACTTCGGGCGGGACGGCGAGGCCGGCGCCCGCCGGTTCCTCGACAAGCAGATCGTGGCCGCCGAGCGGTACACACCGGGCAACACCGACGTCGCCCCGCAGATCGCGGCCCTGCAGGCGGCGGGCGCCGACCTGGTGATCGGCTTCAACGTGCCGTCCTACACGGCGCTGTCGCAGCTGCAGTCGCTCCGCCTGAACTACCACCCGCAGTGGATCTACTCCAACGTCGGCTCCGACCCGACGCTCGTCGGCTCGCTGCTCGCCCGCTTCTCCGAGGGCGCCGTCACCGACGCCGGGCTGCTCGAGGGTGTGCTGACCACCGAGTACCTGCCCGGCGTGGACACGCCGGACGACCCGTGGATGCAGCTGTTCCAGCGGGTCTGGGACGCGAACGGCGGGGACGGCGAGCTCACGAACTACCGCGTGTACGGGATGGCGGAGGCCTACACGTTCGTGCAGGCCCTGCAGGCCGCGGGTCCGAACCCGACGCGCAAGGGCATCGTCGACGCGGTCGAGCGCGCGGGCAGGACGTTCGAGGGGCCGTGGGCCGCGCCGTTCCGGTACTCCGCCGACCGGCACGCCGGTATCTCCGGCGTCCAGGTCACCCGGATCGCCGGGGGCAGGACGGAGAACCTCACCCCGGTGCTCGTCACCGACAACGGCGACGCCCCGATCACGGAAGAAACCGGCGAGCGGGCCGCTCCCCCGGCCGACGGCATCCCGGACGTGCAGCCGGTGAGCTGAGGCAGGCGCGTTGCAGCATGGCCACCTTCCTGCCAGGGGACGGCAACAGGGTGGCCTTGCTGCAACTCGCCCCCGTTGCTGCCATATGACATCTCTATTGCGCTATTGACATATCAAATCCGGCCGCCCAGGATCCCCGGGTATGACCACGAGCGACCCGCTCCACGCGCAGATCCGCAAGGAGTTGGAGTCGCGCATCCTGGCCGGCACCTGGCCGCCCGGCACGCGCGTACCGACCGAGGCCGAGCTCGGCGAGCAGTTCGGCGTCTCCCGCATCACCGTGCAGCGGGCGCTGCGCGACATGGCCGACGCCGGCCTCGTCGTGCGCTACCGGCGCCGGGGCACGTTCGTCGCGCAGACGGCCGGTGAGCACAACCTGCTCCGCTCGGCCGGCCTGCTCCTGGAAGGCCCGGAGCTGCCGGGCGACCACCGCGTCGTCGACGCCCGGGTGATCCCCGGCGGGACGGCCGCGCTGCAGCTGCCCGGCGTCGCCGCCGACGAGGCCGTCGTGCAGGTCGAGCGGCACAAGCTCACCGCCGACGGGAGCCGGGTGGCGGCCACGGAGCTGGCCGTGCTGCCGTTCCGGTACGCGCCCGACCTGCTCGACCAGGACCTGGTCCACGTGACCACGCACCCGTACCTGCGCCGGCGCGGCGTCGTGCTCGAACGGTCCCGGCTCTACGTCGAGCCGCACGCCCTCGACGCCACGCACGCGGAGCTCTTCGGCCTGCCGGAGGGCACCGCGGTGTTCCGCTGGCTGCGGGTCACCTGGACGGTGCGCGACGAGGTCGTCGAGCACATGCAGGCGATCCTCCCGGCCGCGGACTCCCGGTTCTACGTCGAGACCTCGCTCGGAAGCGCCCGATGAGCCAACCGCGACTCGCCCCCGGAATCGCTGTCGTCGGCACGGGCACCGTGGGCGCGATGACGCTCTGGCGGTTGGCCGCCCGCGGCGTGCCGGCCACCGGCTTCGACACCTACGCGCCGGGTCACGACCGCGGCGCCGCCGGCGGTGAGTCCCGCATCTTCCGCACCGCCTACAAGGAGGGCGCCGAGTACGTCCCGCTGCTGCAGGCGGCCCGCGGCCTCTGGCACGAGCTCGAGGAGGCCGCCGGGGCGCGGCTGCTGCACCTCGTCGGGGGCGCGACCGTCGGCCCGGCCGACCACCCCACGGTGCGGGCCGTGCTCGACTGCGCGGAGCGGTACGACCTGCCGGTCGAGCTCCTGACCGGGGCGGAGGCCCGGCGGCGGGTGCCCGAGCACCCCCTCGGCGACGGCGAGGTCCTCGTCCTCGACCCGGATGCCGGGTTCCTGACGCCCGAACCCGCGGTGCAGGCCGCCGCGGCCGCGGCGGAGCGGGCCGGCGCGACGATCCGCCGCTACGAGCGGGTGCTCGACGTCGAGCCGGACGGCGACGGGGTCACGATCCGCACCGACCGAGCAACCGACCGGTTCGACGCCGTCGTCCTGGCCCCCGGGCCGTGGGCCCGCACGCTGCTCGGCGATCTCCCGGTCCAGCCGCGGACGATCACGTCCACCTGGTTCACCCGCCACGATCCCAGCCTGTTCGACGCGAAGCGGTGCCCGATCGCGGTCCGGGTGGGCCCGCACGCCTTCTCCTGCTTCCCGGCCGTGGACGGCAGGGGTGTGAAGGTCAACCCGCACGGGGAGTTCCCACCCGTCGACGCCCCGGAGGCGCTGCCCCGCAGCGCCGCCCCCGAGCTGGTCGACCGGTTGCGCACGGCCGTCTCCGCCGTCCTGCCCGGGCTCGTGCCCGACCCGATCCGCATCGCCACCTACTGCGACGGCTTCACCCCCGACGGGCACGGCCTGCTCGGTCCGCTCCCCGGCCTCGGCGGGCGCGTGCACGTCGCCACCGGCTTCTCCGGCCACGGCTTCAAGCTCGCGCCCGTGTTCGGCGACGCCGCGGCCGACCTCGTTCTCACCGGCTCCACCCCGCGGCCGGTCGACCACCTCTCCCCCGCCCGGCCCCTGTAGGAGGTATCCCCATGCGCCCGAGACTTCGGCTCGCGCTCGGCACGCTGGTGGGCGCGCTCGCGCTCGCCGTCACCGGCTGCGCGCCCCCGACCCCGACGGGCAACGCGAACGCACTCGTCGTGGCCGGATACGGCGGCTCGTTCGAGACCGCGTTCCGCGAGTCGATCATCCCCGGCTTCGAGCAGACCTGCGGCTGCACGGTGACCTACATCCCGGGCTCCTCCACCGACAGCATCGCGAAGCTGAAGGCGCAGCAGGCGAGCCCGCAGATCGACGTCGCCCTGCTCGACGACGGCCCGCAGGCCCAGGCGCGCGACGCCGGGCTGGTCGCGCCGCTCGACACCGCCGTCGTCCCGGTGGACGAGGTGGTCGACGTCGCGCGGCTCCCCGGCGATGTCGGCGTCGGGTTCGGCGTGACCGCCACCGGCATCGCCTACAACCCGGAGTGGTTCGACCAGCACGGCATCCCCGCCCCCACCAAGTGGAGCGACCTGGCCGACCCGCGCCTCCAGGGCGCGCTGGTGCTCCCGTCGATCACCAACACCTACGGCGTCGGCATGCTCGTCGGTGCGGGGGTGCAGAACGGCGGTTCCGAGCAGAACATCGAGCCCGGGTTCACCGCCGTCCAGCAGATCGCGCGCAACGCCGTCACGTTCGACACGACGGCCGACGTCTCCAACTACTTCCTGCAGGGCCAGGCGGCCGCATCGGTGTGGGGGGTCTCGCGGGTGTCGTCGCTCGCGGAGAAGGACTTCCCCGTGCGGTTCGTCTACCCGGAGGGCGGCGCGATGGCGCTGGTCACCACCGCGAACGTGGTCGCCGGGGCACCGCACGCCGACCTCGCGCAGAAGTTCGTCGCCCACCTGCTCGACCCGGCGGTGCAGGCCGAGCTAGCGCGGGCCACCTACGACGGCTCCGTCGTGCCGGGCGTCACCCTCGAACCGGACCTGGAGTCGAAGGTCGTCGGGCTCGACGAGGTCGGGCAGCTGCGCAAGCTGGACTGGCCCACGATCAACCGCGACCGCGCCGCCTGGACCGAGCGCTGGAACCGGGAGGTGGAGGTCCGGTGACGGCCACGACCGGGTCCGTCACCGGGGCGCCCGTCGGTGCGCCTGCGCGCGGCCGGCTGACCCTCGGGGGGATCCGCAAGACGCTCGGCGGCCGGGAGGTCGTGCGCGGCATCGACCTGCAGACCGAGCCCGGCGAGTTCCTCACCCTGCTCGGCCCGTCGGGTTGCGGCAAGACCACCACCCTCAACATCGTGGCCGGCCACCTCCTGCCGGATGCCGGCAGCGTGCAGGTCGACGGCCGGGAGCTCACGACCGTGCCGGCGAACCGGCGCGCGATGGGCATGGTGTTCCAGTCCTACGCCCTCTTCCCCCACATGACCGTGGCCGACAACGTCGGCTTCGGGCTGCGGATGCGGCGCACCGCGGCCGCGGAGCGCAGGCGGAAGGTCACCGAGGCGCTGGAGATGGTCGGCCTCGACGGGATGGAGGGCCGCCACCCGCGCCAGCTCTCCGGCGGCCAGCAGCAGCGCGCCGCCCTGGCGCGGGCGCTCGTCGTGGAGCCCGACCTGCTGCTGCTCGACGAGCCGTTCTCCAACCTCGACGCCCAGCTGCGCGTGCGGCTGCGGGACGAGGTCGTCGCGCTCCAGCGCCGGATCGGGACGACCGCGATCCTCGTGACCCACGACCAGGAGGAGGCCCTCGCCGTCTCCGACCGGATCGCGGTGATGAACGAGGGCACCATCCACCAGATCGCCGACCCGCAGACCGTCTACCTGCGCCCGGCCACGGACTTCGTCGCGACGTTCGTCGGCGAGGTCAACGTCCTCGACGGCGTCGCCACGGCCGGGGGCTGCCGCCTGCCGGACGGGCATGTGATCGCCGCGACCGCGGTCGGAGCGGCACCGGCCGATGGCGCGCCGGCGCGGGTCTACGTGCGGCCCGAAGCCGTGCAGTTCGGGACGGACGGAATCGCCGGTCGGGTCACGTCCACCCGGTTCCTCGGCACCCGCGTGCGCTGCCACGTGGAGACCGCCGCGGGGCAGCTGGAGGTCACCGTGCCGTTCGCCGCCGCCGTGCCGGGTACCGGGGAGGAGGTGAGGTGCACGTGGCCGTCGCAGCACGCCTCGCTGGTCGCCCGCTCCGGGTGAGCACGGCCCGCCGGACCGGGCTGCTGCTCGCGCTGCCCGCGATGGCGGTGTTCGCGCTGCTCTTCGTCGCGCCGCTCTTCACGCTGGTGCTGAACAGCTTCCGCACCGCGCAGGGCGGCTTCACCCTCGCCAACTACGTGCGCTTCCTCGGCGACCCGTTCTACCGGGACGTCCTCGTGCACACCCTGCTGATCGGCGCCGTCACCACGCTCGGCTGCCTGCTCATCGGGTACCCGTTCGCGCTCTACCTGCGCGGTCGCTCCCCGCGGGTGCGCAACTACCTCTCGCTCGTGCTGCTCTCGCCGCTGCTGATCAGCATGGTGATCCGGGCGTACGGGTGGCTGGTCGTGCTCGGGCCGAACGGGCCGGTGGCCGCGGTGTTCCGCGGGGTCGGGCTCGAGCCGCCGGCGATGCTCTACAACGACGTCGCCGTGGTCATCGGGATGCTGCACGTGATGCTCGCGTACATGGTGCTGCCGCTCGTGGCCGCGCTCGACCGGATCGACCCGACGCTGGTACCGGCCGCCCGCGGCCTCGGCGCGTCGGGCTGGAGCTGCTTCTGGCGGATCACCGTGCCGCTGTCGGTGGCCGGGATGGTGGCCGGGTCGCTCATCGTGTTCAGCCTGACGGTGTCGAGCTTCGTCACCCCCGCCATCCTCGGCGGGCCGACCGTCAAGCTGATGCCGTACTTCGTCTACACCGAGGCCACCGTGAACCTCGACTGGCCCTACGCCGCCGCGATCGGCTTCATCCTCGTCGTGGTCACCACGGCGCTCATGGCCGGTTACGCGGCCCTGCTGCGCAAGCGGGCGGGGGCGCTGTCGTGATCGGCCGGGTCGCCGGAGGGCTGTTCGCCACGCTCGTCGCGCTCTTCCTGCTCGCGCCCGTGCTCGTGACGATCGCGTCCTCGCTCACGACCACCAGCTACGTCGCGTTCCCACCGCAGGGGATCACGGTGCACTGGTACCTGGAGCTGGCCGGCAGGCCGGAGTTCCTCATGTCGTTCGCGCTCAGCTTCGGAGTCGCGATCGGCGCGGCGGTCGTGTCCACCGTGCTCGGGCTCGCCGCGGGCCTCGCGATCCACCGGTACCCGTTCCCCGGGCGCACGGCGCTCGACACGATGTTCTCCAGCGCGTTCGCGGTGCCGACGATCGTGCTCGGCATCGGGCTCCTGCAGTGGTACGCGCAGCTGGGCATGGCCTCCAGCCCGTTCACCCTGCTGCTCGCGCACCTCGTGCTGACCGTGCCCTATACGGTGCGGCTCGTGCTGGCCGGCCTGCACGGCCTGGACCGCTCGGCCGAGCGCGCGGCCGCCGGGCTGGGCGCGAGCTCGCTGCAGGTGTTCTGGCACGTCACGCTGCCCGCGGTGCGCGGCTCGCTGATCGCGGGGGCGTTCTTCGCGCTGATCACCTCGTTCGACGACCTCACCGTCGCCCTGTTCGTGGTGACCACCGACATGCAGACGCTGCCCGTCCGGATCTTCAACTACCTCCAGTACAACTACGACCCCACGGTCACCGCCGTCGGCACGCTGATGGTGCTGCTGGCCGTCGTGGCCGCGCTCGTCATCGAACGCGTGGTCGGCGTCGCCCGCCTGTTCGGCACCAGTCGCTGAAAGAACGGAGCTCTTCCCGTGCGTGTTGTCGTCATCGGAGCCGGAGTGGTGGGCGCGGCCGTCGCGGCGGCCCTGACCCGGCGCGGCACCGAGGTCACCGTGCTCGACGCCGGCCGCCCGGGCGCGGGCACGACAGCGACGTCGTTCGCGTGGGTCAACGCGAACAACAAGGACCCGCAGCCCTACTTCGAGCTCAACAGCGCGGGCGTCGCCGCCCACCACGCGCTCGCCGGCGGGCCGACATCCTGGTTCTTCCCCACCGGGCACCTGGAATGGGCCACCACCGACGAGCACGCCGCGCTGCTCGCCGCGCGCGTGGCGAAGCTGGAGGGCCGCGGCTACCCCGTGCGGCGGCTCACCCGGGCCGAGGCCCTCTCGCTGGAGCCCGACCTCGTGGCGCCCGCCGACGCGGAGTTCGTGTTCTACCCCGACGAGGCCCACACCCTGCCCGGGCTGCTGCACGCCCGGCTGCTCGGCGAGGCCCGCGACCGCGGCGCGACCGTCCTGCCGCACACCGAGGTGAGCGGCATCGACCTCGCGACCCCTACCGTCACCACCGCGCACGGGGACAAGCACGCCGCCGACGTCATCGTGTGCTGCGCGGGCCGGTGGAGCACACCGGTGGCCGCGCTCGCCGGGCTCGACGTGCCCCTGCTCGACCCGGACCTGGCCGGCTCGGCCACCGTCGGGTTCCTGGCCACCACCGAGCCGGTGCCCGCCCGGCTGTCGCGGCTGCTCACCCACTCCCGGCTCAACGTCCGGCCCGACGGCGGAGGGCGCCTGCTGCTGCAGGCCCTCGACCTCGACGGCGCCGCCGACCCGGCCTCCCCGCCGCCCGCCGACGGCCCGCTCGCCGCCGAGATCACCGGGCGGCTGCCCGACGTGCTCGCCCTCACCGCGGGCACCCGGCTGGAGAAGATCCGCGTCGGGCAGCGGCCGCTACCGGCGGACGGCCTGACGATCGCGGGGTTCGCCGATCCCGACCGCCGCTTCTACGCGGTGGCGACCCACAGCGGTATCACCCTCGGCCCGCTCCTGGGCGACCTGGTGTCCGGCGAGCTGCTCGGCACGGAGTCACCGCTGCTGGCGGCGTTCCGCCCGAGCCGCTTCGCAGGCAGCCCCACGGCATCGCCCGCGCCGGCCCGGCGCCCCGGCGAGCAGTGAGGTCAGCAAAGCCACTTTCCTGACGTGTGGCGTCCTGAAAGTGGCTTTGCTGACATCGGCAGGGAGCATCCGGGGCACCTCTGAGTAAGGTGAGGCTTCTTACCTACTGGAGATCGTCCATGCGACTGCTCGGCCTGCTCCTCGCCGGCCTGCTGGCCGTCACGGCCTGCTCCACCTCGCCGCCCGAGACCACCGGCACGGGGAGCTGGTCGTTCACCGACGACCTGGGCACCACGGTCACCGTGGATCACCGGCCCACCCGGGTCGCCGGCCTCACCGACGTCGTGGCGTCGCTGTGGAACTACGGGATCGAGCCGGTCGCCGCTTTCGGCTACACCGCGATCAGCCAGGACCAGCGGTTCGCCGGCCGTGACCTGTCCGGCGTGGCCGAGCTCGGGCCGATGTACGGGCAGATCGACCTGGAGGCCCTCGCCGCCGCCCACCCGGACCTCATCGTCACGCACGCCTATCCCGTCGACGCCGCCGGCACGATCGACCCGCAGGCCCCGCTCTACGGTTTCGCCGACCTCGCCCAGCAGGAGGCGGTGGCCCGCATCGCCCCGATCGTCGCGATCACGATGGACGGGTCGGCGGTGCAGGTGATCGACCGCACGGCCCAGCTCGCGCTCGCCCTCGGCGCCGACCCGGCGGTGGTCACCGGCGCCCGCGCCGAGTACGACGCCGCGGCCGACCGGCTGCGCACCGCGGCGGCGTCAGGGTTGCAGGTGCTGGTGGTGGCGGCCTACCCGGCCGAGGGCTTCTACGTGGCGAAGGCCCCCGACGACCCGACCCTCACGGCGCTCGCCGACCTCGGCGTCCGGTTCGTCGACCCGGGCGGGACCGGCTACTACTGGCAGATCGTGAGCTGGGAGAACGTCGGCTCGCTGCCCGCCGACATCGTGCTCGAGTCGCAGATCGACGACATGACGGCGGACCAGATCCTCGCCCAGCCGACGTTCGCGCGGACGGCCGCGGGACAGGCCCGCCAGGTCTACCCGTGGGTGTTCGCGAGCATGGACTACGCCGCGCAGGCGGCGTACACGACCGAGCTGGCGGGGCACCTGGAGTCCGCGCGCAAGGTGGTGTGACCTACCCCGCGGCGACGACGGCGCCACCGTGCAGCCGCCGGGTGTGCTCGGGCACGTGCAGGTCGTACGGGTGCAGGAGGTCGGGGCGACCGAGCTGTTCGAGCCGCGCGAGGTGCTCGGCGGAGAGGATCACGTCGAGCGCACCGAGGTTGTCCTCGAGCTGTGCGACCGTACGGGCCCCGACGAGGGTCGAGCTCACGCCCGGCCGGCTCGTCACCCAGCTCAGCGCCACCTGCGCCGGACTTGCGCCGAGCTCGTCCGCGATCTCGACGAGGCTGGCGAGGACCGCCCAGTCCCGTTCCGTGTGCCTCCGGCCGTAGGGAGAGGCCCGCAGGGCCTGGACCCGGCCCTCGCCGACGATGCCGTCGTCGCCGCCCCGGGTGTACTTGCCGGTGAGGAACCCGTGGGCGAGCGGTGACCACGGGACGATGCCCATGCCGAGGTCGAGCGCGGCCGGGACGTGTTCACGCTCGATGGACCGCTCGACGAGCGAGTACTCGAGCTGCAGTGCGGCCACCGGTTCCCAGCCGTGCGCCGCGGCCCGCAGCTGCGCTTTCGCCGCGTACCAGGCCGGGGTGTCGCTCAGCCCGACCGCCCGCACCTTGCCGGCGCGCACGAGGGCGTCGAAGGTCGACATCACCTCCTCCACGGGGGTCACCGTGTCCCAGATGTGCAGCCAGTAGAGGTCGAGGTAGTCCGTGCGGAGCCGGCGCAGCGACTCCTCGAGGGACGCGAGGATGTTCTTGCGCCCGTTGCCGCCCGCGTTCGGGTCGCCTGCGCGGCGGGCCGCGGTGAACTTCGTGGCCAGGACGACCTCGTCGCGGCGGCCGGACTCGGCCAACACGGCGCCGAGGATCTCCTCGCTGCGACCCGATGCGTAACCGTTCGCCGTGTCGATGAAGTTGCCGCCTGCGTCGAGGTAGCGGTCGACGATCGCCCGGGAGGTGGTCTCGTCGGTGCCCCACGAGGTGTCCCCGAAGGTCATCGCCCCCAGCGCGAACGGAGCGACGCGCAGGCCGGTGCGGCCCAGGAGCCGGTACTGCATGAGGAGCCTCCATCCATACAGGGTGTACGGACAACCTATCCAGACATACTGTATGGTCCGCGTGTGACCGCGCCGACTCCCCGCCGAGGGCGCGCTGCCACGCCCGTCACCCGGGATGTGCGCGCAGCGATCCTGGAGGCCACCGAATCCCTGCTGGCCCGCCGCCCGTTCGACAAGCTCGCCGTCGCGGAGATCCTCGCGGCCGCAGGCGTGTCCCGGGCGAGCTTCTACTTCTACTTCGGCGGCAAGCACGACGTGCTCGCCGAGCTGGTCCGCGGCGCCGTGCAGAGCGGGCACGCGACAGCCGAGTCCTGGACGGCGCGTGCGGGCGGCGGGCCGCCGGAGCCCGCCCTGCGCCGGTCCGTGACCGCGGGGAGCGAGCTGTGGCGCCGGAAGGCCCCCGTCCTACGCGCGATCGTCGAGAACTGGCACACCGATCCGCAGCTCACCGAGTTGTGGACGGTGCTGATGGCCGGGTTCACCGCGGCCACGGCGGAGCGCATCGAACGCGACCGGGCGGAGGGTGTCGCCCCGCGAGGCGGCCTTCCCGCCGATCACCTGGCGAGCGCGCTCACCTGGCTCAGCGAAAGGCTGCAGTACCTCGCGGCTGCCGGTGTCGCCCCGTTCGACGACGAGGACGTCCTCGTCGACACGATCACCGGCGTCTGGCTCGCAGCCGTTTACGGATCCCCGCCACGCTGACCGGTCGACCGCCTGGGCGGATTCAGAAGTCGGCCGATCCTCTATACGCTGTAATTACGTAATTCCTGGAGGGATCCCGTGACCGACGCCGTTCCCACGCTGTACGAGTGGTGCGGCGGCTCCGCCGCCCTGCACCGCCTCACCGACGTCTTCTACGAGCGCGTGCTCGAGGACCCGCTGCTCGAGCCGATCTTCCGCCACATGAGCCCGGACCACCAGGACCACGTGGCCCGCTGGCTGGGCGAGGTGTTCCGCGGGCCCACCGAGTACACCGACCAGCTCGGCGGCTACCCGGCCATGCTCTCCCACCACATCGGCCTCGCGATCACCGAGCAGCAGCGGGCCCGGTGGGCGCAGCTGATCGCCGAGAGCGCCGACGAGGCGGGGCTGCCCGGCGATCCCGAGTTCCGCTCCGCCTTCGTCGCCTACATCGAGTGGGGCACCCGCATCGCCAAGGCCAACTCCGCGCCGGGCGCCAACCCGCCCACGGACTACCCGACCCCCCGCTGGGGCTGGGGAGAGGCGCCGCCGTACACCCCGTGACCACCGGCCGGCACGTACCCGGCAGCCACGCCGGCACCCTGATCTCCAGCGACCCCGCCCCGCGGCACCCGGCCACCCGCTTCGATCACGGCTGAACGGGTAACACGTCGGGATGCGCTGCAGCGTCCCCGGACCCCGCGACCGCTTCCGCACGGACGGCCCGACCGCGTCCCGGAGCTGCGCAGGCAGGTGCGGCCTCGGCGATCGGGGCGCTCCGATCGGGCCGCCGCCCCCGTGGACCGGCGCGGCGCTGCGCCGCCACCGGGGCGTGCCGGGCTGACCCGGACGTGGGCCGGCTCCCCGTCCCGCTCGCCGGGCGCTGGTCGAGCGCGCTGGCGATGGCGCTGCTCGGCCTCGGCCCGTTCGTCGTGCTGTCGACGGCGTCCTTCCCGCTCACGCCGTTGCAGGGCGGGGAGCTCGGCGCGACCAGGTCCGGCCTGCAGCTCGCGAACGGCTTGGCGAACGCGGCGTACGCGCTGTGCGTGGTCGTCGCCGCCGACCTCGTCCAGCGCGCCCCGGCCAGGCGGCTCTACCTGGCGTGCACCGCGACGTCCGCCCTCGGCGCGAGCATCGCCGCCCTCGCGCCGGACGTCGTCTGGTTCGGCGCCGGCCGGGTGCTGCACGGCGGGGCGACCGGGATGCTGCTCGTCGTCGCGCTCCCCCCGCTCGTCACCCGCCACGGGGCGGCGCGGGTCCCGCTCACCGTCTCGTTGATCAACCTGGGCCTGTTCGGCGGCGCCGCGATCGGGACGACGGTCGGCGGCGTGGCGGCAGGCCCGGAGCGGTGGCGGCTGCTGTTCGCCGGGGCGGCCGTGGTGGCCCTCGCCGCACTCGTGGTCGGCGTGCTGGGCTTCGAGCGCGGCGGCGACCCGAACCCGCACATGGGTTTCGACCCGTCCGGCATCCCGCTCGCCGCGGCGGCCACGATCCTGCCGTTCCTCGGGGTCAGCCTGCTGGCCGCGGCACCCGCCCCGCCGCCGGCCGCGGTGCTGGTGACCGGCGTCGGCGTGGCCGCGCTGGTCGTCCTCGTCGTGCGCGAGTACCGCAAGGAGCGGCCGCTGATGCCCGTGCGGCTGATCGCGCACACCCTGCCGGTCACCGGGGTCGGCGCCGCGATGCTCAGCGGCGCCGCCTTCACGACCCTCGTCGAGCTCGCCGTCGTCCGCCTCCAGCAGGTCGAGGGCATGGGTCCGGCGGCCGTCGGCGCCGTGCTCGCCACCCAGGTGCTCGGGATGGCGGTCGCGCTGTGGCTCATCGTCCGCGTGCTGCCCACCCGCTGGTTGCCGGTGCTCGTGCTGGGCGGCCTGCTCACCACGGCGGCGGCCGGTGTGCTGCTGGCCGTCGCGGGGGCGCTCCCGGCCGTCCCGCTGGCCGCTGCGGCCGGAGCGTTGCTCGGCCTCGGGGCCGGCGCGGGCGTCGGGCCGGGGCTCTTCCTGGGTGCGCTCAGCGTGCCCGCCCCGCGGCTCGGTCCCGCGTTCGCGCTCGTGCAGCTCCTGCGCGCCGAGGCGGCCTTCCTGCTCGCCCCGCTGCTGCTGCGCGCGGCCACCTCCGCGGCGGATCCCGCCACCGGCGTCCGGCACGCCGCGCTGCTCGTCGCGGGCACCGCGGCCGCCGGGGCCGTCGCGCTGACCGGGGTGCTCCTGCTCGGCGGCTCCCCACCCCAGGCTCCCCACATCCGGCGGTGGGTGGACGGCGACGGACCGGCCTACGACTCGCCGCCGCTGGCGGCCCTGCTGCGTGGCCGGTCGGAGTGACGGGGGACCTCGGCCGGCCGGGCCACGAGGACGTGCACCCCGCTCCTCGGTCCCGTCGGCATGACCCGGTCGAGCCGGAAACCGGCGGCCGCCAGCAGCGCCGCGAACTCGTCGGCCGTCCGCTCCTGGCCACCCAGCAGCGTCAGCATGTGCACGTCCATCCGCACCGCCGCGGGGTCGTCGGACGCCCGCGCCGGGAGCACCGCCTCGACCAGCAGCAGCGTGCCGGAGTCCGGGATCGCGCGGCGGACGGTCCTCAGTATCGCGACGGCCTCGGCGCCGGGCCAGTCGTGGATCACGCGGGAGAGCACGTAGGCCTCCGCGCCCGCCGGGACCTCGGCGAAGAAGTCGCCGCCGACGTGCGGCAGCTGTGAGCCCCGAACGACCTCGGGCCGGTCGAACAGCACACCGGACACGGGCGGGGCCGCCCGCAGGATCTCCGCGAGCAGCACGCCGGTGCCGCCACCGACGTCCACGAGCGTGCGGAACCGGCGGAAGTCGTACGCCTCCACCACCGCGGCCGCCTCGCGCGCGGCGCGCACCGCCATCGACGATTGGAAGCGGGCGCTCTCCGCGGGGTGGATGTCGAGGTGCTGGAAGAACGTCCTGCCGTGGACGAGCTCGAACGGGACGCCGCCGTCCCGCACCGCGTCCAGCAACCCGGCCAGCGCGCCGTAGTAGAGGCCACCGCGGGCGAGGACGGCACCACGCTGCGAGCCCTCGACCCCGTCACGCAGGAGTTCGCCCGTAGCGGTGAGCCCGAACCGGTCGCCGGGGAGATCGTCGAGAACCTCCTCCGCCGCGAGACCCCGCAGCACCCGGCGCAGCACGTCCGGGTCGGCGCCGACCTGCGTGGCGAGCTCCTTCGCGGAACGCGGGCCGTCGGCCAGCGCGTCGGCGATCCGCAGCTCGGCCGCGACCCACAGCAGCTGCGTCACGACGTAGCCGTCGGCGAGCCGGGCGAGCCGCGAGGCGGCGGATGTCATGCCCATGGACGGTACGAGCGGGCGGAACCCGGATCCAGATACCTACTCGTCGCGCTGCCGTGCGTCCCGGAGCTGACGGCGGACGTCCTCGAGCACCCACCTGTGGTGCCCGCCCGGCGTCGTGTACTCCGGTGTGATCACGCCGTTGCTGATCCACACCAGGATCGTGCCGCGGGCGACGCCGAGCTCGCGGGCGAGCTCGCCCGTCGAGATCAGACGCTTCCCCACAAGTCAGACGGTAGATCAGCGAACTGAGCGAAGACGTCGCTCATCAGCACATACGGCGAACCAGCCTAACCCACCGTATCAAACGCTAAAGTCATATTGTGCATTTCAGTCGACGCTGGGACGATCGGTGGGCCTCCACCCGAGGCGGCCCCGGCCGGGTGCTGCAACACCAGGCCGGGGCCTTGACCCACACTGCTGAGGAGTGCGGACCCGATGCGGGACGCTACAGAACCATCGCCCGTTGCTGCGCAGCTGGCGCGCATGCCGCAGGTCGTCGAGGTCCTGCTGGCGGCGCACGTCCCGGACGCCAGGAGCCGCTGCCGCGGGTGCGGGCTGCCGGGCACGGGCAGCGCCCACCTCGCCTGGCCGTGCAGCCTGTGGCTGGTCGCGGACACCGCGCGCCGCCTTCTCGCGACCCGGCACTGAACCCCCACCGCGGCCCCCACCGCCGCCGCGAGAAGCACCAGCGCGATCCCGGCAGCGCCGAGGTCCTGCTCGAACCGATCAGTGCCGGCGATCAGTACGCCGGGGTCATCGCAGCAGCGCCCACGTGCTGCTCAGTTCGATCAGCCGTTGGGGGGCAGCACGCAGAACTCGTTGCCCTCCGGATCGGCGAGCACCACCCACGGGAGCTCCGGCTCGTCGGCGATCCGGGTGGCGCCCAGGTCGACGAGCCGCGCGACCTCGGCCTCCTGCGTGCCGACGGCGGGCGCGATGTCCAGGTGCAGCCGGTTCTTCCCCGACCGCGCCTCGGGCACCGGCCGGAAGAGCAGCAACGGGCCCTTCCCCGTGCCGATCTGCACGTACTCGACACCGTGGGCATCGCGCCACCGCCGGTCCACCTCCGTGCCGAGCGCGGCGCACCAGAAGGTGGCGCAGCGCTCCGGGTCCCGGCAGTCGACGGCCACCGCGATCAGCCTGCTGACCATGCCCACGACGGTAGCCGGATCCGGCGCAGCCGGGGATTGACCTCGACCCGGGTTCAGGCCGAACACTGGCCGGCACCGGGCCGACGGTCCGACGGTTCACCCACAGGAGGCCTCGTGTCCTACCCACATCCCCGCTACGCCGGCGCGGCGGGGGAGATCAATGCGACGTTCCGTTCCGCGAGCACGGCACCCGACTTCGTGTCCACGCCGGTCACCTCCTCCGGTCCAACGGTCGGCTCCGGGACCGCCTACCACTACCTGGCCACCGGGCCGTCCAGCGATGGCGATTTCGGGCTCTACCGCGTCGACATGGGTCCGGAGCCCGGTGGACCGGCGACGCACTTCCACCGGACGATGTCGGAGTCGTTCTTCGTCCTGTCCGGGACGCTGCGGCTGTTCGACGGCGAGCGCTGGATCGACGGCACCACGGGCGACTTCCTGTACGTCCCGCCGGGCGGGCTGCACGCGTTCCGCAACGAGTCCGGCGAGCCGGTGTCCATGCTGATGCTCTTCACACCCGGGGCACCCCGCGAGGCCTACTTCGAGGGGATCACCCAGCTGGCCGCTATGAACGACGAGCAGCGCGCCGAGTTCTTCACGCGCCACGACAGCTACTTCGTCTGACGGGAGCCGACGATGGTCGCCGCCACGTCCTCCAGCTCCGGGAGCAGGGCGACGGTGGCGGAGGACCGGGCGCGCAGGTCGTCCGGGCCGCGCACGCCGGTGAGCTCCGCCAGCGCGTCCCGGAACGCACGCTCCGCGGCCCGGGAGCGCTCCGGTGGCGCGTCGGCGTCGAGGACCTGCTGGCAGCGGGCGAACGTGGCGACGATCCAGAACACCGCCTCGCGGTGATCCCCCGCGTCGACGAGCGCGCGGCTGCCGTCGATCGCGATCGGCCGGGCCTCGGCGCTGATGTCCGACGAGAAGGGGAACGGGGTGCTGCCGACCGCGGCGGCCTCGTCGAACAGGTCGCCGAGCCGGTCGAGGTGGCGCACCACCACCCCGGCGTCGACACCGGCGCATCCGAGCAGCTCCAGCATTCGGGCGTAGCCGCCGGGACGGTCGTGGAGCACGTCGCGGGCGCGCCGGAAGCGCAGCCGGACCGTCGGGCGCTCTCCGGCCGCCACCAGCGCCGCGACCGTGCCGAGGGTGGACGGGAAGAGCCAGGCCTGCACCTGCTGGGGCCATCGGGCAGCCGCGTCGATCGCGGACAGCCGCATCCGGATCGCCGTGAGCACGTCCGCGACCCGGCGGCGCCGTGCCCCCGGCGAGTCGTAGGTCGGCGCGATCGCGGCCCGCAGCCGCCCGAGCAGCCCGGTGGGGTCGAGCAGCACGCCGTCCGGGCCGGCGAACGACGGCGCGAGGTAGTGGGTGGCCGCGACGCGATCGGGGTCGGCGAGGAGCTCCTCCGGCAGGTACGAGACGTCGAGGAGCGCACCGTGGTGGCGGATCTTGCCCGGCTTCGGGGGAGCCGTTCCGGCCACCACGACGGTGACGTCGACGTCCGACCAGGGCGGCTGCACGGCGTCGGCGGGCCGGTCCGCGGTGGAGCCCGCGAGGTAGGCCCCCCGGAAGCCCGGCTCGGTCCGGCACCGCGCCCAGTCCAGGGCCGCGGCCCGCGCCTCCCCGGCCAGCATCAGTGCTCGTCGAACAGCACGCTCACCGACTCGCCGTTGTGGATCCGGCGCATCGCCTCGGCGAGCGCGGGGGCGACCGAGATCACGGTGAGCTTCGGGGCGTCCTCGGCGCCGGGCAGCGGCACGGTGTTGGTGCACACGATCTCCGCGACGTCGTCGCGCCGCCCGATCCGGTCCAGCGCGCCGTCGCTGAACAGGCCGTGGGTGCACGCGACCCGGATCGAGGCGACGTCGTGCTCGACGAGCCGGTCGAGCAGCTCGACGATCGTGCTGCCGCGGGCGATCTCGTCGTCGAGCACCACGACGTCCTTGCCGCGGACGTCGCCGATGATCGAGCTGATCAGGACCTTGTCATCGGAGATCCGCTCCTTCGCCGCGGCCGCGACGGGCAGGCCGAGCAGCCGCGCGAAGCGCGAGGCCTCCTTGGCGTTGCCCAGGTCGGGCGACACGACCACCGAGTTGGAGAGGTCCCCGCCGCGGAAGTGGCGGGCCAGCTCGTGCAGGGCGTGCAGGTGGTCGACCGGCACCCCGAAGAAGCCGTGCACCTGCGGGGAGTGCAGCGTCATCGTGAGGACCCGGTCGGCGCCTGCCGTCTGCATGAGGTCGGCCACCAGGCGGGCGGCGATCGAGATGCGCGGGGCGCCCTTCTTGTCCGAGCGGGCGTAGGCGAAGTGCGGCATCACCACCGTGATCCGCGCGGCCGACGCGCCGCGGGCCGCGTCGAGCATCAGGAGCAGCTCGACGAGGTTGTCCTGAACGGGCGGCGCCAGCGGCTGCACGATGAACACGTCCCGCTCGCGACAGTTGGCCAGCAGCTGGACCTCGAGGCAGTCGTTGGCGAACCGGGTGACCCGCGAGGGCGCGAGCGGCACCTCGAGGTGGTGGCAGATGGCGGCCGCGAGCTCCCGGTGGGCCGAGCCGCTGAAGATCGTGATCTCCCTCATCGCATGTTCCAATCGTCTCGGCGGGCATCGAGCAGCGGGGCCTGCAGCTGCGCCCACGGGGAGAGCTCGCCCGCCGTGGCCGCCGCGAGGAACGCCTCCCAGCTCCACCACTCCACGGACTCGACCTCGTCGGGCCGGGCGTGCGGCTCGCCGACGAGCGTGCACACGTAGACGGGGCAGAGCTCGTTCTCCTCGACGCCCCCGGCGGCCGCCCGGTAGGCGAAGTCGGGCAGCACGAGCCGCAGGTCGACGGCGCCCACGCCGAGCTCGTCGGCCAGCCGCCGCCGGACGGCATCCGCCACCGCCTCGCCCGGCGCCGGGTGGCCGCAGCAGGTGTTGGTGCGCACGCCGGGGAAGGTCACCTTGTGGCGGGCCCGCCGGGTGACGAGCAGCCGGCCTGCGCCGTCGAAGCCGTAGCAGGAGAACGCCAGGTGGAGCGGTGTGCTCGCCCCGTGCACGGTGGCCTTGTCGGCGACGCCGATGGGGCAGCCGCCGTCGTCGAGGAGTACGACCTGCTCCGTCACGTGCCCACCGTAGTGCTTGCCTTTCATACATACATGCATGTATCAATAGGCCGTGCGCCGTACCGCCGAGGACACCGCAGCCACGCGCGCCGCCGTCCTCGATGCCGCGCTCTTCGCCTTCGCCCGCGACGGGATCGACCGGGCGACGCTCGCCGCGATCGCCGAGGACGCCGGCGTCACGCGCGGCGCGGTCTACCACCACTTCGCGGACAAGGAGGCGCTCCTGGCCGCCGTGCTCGGCGAGACGTGGGACGTGGTCGCCGCCCCCGTCTGGGCCGCGCTCGACACCCCGGGCGTCCCGCTCGCCGACCGCCTCGAAGCGTTCGCACTCGCCTGGCTCACGGCGCTGCACACCGACCGCCGGTTCGCCGCCCTGATGGCGGTGAGCATGCGCGCGGCCGCCTCCTCCGGCGCGCTCGCGGAGAAGGCGGCAGGCTTCCACGCGTGGCGCGACCGGTTGCGGGCCGCCGTGGCCCCGACCGCCGACCCGGCCCCGGCCGCCGCCCACCTCCTCACGTGGCTGTGCGGCACCGCGCTGCTCGCCGGCCACGACCCGGCCCTCGTTCCCCCGGCCGACGCCACCAGCGTGCGGCCCCTACTCGGAGGGATCCTCCCGTGATGTCCCGCGGACCGACCCGCCCCCGCGCCGCCGCCGGGGTCGTCACGCTGGCGCTCGCCGTCGACATGTTCCTGTACGGCAGCCTCGTACCGCTGCTGCCCGTGCTCCCGGCGGTCGCCGGCTCGTCCGGTGCCGCGGGGCTGCTCTTCGCCGCGTACGCGGTGGCGATGCTCGTCGCGACGCCGGTGGTCGGCCGCTGGGTCGACCGGAGCGGCGCGCGGGCACCCCTGCTCGCCGGCCTGATCGCGCTCGCCGCCGCGACGGCGCTGTTCGCGGCCGTGGTCGACGTCCCGGGTGCCGTCGGCCTCGCCGTGCTCTCGCTCGCGCGGGCGGCGCAGGGCGTCGCGGCGGCCGCGAGCTGGGCGGCCGGGCTGGCGCTGATCGCCGGCACCCACCCGCCCGAGCGACGTGGCACCGTGATGGGGTTCGCGCTCTCCGCCGTCGGGCTCGGCGTGCTGCTCGGCCCGGCCGTCTCGGGGTTCCTCGCCGACGCGTTCGGCCCGCACGCCCCGTTCGTGCTGGTCGCGGTGCTGGCGGCGGCCGCCGCCGGGGCGCGGCTCGCGTGGGTCGGGCCCACCGCGGCCGCGCCGGCATCGGCCTCGTTGCGGGAGGTCGCGCGGGGACCGCGGGCCGGCCTGCTGATCGGGCTCACCGCGCTCGGGGCGGCGGCGATCGCGTTCGCCGAGCCGGTGCTGCCGCTGCACCTGTCGGCGCTCGGGCTCGGCTCCACCGGCATCGGGCTGGTCTTCGGCGCGTTCGCGCTGCTCGGCGGGTTGACCGCGCCGCTCGCCGGGATCGTGACCGACCGCCTCGGCGCCGCCCGCGTGGCCGCGC